>DYKD01000151.1 GCA_020722765.1 Brevinema andersonii | reverse complement strand
AATTTATTAATTGACGTTCGATAAAACGCAAACCGATTTGAAAAATGCTCAAATCTCGTCTGTCTTTACGATCCACTTGTTCTCTCTGGCTATTCTGGATGGTCTTTGTACCGATGGAGAGTGACCAAACATATAATAACGCCACCGCCAGGGTTAGACGGGAGAGTTTATTAGCTTGGCGTAGCATGGTGCATTCAAGGTCAAAACCGTGACTTTTCAAATCGCCAAACATTTCTTCGATCCACATTCTGTGAGCGTAAGCCTGCAATGTCATTCTTTTGACAGGCAGATTTGTCGCCAAGCACTTCGACAAGCTCAGGATACCACCCAGTAATTCTAATGAGGTAACCCGAACGACTTTGATGAATTTCGACAATTAACCAAGTGAAATTCCGGATGCGTGTTATTCTTTCGGTCGGTTGCAATTGTTTAATTTTCATAAACAAAGTATGATAAAGCTCGTTGATTGGCATGATATCCTCCTTTTTTGGTTGCATAAATTTCAGGAGTACATATATCATGCCAATCAATTCATCTTTACTGAAAGTGTAGGGCCGCTAGAAAAAATTAGTATATTCAAATTTCGCATTAATCAAAGCAACAACTAACTAAAGAGATTGATGTAGGATTCTTTAGTGTCTCTTTACGCAACTTTCATTCCATATTTACTGACAATCTATAACTTTTAATATAAATTACTCGCTGGCATGGATGCAATAAAGACTGACATACTAAAGCTAAATAAAAAGGCAAGCTTCTTCTGGAATCACATCAATTCAATGAGGCGATCCAGTTTTTTGCTCGTATTTTACGCGAGGATCCAAATGATATCGAAGCCCATCTCCTTTTGAGAGATTGTTATCTTTCAGATGGTGATACAAATAACACAATGATATCTTATTCTCATATCTCAATACCCAATCTCCTTCAGGAGTAATCCATGAAAAGAAATGCATCCTACAAATTCTCTGCCCAGTGGAGAGATCACTCATTCACGAGGAGTGCTTCTCCCTCCAAAACCCAGCAATGGGGCGTCAATGTGGCCGGCTACATCACAGGAGAGTTCGGCCTCGCTTCCGCGGTGCGCAGCACCATCCGAGGTTTGGAAGCTGTGGACATGCCCTATGTACTCAACAATGTCATTACCCAAGTTCACCGTCACAGCGATACCAGCTTCAATAACTTTTCATCCACCAACCCCTATCCAATCAATCTAATCCATGTCAATGCCGATCTGTTCCCGCAATTTCTGAACCTAGTTGGACCAGCTTATTTCGAGGGGCGATATAACATCGGTGTGTGGTTTTGGGAATTGGAGCATTTCCCCGACAGATGGCTGGCGAGCTTTGCACCGTTTCAAGAGATTTGGGTCAAGAGCAAATTTAGCCAGGAGAGCATCGCCCACAGGTCCCTTGTGCCAGTGGTAAAGACAATACTGCCAATCGTAGTTGACGAAACCCACGCCCGTCCTGACCGTGCCAGGTTCAATCTGCCAGAAGACCCTTACATCTTTCTCTTCAATTATGACTACCTCAGCGTCTTCGAGCGCAAGAATCCTCTCGGCTTGCTGTCAGCATTTCGACAGGCTTTCGGAAATCAAAAAGATGTCCTCCTGGTCCTCAAATCTATCAACTCCCAAAAATTTCCGCGTGAACACTCCCTCTTGAAGGATGCCGCCAGAGGGTTGAATGTCCGCTTGATCGAAGATCACCTTGATAACTCTGATATGACAACATTAATGGCAACCGCCGATTGTTACATTTCGCTGCACCGCTCCGAAGGTTTCGGTCTGGGCTTAGCAAAGTCCATGTACCTGGGTAAGCCGGTTATCGCCACTGCATATTCAGGCAACCTGGATTTCATGAATATTGGCAATAGCTTTCTGGTGGATTATAAGTTAGTCGAGCTGGAGAGGGATTACGGTCCTTATGAGCGTGGAAATGTTTGGGCTGAGCCCAACACGGAACATGCAGCCGAAATTATGCGGTTAGTTTATGAAGATCGGGATAATGCTGCAAGCAAAGGACGACGGGCAGCAAAGGACATCCGTCAATACTATAATGTCCAAGCCGCTGGCGCAGAGATGTACGAACGGCTTCGCCTGATTATCGGTCAGTATAGAAATCTCCCGGAGTTAGTTTCCAGCCATCTGCTAACAAAAGCTGCCCCTACCCTCCAGGTAATCCAAAAAGGCAGAGAAGGAAACTGGCAAGTTGATATCGTGGTTCCGATTTATGGTCATCCCGAACTGATCCGGCATTGTGTTCAATCTGTCCTGAACACCACCGAAAATGCTCACTTAATCCTGGTGGACGATTGTTCTCCCGGGTATGAGATCGAGGATCTTTTCGCGACATGGCGCGATCATCCCCGTCTCACATTGGCGCGCACTTCGTCTAACCAGGGTTTTATCGGAGCCACTCAGCAGGGAGCCAAGTTAGGCAAAGCACCCTTCATCCTATTTTTGAATTCAGACATTGAAGCCATCAACCAAGGCTGGCTGGAGGAGATGATCCCCGCTGACCCCGACATAAAAATCGTTGGCGCTCTCTTATTATTTCCCCCTCAGATTGCGGGACCTTTAGCCGGCAAGGTACAGCATGCCGGTGTCGCCCGGAACGCAAAAGGTATTCCTTACCATCCTTTCTTAGGATGGGATGCTCACACACCAGAGGTACAACAGGTGAGAGAAGTAAATGCGGTAACCGGGGCTTGTTTTCTTATCCGAAGAACAGTTTGGGAAGAGTTGGGGGGATGGGACCAGCGCTTTGGGAAAGGGGTTTATGAGGATGTTGATTTGTGTTGGCGGGCTAGGCAAAAGGGATACAAAATCCTATATCAACCCAAAGCGAAATTGTATCACCATGAAAGCGCAAGTAAGAATTCACAGGGCGTTCATCTGTTGAACGAACATCTGTTGGATAACCTGAAGCTGCTGATTAATAAATGGGGTATGCTAGAAAGCGATGAGGGTATTTTTTTTGGAGAGGAAATTGTCCGAAATTGGCAACAAGCTCGCCGATTAATTCAAAAAGCGAACCAAAGGTTGAAACAGAAAGACCTCGTTACTGCAACGAGATTCTTTCAAAAATCCGTTACTTCTGCTCCAACTCTGCCTGAAGCATTAATCAGCTATGCCCAGTTTTTAGCCCAGCAGGGAAACCATCCAGAGGCAGCAATGTATTATGAACGGGGTATTCAAATATTGCCCAACTTGTGGGAAATTCGATTGAAATTGGTAGATGAATGGCTGCAAATCGGTGAAATCAAAAAAGCCATGGATGAATTAAGAAACCTCAAGTCCGTTTTTCCGCATCATCCAGAGGTTCTAAAAAGAAAAATTCCTCCTAAAGAAATATTACAGGTAATACTAAATGAAGATGACATCTATCAAAGCATACAAGAGAATCGAGATCTAATAGATCAGGAGGTAATTGATTATATAAATATCCAAGCACAGCAAGCAAGGATCATGGGAGATATTGAAATGGCTGAAGGCTTTGAAGCTTTTGTTGCACTCGCCCGTGAGGCATAGAATTAATCTACCCACCATACAGTTTGGTGTTTCATCGGTAAACACAAAGCGACCTTCGCTTTGCGACGGTCTTTATGACCTGGTCACAATCGATCTGCTGTG
>DYKD01000150.1 GCA_020722765.1 Brevinema andersonii | reverse complement strand
CTTCTTCACCTCGGTGAGCCTGCTCCGCTGGTCTCCGCCGAATTTTCTCTTGATCACAGAAAATAAGCCAGGATGCGGTCTCTGTATCTCTTCCATAGATTTTCTTATTAAGATCGAAAGATATGTATCTTATTGAATTAACCTCTTGGTTTGTCCCAAAAAGTCCTTATTCTCATGATTTAAGAGGAATACTACAGAGCAATTTTTGAAAATGCATTAAAATGAAAAAAAATTGGAAAAATAATTAAAAAAATAAATAAAAAAAAGAAAAAACTGAAGGGATTAATTTCCATCTTGCAATTATGCGAGAACAAGTGCTGCTTTCAGGTGTCCTTTTTTTTGGAAGATGAAAGTAAATAAGAGTGTTGAATAACTCTTTTATTGTGTATCTTAAAAAAATATATATCTTAAAAGAAAAGTAAAAGTAGAAGAAAAAACAGAAGAAAAAAAAGGAAATAAAAAAATGTTACAGCCCTTAAGAGCCATTAAGGCCGTTGCTTAGTGGTTATTGTTGTTTATTGCATTGCAATAAACTTATTCTGGAGTATGGAACTTACTCCGTAGTGAGGAATGCCCACCATGGCCTCTCTTCGCTCAGGACCTGCCCGTTCTCAGCGTTAAGCTTGACCTTGTTCTCAAGCTTTATCTTGAAAAGGCCCAAAAGCTTCCTTTCCTCATCACCGCTTGCCTGATACATGAGGGTTCCGCTCTCCCTGACCAACTGCATGCTGTTGACCTTTATCCTGATCCTTTCCTGGACCTCTTCCGGAGACAATCCGAGGACCGAACCGTTTACTGTTACCGTTCCGTTCTCAGAAACTTCCATCGAAGGAATCCTTATCTGCAGGCCGAGCGCGTTTATCGAGAGAGCTCCCGCGATAGACGAGACGTTCATCGTCCTGTTTCTCATCCTGACCATCACGGAGACTCCTGTCGAATTGATCTCGCTCCCGTTAAGCAGTATCTTGCCTTCCATTATCTTGACCTGGCCCGATATTGCGGCAAGATCTGACGCATTAGCTTGCTTTCTTTCCTGGACTATGGCCTTTATCTGCGTCATTGTCTCGGTCTTTATCTGCTCCCTTTCCGTGTTCCTCTGGTTTACATCTTCTATAGTCGAAAGGTTTCTTATCCTTTCTGTATATGACGATATTACCTGATTCATCTCTTGATTCATTGCCTGAACCTGGTCAGATCTTTTGCTTCCAGATTTGCCGCTGCAGGATGCGAGCTCTTCCCTGAGCCTCTCTTTCATCTGAAGCGCCTCTTCTTTAATGGAAGCGATCTCCCCGCTGTCGTTTGAAGACTGGGCTTTCATGTATCTCGTATAAAGAACGAGAACTTCGGACTTAATTTCCGGGCTGAAGCAGTTCATGAACCTGCTGTTGTTAAGCAAGGCTGAAGCGCTTGCCACGCCAGTGACCTCTATGTCGGTGATGTCCGCTATAAGAGCAAGGTCCTCTTCACTGACAGAAAAAAGATCGACCTCTTCTTCACCAAGTTCATTGGATCCGTTCTCAGTGTTTTCGCTTATAGGCAAAATGAGAAGGTCGTCAGAGATACCTATCTTATCCTGGTTGGACTTGTTGTCGTCAAGTCCGTCATTCATCTGCGGAAATGCAAATGCAGTTAAAAATAAAAACGCAAAAGCAATTGAAAATATCTTATTCATTATTCCACCCCACAAGTCTGCTTTAACTTCTATTTATTTAAACTTTATGGTTCTTAAGAAAATACTCAAGTAAGTATGAAAAAATCAAGTAAATATGTAAAAAATGAAACAGAAAACAATTTTCAGTTTTATTCACAAAAATCCGGATCATTATCGTTGAGAGTTGCGCCAGGATCGTGCTCGACATAGACGGGCCTGTCTCCGCACATGATTACGGTCCTTTCCTTGCCTGGCTTGACTGGCTCTTCGCCGAAACCTACTATCTGTTCTGAAGACTGAATTTCTTCCTGGGTTGGAGCCTCATCCTGCGCCTTCAATTCAACACGTTCGAACTTGTCGCTCACATCCTGCTCTATTATCTCCACATTTAAATCTTCAGTCTTCTTTTTCTCTTCCGGCTTCTTGAAAATAGCAATTTCCGCTTTCACCGGCTCCTGCGCAGGATTCGAAGCGTTGGAAGATTCGATAGTGTGAGAACTGAATTTTACTCCTTTGGAAACGAACCTCTCTTCTTTAATATTTGAAATCTGATTAAGGTCGAAAATTAATCTTTTTTTCGCAAGCCCCTCGATTATAGGGTCAGCCTTTTGGGTACTACCCGTGACTGAAATAAGGGGGGAGTTTGCAAACTGCGGCCCTTTAAAAGGCTCCGACTTGGAAACTTTTTTCTTTTCATCAAGAAGTTTTTCCGCGGACGCCGCCTCAGCAGGCTTTACAGTTTCAGTGGATACAACGATCCCCCTAACCAGCTGTTTATGGACTTGAACCGGAACTTTCTGAACAGTGTCCCGCTCCGTCTGGGTTATCTCTGGATAGAAGTATATGAGACCTCCGACCACAAGGGAGCCTATCGCGGTCTTAATAATTTGGCCGATTTTTATTCTCTTCGGCTCCTCCCCGCCTGCCAGCACCTGAGACGTTCTACCTGTTGCTTCGACAGCAACCTGATCCAGCTTCGAGCGTACGGGCTCTGCTTCTTTTTTCTGTTCTGGAACCTTCTGCTTCGGAAGCTTCAGCGGGCAATAAAGGTATTTAGAAGCCAGGCTCTCCGGAATACTCTGCTTCAAGTCTGCAAGCTTCATCATATTATCTCTGTACTCGTTTTCAAGGTCAGCTTCCTTTCTTATTATGTCATGAAAAGCCTTGTCGTGCTTCGATCTTATCGTTAATATGAACTTGTCTATGCTGTCGAGATTTACGGAAAGCTCCCTAACAGACTCTTTCCTTGCAGATTCGATCATTTCTGAATATTTTGCATTCAGCTTCCTGATAACCGCTAATTCCTTGCCCACCACCTCTTTCATAAAGGCCTTGTACCTCCTGTTCAGTTCGGCAAGCTGCGTGGAGAACTTTTCTTCTATCTCCTTTTCCCTGCGTCCTCTCTCGCGATTCGATGCCACAAGTTCCTCCATCATTTTGGATTCCAAGTCCGAAACGTCTTTCTCGAAATTCGGGCTCTTACTAAGGTCCAGTCCTGCGGATCTTGTTATGCGGGTAAGATAAAATTTCGGATGATTCTCCGGATTCAGGGCATAAAACCTAAGTTCGAACCACTCCCTGACCTCTTCGTGATGCTTTCTTCTCACTTCCTTTATAATCGATATCTGTCTTTCGTATTCTTTCTGTATCTTTGCATGGTTCTCCATGAATATCTTTGCATACTTGACTCGTTCGACTTCCTTCTCTTTCTTAAGATCGTTGATTCTAGATTGCTCTGCTTTGAAAGCTTCTGATTTGTATGCTGCCTTCTTAAGTTCAAGACTGGAAATTACGAAATTTACATCTTTTTCAAGCTGATCCTTCAACTTGGAAAGCTCCCTTATGGAATCGGCGAGCTCAGTGAAATACGCTTCAGCCACCGCCTCTCTCTTGAACCTGTCCAGCTTGATCTTTCTTAAAGTTGATCTCTCTGGGTAAACAAGGCTGAACACTGACTGCTTCTTTTCAGTTTCCTTCTTCTCTTCATTTAGTCCCATATTTATCAGCTAGGCAGAACATAATTGTATATTTACTGAAAGGCGGGACCTT
>DYKD01000050.1 GCA_020722765.1 Brevinema andersonii | reverse complement strand
GATATCAATACATCGATTATCTTTCCATCTTTACGCACCCATTCTGTTTCCACTGTCCCTGTTCCAGAAACCTCTATCTGGCCATATTTGACTTTTCCAACTCTCTCAAATTCTTCCTGAGACGGGTAAAGCATCCTGATACTTTGACACACAAGTTCCTGGGCTGAATATCCTGTCATCTCGCATATTTTATCATTCACTTCCATTATGATCCTGTTTTTCATAACTCCCATTCCTGTTGGGGCAACACGGAAAATACTGCTCATTTTCTCTTCGCTCTCACGCAACGTCTCTTCCAGATTCTTCCTTTCAGTTATGTCATTAAAGACAACAGCAAACTTCCCTTTTTCTGGAGCATACGCGCTCACATCATAGAAACGACCCAATGCTAAGCTGTAATGCTTAAAACTGATAGGCTCACATGTCAAAGCCACATGTCCATATTTCTCAATCCAGATATCTTCTGTATCTGGCATTATCTCTTTGACTGTTTTCCCTATTATGTCGACCTTTTTAAGACCTGTTAATTTCTCAAAAGCCGGGTTAATATCCAAAAACCTGTAATCTATGGGTTTTTTATTGCTGTCTAGAATGATCTCGTGAAGAGCAAAACCACTCTGAAGCGTGTTGAACAACAACGCATATTTCCTTTCGCTTTCTTCCAGTTCAATATGATTCTTATGAAGCTCGTCAAAATTCCTATGGAGCTCTTCCTCGTTCTGCTGATTTAATGCATCGTTCATTTTTTTTAATTCAGTGATGTCCGATGCGACTCCATAGATAAGACCGCTTTCCTTGTCCCTTTTGGTCATTATACATCCTATATGAAAAAAACATCCTTGTCATTCTATTTTTTCTTATTTGCCAGCAGACATATCTCGTTCACACGTTTATATGCTGGCGATTTCGGATCCATCAGATCCAAGGCATCTTCGGACATTTCCAGGATCTTCTTCAACCTACTCCTGATATCCTCCATGTCTGCCAGAAGGACATTCATATTAGTCTTCATCATCTCTTTCTTATCGGAATCCTTGGTCATTTCCATAATTTCAAGAGCGCGTTGCAGTTTGATCCTGAATTCTGGCATGTTGATCGGTTTTTGGATGTAATCAAAAGCACCATTAATCATGGCCTGAACAGCGTTCTCGATGGACCCATAAGCTGTAACAATGAACACTTCCGTGTTCTCTGAAATATTCTTGGCTTTCCTGAGAACATCGATACCGTCCTTGTCTCCTGGCAATTTGAGGTCAGAAATGACAATATCATACCTCTTGTTGCCCATCTTCTTTATTCCCATCTCCCCGTCTTCCGCTTCATCAACAGCATAGCCATCACTTTCCAGCACATACTTCAACCTCATGCGTTGGTCTTCCTCATCCTCAACAATGAGGATTTTGATGTTATTTACCTTGTTTGTGGACATGACGTCCTCCTTGCAAAGCCCCTTAATGGAACACCAAGGGGCATATTTGTATTTTATATAAGAACTTTCAAATCAACGAAAAAAATTGTTCCTTTTCCAAGCTCACTTTTAAGGTCGATTTCACCTTCATGCTGTTTTACGATACTTTTCACATTAGGGAGACCAAGTCCTGTTCCAGTCTTTTTTGTTGTAAAAAAGACATTAAATATCTTGCCCTTGTTCTCTTCCGGAATACCGTATCCGGTATCACTTATTGAAATCCTTATCATATCCTTTTCTTTCACATATTCAGTCGAATAAGAGAGTGTTCCTCCATTTTCCATGGCCTGAACTCCATTAAGCATCAGATCCACAAAAACATCTTTTATCTGGTATGGATTGACCTTGATCATAGGAATATCCCTGGAAAAATTTTTTTCAAAAATGATTCCTTTGTATTCCTTGCTTTGTACAATAATAGCGGCTTCTTCAACAAGCTGGTTGATATCTGTCAATGCCCTGTAAACAGGTTGTTGCCTGCTGTATCCCAGGAGAGACCTGATGTTCATATCCATTTCCTGGACACGTTTTCTTAACCGTGTTGAATAATCTTTCATACGTTGCAGGCGGTCACCAAGATCCTCCCTTGCCTCATCTCCCATATGAATCTGGACACAAGTCTCAATCTTGTTGGCAATGTTTTCTACCTCCTCTTCAACACCTGAAATATTCGCAATGACATTGGCCATGTTATTTCCAAGTCCATGAGTGATACCCAGAACGAATTTACCCAGATTGGCCACTTTCTCATTTTCCAGGATTTTCTGCTTGAGGTTGTAGTCTTCCGTAATATCGTTAATGAACAGCAGCATTCCTGCTGAAAATTTGCTACCCAAAATACGGAAATGGGAAACCTTGTTCGTTTCCAAAGAATTGTTCAGGATGACAAAATCGAATGGAAGATTGTCTTTTTTCAATTTTTCATAAGATTCAAAAATCCTTTCAGAAGAATCAAAATGCTTTTCCAAAAAAACCCTGACGTTGCAGTTGGGACATTTTGTAAGATTCTTATTGAGACAAAACCTGTTCTTGATATAGGAATTACACCCCACAACAACATCCTGAATGTTTATGGAGAGGAGACCGAGGGGCAACTGGTTGATGATATTTTCATTGTATTCCTTCAGCTCCCTGATGTTATTATACTGCTCATCCAGGAACTGAAAATTCTGGTTCAGCTGCCTAATCTTAGCCGCTCTCCGCACTTTGGCAAGACAAAGGTCTGGATCAACAGGCTTCTCTATGAAATCCTGGGCCCCTGCTTTCATCACATTGACAACATCACTGAAAGTGCCGTATCCGGACATCATGATGATTTCCACATTCGGGCGTTCATTCTTGAATTTACGGACAAGATCTATCCCGTCCATGTCTCCTAAAAGCATATCAACCATGACTATATCAAAATCACCTTCCTCAAAAGTCCTTATTCCAGTCTCGCCATTTTTTGCAAACGTCAGTTCAAAACCCTCCTTGCCCAGCATCCTTCCTAGCCAGCTCCGCATTTCTTCTTCATCATCAATAATCAACAGTTTCATAACATTCTTTGCCTCAGACCCGTAATAAGGATTGGACTAAGTTCCTTTCCCAAAGATCACTGAACACGCCTACTATTTTGGGATCGAACTGGGTGCCACTACAGGAAATAATCTCTTCATAAGCTTCCTTGTCTGTCATCGTTTTCCTATACGACCTGTCACTGGTCATGGCATCAAGGGCATCTGCCAGACTTAGAATCCTGGCTTCAACGGGGATCTCTTCACCGCTAAGTCTTCCTGGATATCCTTTCCCATCATACCGTTCATGATGATAAAGGACATAAGGAATATAGGGGCTCACTGAATCCATCCCCTTCAATATGTTATAACCATGCATAGGATGCTTGCGTATCTCGGAAAACTCCTCGTCTGTCAACATTCCTTTCTTTTTCAGGATCGTGTCCGGAATAGCGATCTTACCGATATCATGTAGCATGCCGCCGTTCCTCAGCTCTTCCTGCTTCTCTAAAGAAAACCCCATCGCTTTTCCCAAAAGTTCAGCAATTACACTGACACGCCTGTTATGTCCCCCCGTATAGGAATCACGCATCTCTATGCTTTGGGAAAAAGCCCTGATGATATCATAATAGGATTTTCTTATTTTTTCTGTCTTTCTTGTGACCTCCTTCTCAAGGAAATACCTGTATTTCCGGTTTTCAAAACGCAGATAGTTTATCTTGATTGCACGCTGTACGCAAAGCAGAACCTCTTCCATTTCAAAAGGTTTTTTCAGGTAATCATCAGCACCTGCACGCATGGCGCTTATGATCATTGACGATTCGCCACTTCCTGTCATCATTATGATTGAAACAAGAAGGTCTTCAGATTTGATACGGCTCAATATTTCCAATCCCGAAATATCCGGAATATTCACATCCAACAGACAAAGGTTATACTCATTAGTCAACAATTCTTGGATTGCTTCCTTGCCGTTGTATGCAATTTTACACACATATCCTTCCAATGACAAGAACCTGTAAAGCATCCGGGTCATCTGCTTGTCATCATCAACGATAAGAATCTTATCCCTAAAACGCATAGATATGCCCTTTCGATTCACTCATGTTGGAATGTTGATGCCAAGGACTTTTGATACAGCAGCCTGTATCCGTTCTGCTGTAAAAGGTTTGACAATGAAATCCTGCACTCCTGCAGCGATGCATTCTTTCAAAAGGTTCTCCTGCCCAAGAGCAGTAACCATGATGATTTTTGCCTTAGGATCGTTCTTCAATATCTCCTTGGCTGCATCCACCCCGTTCTTCAGATCCATGGTGATATCCATTGTCACCAAGTCCGGCTGCGTAGCCAGATAAAGCTGTACCCCATCCTCTCCATTACTTGCTTCAAGAACCATGAGGTCCGGTACTTTCTGAAGTGCATTTTTTATGATACCTCTCATCAGTTTCGCATCATCTACAATCAGGATTTTCATATAAGTTCCTCCAATAATAGTTTGTAGTTTTTAGTTTGTAGTTCTTAGTTCATTTTGGGACCAGCCTCTATAAACTATAAACTAAAAACCAAGAACCTCTTCTCTAACTTAATTTCTTAATGGCCACATTTATCTCAAGGACTCCGAACGGTGACAGCATCTCTGACGATAATGTTGTCTGGTCCAGCAAGTGAACCTCGAATGCCTGTCCGATAATGACAGAAGGCGTCGTGATATTCAAAGCCAGTCCCATAGAACTGAACACCCGCATGGCATTACCGGATATGATATTGGCTATCTCTCCCAGAGCATCTGAAAAAGAGTCGTCCTTCTCACTCACTTGCGCATCAGGATAAAGGACACTCACAATTTTTATTGCTGAATATTTTTTCAGACTAAAAACAACAACACCCGTATGGTTCGTTCCTGTTATCCCAACAATAATAGCAACCTCATTAGATGCAGAAGGAGCTTTCTTAATGCTAATCCCCCCTTTCTGCAAATCTACGCTTAACAATTGTTTGAACACATCAAAAGTCGCACCTAAAAAAGGATTGACCATAGTCAAATCCAGATCCTTTGCATCCATAGTAGCCATATTTAACCTCTCTTAGTTGATCCCTTATGATCCTTGATTTCCAACTCTCCTGTAGAACACTGGAATACGAGATTGCGTCCAGAAAACCCGCCAATATCCTCAAACAAAATCCTGATTCCTCTCTCTTCTAAAAGCCTTCTCACTGCCTGGTGATTTTTCTCTCCTATGGACATCCCTGCTTTGGGATTGGAATTGGTGCCAAACATGGAAGCCCCTCCTGCCAGTTTTGCAACAACATTCCGCAGAACGGCTCCCTCTTCGGTTATCTTTTCCACCAAAGCAGGAACTGCAGTGTTCGCATATTTACCGATAGGGGCATCACTATCCCGCTCCTTCTCTGGCATCATGATATGAACCATTCCTCCAATACGCAACTTCTGATCCCAAAGGCAAAGACCTATGCAAGAACCGACAACTGTCTTCATGCTGTCATCTTTGTGTCCTGCAGCCATTTCCGCTATGCGCAGATAATACTCCACATCTTCATCCTTTGATCAGTTTTACAAATTCATTCTTATCCGTCATAATCAGGATACGTGCCTTGAAATTTCCTTTCCCTTTTTCGGAAATCAAGGTTTCTGCCAAAAGAATTTTTTTATCCATCATCTCTTCCTGCAAAACAGCACCCTGCAGGATGGCTCCCAGCATGTCATAACTGTTAAGGGGCGTTCCAGGATGGATTTCCTTGTTGATATTATTCGCCACATTGTTAATGAACGAACTGCTCAAAACATTGTTTATCTCGCCAATAGCGTTGATAACGTCATCTACGGGTTCGGTTGTTGTCCCTTCCGGATTCCCGCTGATCAAATCAAACATCCCTATTCCTTCACTTCTAGGTGTTATAAACAGTATGTTGGATATCAACCCCTCATGCGTCTTCACAAGTGAACCAAAATACGGTTTGTCAATCTCTCCTGTCATGCAATTTATGATGTCCTCTCCAGGTATGAGTTTCACCTCAGAACCTGAAGCGATTGTCAGGATCCGGCCTGTCATACTGGACAAGGCTGCAGCAGCTCCCACAAAAGACTTTTCAAATACACCTAAAATAAGCGCATCGTCAAAAACAGTCGAATTAGTTTTTTTTACAATCTCCTCTTTCTTAGCTGGAGTCTCCTTGTGGGGTTTCACTTTCCGTTTCTCAGCTATGGATGGCTCTTCCTTCTTTTTCATCATATTGATGATTCCCACAACGTCAAGTCCCAATGCAATGCGGCCATCTCCCAGTATGGAAGCGCCAGACAATCCTTCTATGTTATGATAGTTCTTTTCCAGGGATTTCAAAACGATCTCATCCGTCCCGATAATCCGGTCTACAATGATTCCAATCTTCTTTTCCCTATAAGCCACAACAATAACAGAATAACGCTCTTTGGTCTCCTCTTCCTTCAATCCGTCATAAACCTCTTTCAAGCTTACAAGAGGCAAAACCTCTTCCCTCAACATGATGGTCCTATTCCCATCCACTGTCTTTATTTGAGATCTCTCCACACTCAAGCTTTCTTTCACATCATTGACAGGAATAGCATACATGTTCTTTCCTGAACTGAACAGTATGATAAAGGTCGTTGTCAAAGTGAGTGGAAGCATGAGAATGAATTCTGTCCCCATAGCAGATTCAGTCTTCACTTCCACTGTGCCACCTAGCGAATTCACGACTGTCTTTACAACATCAAGCCCTACACCTCGTCCGGAAACGTCACTTACTTTTTCCTGTGTGCTGAATCCCGGAGCGAAAATATATTGTATGATCTGGTCATCGGACATTGCCTCCACATCTGCCTGTGCAGCCAAGCCTCGTTTTATGACAGTCTTCCTGATCTTGGCAACATCAAGTCCGTCACCATCATCTGTAATGGAAATCAGGATATGGTTTCCTGTCCGTTCTGCTGCTAACGTCACGGATCCTGTTTCAGGCTTCCCCTTTGCTTTACGTTTTTCAGGGGATTCAATCCCATGGTCCACTGAATTTCGGACAAGATGCATGAGTGGTTCGCCAATGGAATCTATGATTTTCTTGTCCAACTCAGTCTCTTCGTTTTTAAGGATAAGCTCGATCTTCTTCTCCATCTTGTGGGAAAGATCTCGCACAACACGGTTGAACTGGTTAAATACTGTCGAAATAGGCAACATGCGTGTGCTCATGATGCTGTATTGCAGGTCAACGGAAAGGTTGGAAAGCTTGTCTGCCAAAAAAGAGACCTGATTCACAAGTTCCGCATCGTTGGTCACTTCCTGGACACGCTTTTCAATCTGCCGTATCCCTGAAATGGTTGTGGCTAACTCACCGATCTGGTTCATCAAATCATCCAGCTTCTCTGTATTGACACGTATCGTATCACTGGTCTTGATCTTCTGGCCTTCATCCTTCTTCTCATCCTTGACGACCTGTGTTTTACCCGTCTCAACAGGATTGGCAGTGCTGGCTGCTCTCCCTTCCTTGAGAGAAACATTTTCCTCCATGACAGCAGGAGACTCCTGCTTTGTTTCAGTTCCACCAGCCAGCAGAACCACTCCCACATGTTTGATAAGGTCAACCGTAAGTTCTGATTTAAGTTTTTCCTGGTTTCCAGAATATGACATGAGTATTGAAAAAGAACCGTTAAAAGAAGGGTCAGTAATTTTCTCCTTTACGGGTTCAATCCCTATGAGATTCCCCAAAGTACGGACCTTATTCAAAAGCAGTTCTGCTCGCAACCACTTCAGCATCTCCCTCTGATCAATGATGATGTTCGCCTGGAAGACATTCTGTCCTGAAGCTACAGCCTTTTCAATCAGATCCTTATACTTTTCATCTATCTTCATTTTTGTGAAAACAGATTCCTCTTCTTTGTTCTCTTTTACTTGAGTCTCCTGTTTTTCCTTGAGGATATCTTCAAGCTTGTTTGTTGTCAGGATCGTTTCATATACTGGTTCTTTGCCTTTCTTGATTGTTTCAATGCTGGATTTGACAACATCTAGAACCTCAAAAAGGACATCAATGATATGTTCGGAAATGACAATCTGCCCGTCACGGACCTTGTGCATGACGTCTTCAGACTTATGGGCCAAAGCGCTGATCTCTTTCAACCCCACTGCTGCGCAGGAACTCTTCAAAGTATGCGCAACGCGGAATATGTTGTCAATCAGCTTCGCATCGTCATGGTTCTTCTCAATGGCAATGAGGTTATCATTCAAGGCCGTGAGATACTCTTCCGCTTCTTCAAGAAAGAGTTCCCTATATTCATTGAACATTTCGTTCATGACAATATCCTTATCCCCGCTTCCTCCTCCCCAGAAAGGATCTCGGAGATCCTTTCTGGGGGGCGAGAGATCTTCTCCTTAAATCTTAAACTGTGCAGCCAGTTTCTTCAATACCTCTGCCTGGCTGGATAGCTCTTCTGTGGAAGAAGCCATCTCCTCTGCGCTGGATGCAGCATGCTGGGTAATCTCGTTGACCTTTTCGATTGTCTTACCCATTTCGTTTGAAGTGCTCGACTGTTCTTCCGCAGATGAAGCGATACTCTGAGCCAATGTATTAACATTTTGTATAGCTTCTGCAATCTGCTTGGATCCAGTCAGTTGCTCTTCTGTGGCATTGGCCATTTCAGCTCCGTACTGGGCAGATTCCTGGGAAACTTCACGGATCTTCTTAATGGCGCCATCAACAACCTTCACCATCTCTGCGCCGTTCTTCACATTCTGATTTGTTTCTGTGATGAGGTCGCCGATCTCTTTTGTAGCGCCAGCGCTCTTATCTGCCAATTTGGAAATTTCCTTGGCAACAACTGCAAATCCACGTCCTGCATCCCCTGCTCTTGCTGCTTCAATGGAAGCGTTGAGTGCCAACAGGTTTGTCTGGTCTGCGATGTCGGATATCACATTGATGATCTTACTGATCTTCACTGAACTTTCTTCAATCTTCTTCATGGCTGCATTCGTCTCTTCAGAGGACTTTTCTGCACCAACAGCCTGTGCTACCGCTCCTTCAGCACCGGACTTGACCTTGACTGAGAGATCTGCCACACCTTTGATGGAAGCGTTAAGTTCTTCCATGGAGGAAGTGACCTCTTCAACAGAAGAAGCCTGATTCTGTGCCTTGTTCGCAACCTGTTCAACTGAGCTGGACATCTCTTCCATGGAAGAGGATGTTTCTTCGAGAGAGGCTGCCTGTTTTTGTGAACCTTCAGAGAGGTTCTGTGCTGTCTTTGACAATTCTTCTGAGGAAGCTGCGATCTGATCTGCAGATTCAACAATTTTCTGAACCATAGTTCTAATATTCGTTATCATGTTGATGAGTGCCTTCATCAGTTCATCTTTATCTGAACGCGCCTTTAATGAGACCGTCAAATCTCCAGCAGCCATGGCTTTAGCACCAGAAACGATTTCTATCATCGCCGCGTTTAATGTTCCTAGAGCCTTGCTGATATTTTCAAAATTATCTTTTACCTCTTTTGTATCCTTATCCGCTTCTCCCACCTTAAGCTCAAGATTGATATCTCCAACAGCTAATTTTTCTAGATTTGTTCTTAGCTTGTTAATTTCAACCTCTTGGAAATCAGAAATTTTCTTTGCTATACGCCCAGCCTGCTTAATAGCTGTCTGATCACTTACAATCTCTAAAGCTCCAACAACTCTTCCACTCTGATCTTTTACAGGAACACCGATATACTGAATGTCAAGGTTTAAAGAACCAGGATGGGCATCCGTTTCTCTACCAACTTCATGGTTTAACTGCATAGCCTGACTACAAGCACAATTCTGTGTTCTGCAATCAGCTGTTTTGAAAAAATCATAACAGCGGGTTTTCATGGATGCTAACTGTTCGCCTGTTGTATTTCCTAAAGAAGCACCTGCCTTATTCATATACAAAATTTCATATTCTTTATTGATAATCATCGCAGGGGCTGGCATATTATCAAAAAAACCAACCAAAGCATCTAAAGTTTGGTTGATACCCTCCATAATTGGTCTGAATTCCCAGTTGATTCTGCTCGTATCAGAACGAGTTGTAAGTTTCCCTCCTATTACGGTTTCTGCCAGCTTGTTTACTTCAGCAATAAGATTTTTTATAATATTGGAAATACTTAAGCTAAGGAAGATCCCTAGTATAAACGCAATAAGCGCACCTATGACCATAACTGTTATCATTATGGCAGAAGACCTGTTAGCAAGGACTGTATTTTCATCAGCTGTCTGTTTTGCAAATCCAATTTTAGATTTCACCATAAGATCAATAGCAGCTTGTTCAGCATTGGCAGAAACATCAGCGGCTCCATCTATAAGGGCATAAGCCTCAGTATCTCTATTTGCGGTTGCTAATGTTTTTATTTGCTCAAAATGGGCACGAAATTTATTTCGTGCTTCCAAAAAATCCCTATACATTTTTTTACCTTCATCTGAAAACAGGGTTTTTTCATAACTATCTGCATTATCAGTGATGATTTTTGACAGTTCATCAATACGTGCTGCTTTCTGTTCTATGACTGCAGGATCATTAGCCCGAATCATGTCTCGCAAGTTGACAAGAACCTGATGGAAATTTGCCTGAACAGATCCCAGTTCTGTCAATGGAACTGTTATTTGCTGATATAATCTTGTATCTGCATCATCAATCGCCTTCATGTTTGTTATTCCTATAAAACCTATGATTACCGCCACTATGACAGCAAACGTAAAACCAAAAATCAACTGTGTACCAATCTTGATTTTCATCTCAAACCTCCTATTATTTGATTGTATTTTCCAATGAATTAAGCTCTTCTGAAGTGAGAACCTTCTCTATCTTCAGCACTATGATCATAGTCTCATTGATCTTGCCTATGCCTTCTATGTACTCCTTTGAAAGTCCGCTGATAATGTCTGGCGCATCCTCTATGTCTCCTGTTCCTACTTCAAGAACCTGGGAGACCGTATCAACAATCATACCCACCAATTTCTCACCGATCTTCACGACTATAACACGAGTCATTTCGTTGTACTCTTTCTTATCCATCTTGAAACGTTCCCGCATGTCAATCACAGGAATGATGTTCCCCCGGAGGTTGATCACTCCCTTGATGAAACTCTGTGTCTGTGGCAAATGTGTGATTTCAGGCATGCGCACTATCTCCTGCACATCTTCAATGTGCACGCCGTATTCCTCCTTTCCGACCGTAAAACTCACAAGCTGGAAGGTCTTCCCCCCAGACTTCTGTTGACCCGTGTCTCCAGTCATATTAAACCTCCTTGTGTTTTTTTCTTTCTATCCTCTATCCTCTATCTACCATCTGCTATCTTCCATCCACAATCTTCCATCTTCCATTTAATGGAATACCCCACCGGAGGAGCGGGCTTTAAACTCCTCCGGCAGAGTCAACAAATGTTTGCTTTTGTTCCCATTCCCTGCTTACAAGCATCTTGCGTATAGACTGCTCATCCAAGGGTTTTTCGAGAATGATGAAGATTCCCTTTTCCCGTACTTCAGCCTCCTGCTTAGGCTCAAGATTTCCTATCAATAGCACAAGAAACGGATGATCCTTTATATCTTCCACCAGGGAGACATACTCCATGGATTTTTCAATGCCCAAATCCATGTCAACAAAAATCACTTCGAAATCCTCAAAGGGTGCAAGCCTTGCAGCCTTCTCAAGACTGTCATATACAGATAAACTGAACGTTTCCTTCAGGACTATTTCAGAAACCAGTTTGACACTCTGAACATCAGAGGATATGATAAGAATCCTTGTTTCCATAGTAAATGTAGATAAAGCAAGCAACGTGCCAATTTTTTAAAAGCTATTATATTTGACAATACAGTAAAAAACAATATTTGTTTTGATATTATTTGTGGTATATACCCCTCAACAAATATCACAAATAAGGGTGTAACTCTTCTATAAACTGACTATTAGACATGAAACAGGATAATTTGGGGGCATTACTCCACAAATTTCAATTCGTGTGATAACATGCGGAATAAATGATTTTATAGGATTTTTATTGTGGGGAAAAGACCACAAGGAATTTTTTCTATAAAAACTTCATGTTTATTTAGTTTCCATTATACAATTCATTATAACCTGACCCACCCCGTCTTTAGGTCACCCCTATAGCCTTAAGGTTAGCGTGAAAAACCGAATGATTCGTTGTAAACTATTCATATAAAAATCTTGACATGCATGCGTTATGAACTCCATTCAACCCTGATTGGGACTGCTGATCTTGTAATAGCTCCTGATTTCTATATTTCAGAAATTGCCAATGTTGCTTGGAAGTACAGCAAGCTAGCTGGTTTTACAACTGAACAAAGCCTTTCCTTAGCTGAAGATTCAAACCGGTTGATTGACAGATATATACCAACAGTAGATTTATGGAAGGAAGCCTTAAGTGAATCAATCTGTCACAATCATCCGGTATATGACTTGCTATATATGATTGCAGCACGAAGAACCAGTGCTACGCTCATTTCCAATGACAAAAAAATGACTGATCTGGCAAAAAAACTTAGAATCAACATAAGATAACCTTATGAAACAGGCTTCCTGTAATATTGTCCTATCCTACTAAACCCTGACACTTAAAAGTCAAATTGGACTTTAAACTGTTTTTAGTATATATTCTTTTAATTCTCTATAAATTCCAGGGAGTACTAAATGTCCAATAAAAACCAAGACCTTGACCTGAATCTAAAACATTCTACAGGAAAGGTCCCTTTTTACGAACAACACTCCTTTCTCACTGTTGTTATCCTTTATCTTGCAGCACTTATCATTGTTTTTGGACCAGTCCTTCTTAAGCCGATGAACACACCAGACACAATGTCACAGCTGTATGCCGCTTATGTTTTCAATAAGGATTATTTTTTAACTCACTTCAGACTGCCCTTTTGGATGCCTTTCCTAGCAGGAGGGACACCTTGGGTTGAAGGCGTCAATTTCAACCATCTCTTTGATTTTATCTGTTTTCTTTTCCCTCTTCAACTGGGAATCGGATATAGGATTATTTTTTTCATTTTTCTAGGCGGTATTTTTGCATATCTTTTTTTCCGCTCCATGCGCTTTTCCTATCCCGTATCCTTCATAGCAGGAATAGCCTACATGCTCTCTGGAGATTTCATATCCTACGCCATGCTAGGACATTTTGGAAAAACCGTCAACATGACTTTCCTTCCTCTTGTTCTCTTTTTCATCAATTATGGTTTCATCAGAAAGAATCTCATCTATTTCCTTTTTGCAGGGCTTCCCGTCGCCTTTCTTTTCAAAGGCCATCCCCAGGTCTTTTATTATAACCTGCTGTTCATCTCTCTCTACTTTATCTGCAGGTCTCTCTTTGAGATATATGATTCCTATAGGAAAAAAGAAAAACCTTTGACTACAGCAGACAATTCTCCTGAATCTGTCACAAAAAAAAACAACCCTTTATATATTTTTTTCTTCTCTGTTGCAGGGTTTACCATCATGGGCATTATTGCGTTGATTCTCGCTTCAGACAATCTCCTACATCATTATATGATGCTTAAACTCACATCGCGCGGTGCTGAAGTAGATGCTCTCCAAAAATGGCAGTTTGCCATCTCTTGGTCTCTCCATCCACTGGAAATGCTTAGTTATCTGTTACCTTCAGTTTTCGGACTTCAAGGCCAAACCTATATGGGTTGGAGACCTTTTGTATCCACATCAGACTATGTCGGGCTATCTGTCCTATTCATAGCGATTTTCGGCATTATCCTAAACTGGAAAAAACGCCATATAAAACTTTTTTCACTCATCACTGTCATCTGTATCCTTTATGGATTTGGCGGTTTTTTTGCCCCTTATTTCAGACTATTCTATGAAACACTGCCCTATATAAAAAGCTTCAGAGTCCCTTCTACAATCTATATCTTAGTCACTTTTTTCCTTGTCTATTTCTTTGCATATGGGTTGAACACCCTCCTGACAAGTGACTGGAAAAGACCTGAAAACAGAAAAAAAATAAACATATTTATACTCTCTATTTTGGTAACAGCCCTGCTAATGAGCTTTTATGTCAATTCACCTATATATTCCTCACATTTAAAATCCGGTTTGTCTTCCAAAACGGATCTGAATTCTTATTATGAAAAATATTCTGTTGCTCAAGTCGACAGTTTTATTGACCAGACAACCCGTCCTGCCAAAGAAATGGCAAAATCAGGTCTTTTCTCTCTTTGGGTTTTCACAATCCTGCTGGCATTTCTCCTATTCCTTCTTGCCACAGGAAAAATTAAGCAAAGTTTTTTTCTCGTTTCACTTACACTTGTCATTTTTCTTGACCTGTGGGCTCTTTCCAGGAACTTCATCCATCCTATTGACAGTTATAGTTTTATCACAGAAGAAACGCCGGATATTGCCTTCATAAAAAAGGATACAAGCCAGTTCCGTATCATTCCTTTTCCTCCACAAAATGACCTAGAAGTCGGGAAATGGCCTGCTCATAAGATTGAATCTGCCTATGCATACAATGCGGCAGCCCTAAAAGAATTTGATGACATCCAAAACGCAGGTTTGCTTTATGATCTAAGATTTTTAGGGCTTTTCAACGTCAAATATCTCATTTCTTCCCAAAACTATCAGGCACCTCAAATTGAAAAAGTTTTTCAAGGTAGAAAAAACGTATATTTCAACAGGTTTTTCCTTCCAAGAGTCTTTTTCGTAGATAAAATAAAAATCATTCCAAGGCAGCCAGACATCATTAAATACATGAAATCACAGTCATTTGATCCTTTGAAGGAAATGATCCTTGAAAAAGATCCTGGTGTGACCTCTCTCAACACAAAAGGAAACATTTATGAAACAAAAAAATGGGACTATGACGAGATTGTGTTAAAAGTGAAAATGGAAAATCCCTGTTTTCTTTTTCTATCAGAAGTCTTTTTCCCAAGATGGAAATGTACTGTTAACGGAAAAGAACAGGAGATTTTCAGGGCAAATTACCTGTTTAGGAGCGTCTTTCTTGAAAAAGGCGAGTATGAAGTTGTTTTCAGATATGATGATGGCGGACGTTACGTTCCTCTTACATTACTCGTCCTTTGCCTTACACTCTTTTTGATGTTTTTTATTCTATGGAACAGGAAAAAATATTTCAAGGAAACACCATGAACGTCCTGGTAACTGGTGGAGCAGGCTATATTGGAAGCCACACGGTCAAAGAGCTCATAAAAAAAGGGATTTCAGTCACCGTGTTGGACAATCTGTCCAGAGGTCATAAGCAAGCGATTTTGTCTGAACACTTCATCCAAATGGACCTGGAAAACAAGGATTCCCTATCACAATTCCTGAAAACAAACAGGTTTGATGCTGTTATACATTTTGCGGCTTTTGCATATGTAGGCGAATCCATGAAAGATCCGCTCCTTTATTATCGCAATAATGTCATCAACACCATCAATCTTCTTACAGCTATGCATGAAAATGACATTGATAAGATCGTTTTTTCCTCGTCCTGTTCCACTTATGGAGAAAATCCAGGTTCAACCCTTATATCAGAATCGACAGATCAAAACCCCATCAACACTTATGCAAGAACAAAACTTATGGATGAACAGATTATCATGGATCTTTCTGAAAGACTCGGGCTTAAATATTGTCTCCTTAGGTATTTTAATGCGGCGGGTTCTGATCCGGAAGGAAGACTGGGAGAAGATCACGATCCCGAACCACACCTTATCCCCTTAGTCCTTCGCGCCGCTTTGAATGGTTCCACTATCAAAATTTTTGGTAGTGATTATCCCACGCCTGATGGAACATGCATACGCGATTATACACATGTAACAGATCTGGCCAGGGCACACGTTCTAGGTCTGGAATATATGGATAAAGGCAACGGCATCTTCAACTTGGGGACAGGCATCGGTCATTCCAATCTGGAAGTCATAGACACATGTGAAAAAGTTACAGGAAAAAAGATATCCTACGAAATGACAGCCCGTCGTCCAGGTGATCCTGCAGTATTAATTGCAGATCCTCAAAAAGCAAAAAGTCTTTTAAGATGGAACGTGGCTTATCCTGCCATCGAGGATATGATTGTATCTTCATGGAAATGGATGCTAAAAAATCCAAACGGGTACAATTCATTGTAATAAAATCCATTGATTCTAAAAAAAAACAGGAGAACACCATGTTTTATGATTCATGGAAAAAGAAAAAAAGGACTAGAGCAGGATCTAAACTTGTCTCTATCCTCCATAAAAAATTAGCTCTTAAAACTTTAGCTCTTACAGGAACTGAAAAAAATCTTTTAGAAATTGGGCCGGGAACAGGAGGCTATATCGAGGAAGCCTCCCGCCTGGGATTAAAATGTTCTATTGCTGAACCGAACAAACTATTAGCACAAGCTTGTCTTCAAAAAGCGCCCAAAATAAAAATCATTCCCCACGCTGTTCCCCCTATAAAATCACCATCTTCGGTATTTGATATTGTCTATATGGGTCACGTCATTGAGCATTTCTCAGACCATAAAGAAGTGATTCAAGTTATGAACGAGATTCACCGCGTTCTTAAAAAAAAGGGAATATTGCTCCTTTTTTATCCTGATTATTTATATTTTGGCAAGGACTTTTTTGATATTGATTATACTCATAGTTATATCACCACTCCTAACAGGATCAAATATATCTTGGCTGATACATGTTTTAAAATTGTTAAGACAGAAACTTTTAATGCCTGTTTCTCAGGGCCATACCGAATATTGCTTTCCCCATTATTTCGGATATTCAGTTTAAGTATGGGTTTTTGTTATTGGCTCACAAAGATGGAAATTTTTTTAAAAGCAAAAATCACCTTCGGTCGAAATATCCTGGTAACTGCAATCCCCTTGGAAAACCACTGATGGATAAGGTCAAAAACAACATTGAATATACAAAAAAAAATTGGACTGGACACATGCGTAGCCTTTCCCATTTTTTATATACAGAAAAAATACATTATTATCCATTTTACTCTTGGCTGAAAAAAAAAATCTTACAAATCAGGATTAAAAATCCACATGCAGAACTATTAGATATTGGTTTTGGTTCGGGTTTTCATTTGAAAACCTTTTCTAAGCGTTTTGGATTAAAAACAATAGGGACTGACATAGCTAGCGAAACGATTGATCGATATAACCGATTGAACATTCCTATGAGCAAAGCAATACAAATAGATCCGTATACGAATTCTATACCCCTGCCTAATGACAGCTATGACATCATAATCTGCTCCCATGTTATAGAACATGTCCCCGATGAGAAAAAACTTCTATCTGAAATCAGACGACTCGTTTCAGAAAAGGGAACAGTCTACTTCAACATTCCCATCAATGAGGAAAACATAGATGTACCGAATCATCTTAGAAAATATACCCCAGAATCCTTTCTTTTATTATTATCAAAAAACGGGTTTATTCCTTTACAATATCAAGAAAGTGACAATTTTTCTCATTTTATATCCTGGCTAGGCACCCATCAGACATTCTTTAACAATATTATGAAAAAAAGCCTTATATTTTTTCTTTCCTTAATCCCTATATCTTGGTTGGAAAGGATTAATTTGAAAAAAAGTCAGTTTATCTGTTTTGCCGAAAAAACAGATAAAAAAACTACTGACTAAAAACCAGCAAAAAGGATCTAACAAAAAAAACATCTATGGGAAACATAGTGTTCCGTTTAGAAAAACGATATCGTATCAAATGATAAAAGGGTTTAAACAAAAAATGAAAAATCTTAAACTTATAATATTTCGATGTTTTTGACTCTTTACGCTCTTTCAATCCTTTAACATAATTCTGAGAATACATCCAAACAAATATAAAATAGACCATAGCCGAATAGAGACGCAACTCCCTAAGAAACCGTAATGAAAGATATGGAATTTTTTTGATTCGTGCAATAAAAACATTGGTGGAAGCCCATTCTTCCAAATTCGCTGGTAAAGGATAATTCCCTTGTTGCTTAATTAGATCGTAAAAATCAGTTCCTGGAAAAGGCGTGGCCTGAAAAAGCCCGTTTATAATTATATTTTCATTTGTTTTCCATAATTTATCTATACAATTCACAGTCAAATGTAAATCTTCTATCGTTTCTCCTGGAAATCCGGACATAAAACTATATTGAGGATTGACCCCTTTGTTTTTTGTATGTTCAGCAGACCTTATTATGTCATCATCTGTAATGTTCTTATTGATTAATTTTAATATCTTGTTTGAACCTGATTCCGCTCCCATGCAAAATTCATAACATCCACTTTCCCTTAAACTTCTAAACATCTCATCATCGAACCTATTAACGGCATCAATTCGAATAGCTGGTTTCCAGTTAAAGTTGAATTTTCTTTCTATCATCCCTTTAATCACATCTAAGGATCTTTTTTTGTCTATAAAAAACTCATCATCCACAAAATGTATGAATTGAGGATTAAATCTTTTCTTTATCGCCTCCAACTCATCAAGAACAATTGAAGCATCTTTAGCTCTCCATTTGAAATAATTAAATTTCTTATTGTAGCAAAAATTACATCCGTGAGGACATCCACGACTGGACTGGTATTCAAATCGGACAGATGTTTGATATTTTTTTAAATCAAGTAAATCATAAGGCAAGACATTCGGCTTATTAAACTGAATGAAAGGTCTCCTAGGATTAATGGTCACTTGCCCTTCAGTCTTATGAACAATCCCCAATAATCCCCTGTAATCCTGTCCTGTCTGTAGCAATTGTACCAGTTCTGGAAAAGTCTCTTCTCCCTCGCCATACACAATAATATCTACAAGTGGATGACTGATTGTTTGCTCAGGCATTGTAGAAGGATGTATACCTCCCCAAACCAGTGGCAAAGAAGAATTATATTTCCGTATTTCTTTAGCAATCTTTATTGCATACGATATTTGTTTTCCCGTAAGTGCCGAAATTCCTGCACAAATACAATCTTTTAGCATTTCAGGTTTGAAAATAGACACTTGCATATCCAATATAACTGGTTCAAAACCCTTATTTATTAAAGCTTCCGCTAAATACAATATGGATAAAGGCATTCTTTTTGTAATACTATGAATATCTCCTGGATAGACCAATAAAACCTTGTTTTTCATTAATTCTCTCCATATTGATAAGTTTTAAATATAATAATTTTTAAAATCTCAATTGTCAAGTATGGATTCTTGCTAACTTACAACATTCATAAACTTGACAGTGCTTCTGTTTTACATTATGTTCTCTTGATGAAAATACTTCAACTTATTTATGATGACCCCATCAATCCTTGGGTAGGGGGGGGTGGTGCAATTCGTACCAAGAAAATCAATGAATTTATCGTATTAAAAAAACATTCTATTACTGTATTAACAGGTGCTTTCCCAGGTTGTCAAAGACAAGAAATAATAAATGGAGTAAAATATATCAGGATTGGTTGCTCAAAGAATTATTTTTTAAGTCGTATTACCTATGGAATACTGGCAGGTTTCATGATTTGTAAATCTGACCATGATCTGCTAGTTGAAGATTTTTCAGGGAACTCTCCTACCTTTGCTCCTCTTTTTACGAAAAAAAAATCCATTGCCATTGTTCAAAATTACTTTGGACCTCGTATTTTAATCAAAAACCCTCTATTGGGTTTGTTTTCTTTTATTTATGAATACATCGGACTCCGTCTTTTTTCTTTTTATATTCCGGTTTCTGAAAGCCTTGTCAAAAAAATTCGTAATGGAAAAAAACTTCCTTTATATAAAACAATACCTCAAGGGATAGATAAGACATATTTTAAACCCGGGAAAAAAGAGGAACGCTACCTTCTTTTTGTTGGGCGTCTTGATTTCTACCAAAAAGGGCTGGATATCCTACTAGCAAGCCTGAAAGAAAATATCTCATTGGGAATAAAACTTCTCATTGTAGGTGGTGGTGATTATAAAAAATTAAAAAAAATGATTACAAATCTTGGGTTAACTGAATATGTCGAATACTTTCCGCATGTTAATCATGATAAAATGATAAATATTTATGATAAATCGTATTTTTTATGTCTACCCTCCAGATATGAAGGATGGCCTCTGGTCTGTTGTGAAAGTTATGCAAGAGGAAAACCAGTACTAGGTACTGATATTATTGGTTTAAAAAATGTATTAATTCATAATAAAACGGGAATAAAAGTCAAACATGATAATGTGAAAGATTTTTCAAAAGGGATGCGCAATCTTATCATTAATGATTCATTACGTAAAAAACTTAGCAAAAATGCTATCTCGTTTTCTAAAAATTTCCTGTGGGATAAGATGGCTTTAAAACAATTATCATTTTACGTTACAGTTCTTAATAAAGAAATTTAAAACTTTATTTTTCACAAATCCATCACCTTCACTGTCTTAAACTCCCGCTCTACAACCGCCTCCATCTCTTTCATCACCTTGTCTACCTTCTTTCCGTCTTCCTCATCCAACATGGGAACATGATTAACCCCATAATCTCGCATCAATTTTAAAACTTTAGGAACTGTTAAAAGACTTATATCCATTCCTGGCGTATAAACTTTTAAACCCTTAGCATCAGATTCCACAACCAACATGACATCTTTCAATTCCTGCAAAATGTCATAAACAGCCCTTTGTGGCGCATCTGTCATTCTGATAATTCCATCAGCTGATATCGGAGATTCTTCATTCCTAAACCGTTTCACTATAATAGCAAGTATTATCAATATTAATTTCTCTTTGAAGGAACTGCTGATCACCGTATGTTTGCCTTCTCTCTGATACGATTTGTAATTCACTATGGCATAAACGATTTCCATTCCTGCCAAGATAATCACCCAACTTATGAACAACCAAAAAATCACCAGAATGAGTTGTGCAAAACCACCATAAATAATATTATATCTGTTGACTGTATGACTGAACGTGATATAAAATTCCTGCCCAAACTGCCAGGTTGATCCTGCTATCATCCCTCCCATCACAGCCGCTTTCACTGGGATTTTATGATTTATGAGAAAGAGATACATAAAGGTAAAGGCTATCCACATGAAAAAATGTGGTATGAAACCATTCAATAACACTTTGAATACCGGATGGGCCATAAGTTGTCTCACAAAATCCCATGACATGACATTTCCTACAGTCACACCTAAAGCCACAGTGATAAAAATGGGTAGAACCATGATGATGACAAGATAATCCAATATCCTGCGAAGAAAAGACCTTTCCACTTTCACTTTCCAGATATCATTGAAGGCACGCTCAATTCCCATAAACAGAAAGACGGATGTCAAAAGCAGGATGGCTCCCCCCAATGCTCCCAATGTCTGAACGCTTGTATTGTTGATATAAGTCAGAATCCCATTGATAACAAGATCAGAACCTGCTGTCAGTTTTGCAAGTAAAATATTTGCCAACTTGTTCTGAAATCCAAATCCTTTCAACACAGAAAATAAAACCGCAAAGAGAGGCACAATCGCCATGATCAACGAATAGGTGAGAGCACTCGCCCGTAATAAACAATTATCTTTCATGAATCCACTTACAGATATGATAATGATCTTGACAAGCTTAAGAAAACTTCCTTTCACTTTCCCATACTGATCCAGATTTTCTGACCAAAGATCAAAATTGAGGAAATTCATCGTTTTCCTGGCTTTTTCTGAGAACTTTTTGCTCATCTCTATCCCTTAAGCTGTTTTTTATTCATATGGATTCTGTTCCAACCATTCAAGAAATCCTACCTGCCCTTTGATACTGCCAAAGAAGAAGAAAGATCATTCGCCAATTTCTTAAGGCTCTGATAGTGCATTCTTGTCTTGAAGGCTATTTTTCCTGAAGAAGTTCCAAACTGAAGCAAAAACCTGTCCTTGTCAAAACTCAGATGCCCTGATGTCGCATAGATCTCCCTTTCCACGTCAGAAAGGTCTGCATCATAGACAGGTTCACGAAGACGCTCCACTTCCATGACCTTCCCTTGCCGCCTATATGTGTGTTTTCCTTTTGTGTATTCCTTTATCCTCATGCTACAGTATCAACATAATTTGAAGAATGGGGAGGAGTTTCTGCAACCTGCTTTTGCTGTTCTTGGATTCTTTGCTGCTGTTCCTTCAGTTTCCGCTCCTGTTCTGCCATGATTTGAGCTGTAATGTCCGCATCTACACTTCGGATCTCATCCATGATGACCCTCCTCATACGAATTTCTTTCCCTATGTTCCAAATATAGTTCTTTTTTAGGAAAAAACAACTTTTATTTTCATTTCCCCTGACCATTTTCCGAGCTCATGCTGTTAAATGGGCTTAGACAACAAAACAACAGGAGGATCGCTATGAACGATCTCAATTCGGTTTATCTCGTAGGAAGGCTTACAGATGACCCTAAAATTTCCAAAATGGATAAAGGAGGGGTAAGGCTATCTTATATCTTGGCAAACAACCAGTTCCACTTTAATGAAGAAAAAAAGGATTACATCCGAAATACGAATTTCTTCAAGATTATTACCTTTACGGAAGAAGAAAATCCAATCTACAAATATCTGAAAAAAGGATTAAGGATTGGAATCAATGGACATTTAAAAACGAGTCATTATCTGTCGAAAACCGGAAAACAAATGATATCTATCAATATCATATCTTATACAGTCCAAATACTTGAACCTGCTTCACAACGGATCGATAGCCAATCTGCCTGATCTTCCCAACATTCAGAAAAACTTTATGGTTTTCGCCTTAATTTTCCAAGGATGTTGTTAAGTTCCTTAAAACCTTTGATTGTATGTTTAGTTATAAACGCAATAGGGAACAGCAGATTCGCAAGTTCCAATGCAGGTTGAAATACAAAGACATGAACTTCACCTTTTGCAGGAGCTGGTTTGTTTTTGACTTCCTTGATACCTCTGATGAGAAAAACAATGACTATACCCCTCAACAATGCGGAGAGGATAAAGACAAGTTCCAGCCTGAGCTCTGTCAAAGGAAGATGGGCAACCAGATTCTTGGGAAGTGCGAGAATAAGCATAGAGAGGAAACCACCTGTCAAAGCTCCACCGAACGCAGCTAGATTATTGAGAGAATTGTAATAAGGATGATTAAGCGCAAGCGTCCTAGGATTGGAATTGTCAACAATGAAATTTTGTCCGGATATTGTTGATCCAGACCAGACAAAACCAGAAATGAACTGAATGATCAGGAACATGTTAAAATCCCTGAAAACGGCCCATCCTAAG
>DYKD01000006.1:27652-79379 GCA_020722765.1 Brevinema andersonii | reverse complement strand
ATTTTTATCATTTAGAAGATTTTGCATGACTATAGTGTTTATTCATATGATTAGCCCCAATAGACCAAGTTCAAATCCTGAATATTATCAATATTGGCATGATGGGGAAATACTCTTATCCCATAATTGAATTTTCCAGATCTCTCAGCATGGTAATTCCCAGAAAAGAATATTTTTGAATCTTTCTCGTTAGCAAATGCTAATGGATGATAACTGATCTCAGGATCTGCCATAACTGTCAAAGAAGTCCCATTTATACCGTTCTGTGCTTTTTCAGGTTCTTTGATCACCATCAACTCAACAGATATCTCATCCTTACTGATCCTGCCCTTCTCAATTTCTACACTGATTGTAACCTTATCGTTAATATTCAGGTTATCCCCATATAATCCTTCCAAAACGACATTCTGGATGTGTAAACTTGAAAACCTGGATCTTATTGACTGTTTCCAAGCAGATACTTCTTTTGCCATAGCATAAGCTTTCTGTGAAACCTGAAAATACCGCTTAGCTGTTGGGACATACATTTTTTCCAGATAATCTTTCAGCATCCTATGGGTATTATACTCAGCGTTTACTGAAATAAGCGAATTCTTCATTATCCTAATCCAACGGTCAGGGACTCCCTGGTTGTTCCTGTCATAATACATCGGGATAATCTCATATTCCAAAGTATCATAAAAAGAATCACTGTCTGCAATATCCTGTGATTCGGAATTCCGATATTCCCTCCGGTCACCGATATGCCATCCATTCTGGTTGATGGGATCATAACCCTCATCCCACCATCCATCAAGCACACTAAAATTAATGACTCCGTTGATACCTGCCTTTTGACCACTTGTGCCACTGGCCTCCAAAGGCCTACGCGGATTATTCAACCATACGTCACAACCTGAAACCAACCGACGAGCTACACGCATGTCATAATCTTCTACAAAAATAATCTTTCCAAGGAATTCTTTTTGTTTGGAAAGATTCACAATTTCCTTGATCAAGCCATACGCTTCCTTGTCTTCAGGATGGCACTTCCCTGCTACGACAAATTGTACTGGCTGCTTCCTGTTATTCAGTATCTTCTTAAGCCTGTTCACATCTCTCATAAACAACATCGGTCTCTTATAAGTGGCAAACCTGCGTGCAAATCCGATAGTCAATGGCGCTGAATTCATAGAATCCAGAAAATTGTCCAGTAAGGAAGGGTCTTCCCCTTCACGTATCCAGTTCTGTGCTACACGTTCTTTTATGAATGTCATCAGCTTGTTCTTAAGCTGGTTGTGCGTATGCCACAGGATCTCATTAGGAATATTATTGATCTTCTGCCAGGATTCCTTGTTCAACAAATCAGCATTTAAAGTGATTGAACAATATTTTGCAAACAGATTCTTCATCTCAGTAGTCAACCAAGTGGGGACATGAACTCCGTTTGTAATCGCAAAAATCGGGATTTCCCCCTGAAGATATCCGCTCCAGAGATCCCCCCACATGTTTCGTGATACATGACCATGCAACATGCTTACACCATTTCTCTTATAGGTATGCTTAAGCGCCAACACTGTCATCTCATAAGGACCTTGATCAGCTATCTGCTTATGTCCCATTTCCTTGAATACGTCCCAATTCATTCCTGTTGAAACCACATAATTTTTCAGATAATTTTCAATCATGGACATGTCAAAAGTCTCATTGCCAGCAGGGACAGGTGTGTGTGTCGTGAAAACCGTACTGGACTTGATTACCTCTTTTGCAGTTTCAATATCAAGCTCTTCAAATTTCATCAGGTTGATAAGCCGTTCAAGAATTAGGAAAGCGGAATGCCCTTCATTAAGATGATAAACGGAAGGGAAAATATTCATCTCGCGTTCCAACAGCCTCACACCCCCGATTCCCAGAAGGATTTCCTGTTCAATCCGTGTTTTCTTTCCTCCACCATATAATTTTGCTGTGATGTCCCTGTCAGCTGGACTGTTTTCAGGTACATCTGTATCAAAAAAATACATGGTTACCCTGCCAACTTGTCCTTGCCAGACACGCGCATACAAGGTACGCCCTGGTAATTCTACAGTAATCCGAAGCTTTTCATTTTTCTTTGAAAGCTCTGTCAACGGCATCCTGAAAAAATCGTTTATTGGATAGTTGCACTTCTGCTCGCCTTCCTTGGAGATAGTCTGCCTGAAATAACCGTTTTTATACAGCAACCCTACTCCAACAAGCGGAATATTGATATCAGATGAGGACTTGATGTGGTCACCTGATAAAATTCCTAATCCACCTGAATAGATAGGAAGTGATTCATGAAACCCAAACTCCATGGAAAAATAGGCTACTGGCCGATCTTTGGTTATAGGCCCCATATCCTGTATCAATACACGAGGTTGTGTGACATACTTGTCAAATTTTTTCATGACAGTCTCATATAATGCCATATAACTGTCATTACCCACAGCGTCCTGCATCTTCTGAATGTCAGTCACATCAAGAAGAGTAATCGGATTATAACCTACTTTTTCAAACATCACAGGATCAAGCCGTGCAAAAAGTTCATAGGCATCAATATCCCAGCTCCACCAGAGGTTAAATGACAATTCCCTGAGCCGTTCTATCTCTTTGGGAATAGAAGCTTTTACACTGAAGGGTCTCAATCTAGGTCTTGAGGAATCAGTCCCTGTGAAGGAGAGCTGCTGTGTTGTCTGGTTTTTACTGCTTTTCCCCTGAACCCTGCTCAAACATTCAGTTATGGCAATGTCATAAGCTTTTATATATTCTTTACAAAAAACACTCCAATCAGCATTTTGTGCAAGCGTATAAGCGGCGGAACGTTGAGTTGCATGGTCTTGAGGGGTTTTCCCTAAAAAAGACAAAATCTCATTTGCCAACATTTCAACAGAGACTTCATAAGGCTGGTTTTGCCTCTGTATGATTTTGCATCCGACATTGTCATGAAATTTCTTATCCTTCCATCGTCCAAAACCTGAAAGATCAGATGTGATTGTCGGAACAGAAAATGCCACTGATTCCAACGGCGTGTAACCCCATGGCTCATAGTATGACGGATATATTGTCAAATCGCATCCTGACAATGCGTCATAGAAATCCATATTCAGAACCCCATCAGAACCATTCAGATAAACTGGCACATAAATGATGTTTATGTTGTCCTGCTGCTGATTGTGGAATCCAAGTCCCTTGCATTTTGAAATTATTGGATCATTGTAACTCTCCCATAATGGATGCGTTGACAATTCAAAATAATGTTCAATTCCATCATTGGATTTTGAACCTTGGTTTTGAATCTCTTTGCTTCTGTCAACATACCCCCCCATAAAATAAAGGAAAAGAACGACCTGTTTTCCTGACAAGTTAGAATTGAAAGATTTCAGCTTACCCAGTGAATCAAAAAGAAGATCGATCCCCTTATTCCTAAAATCCTTTCTCCCAGATGAAGAGATAAGAACCGTATTGGCATCATCAAGATCTTTCTTAAGAAAACGGGATGCAAAATCAATGAGCTTTTTCCTGTTTGACACAGCTGAATTGTTTTCAGTACGCGCCTTGATCTGTCTTGAATAGAAACCGTTAGGAATCACAGCATTAACTTCTGTTCCAAGAATATGTTTGGCTTCCAAAGCCATCAGGTCACTGACTGCCACAAAAAAATCAGCTTCACGGGCTACGACAGATTCCAGTGAGTGTTTGGCAGCTACGCCTAACCTTTGCGCATGATAATTGGGATCAATATTTTCAAACATCCTGTAGAGATCCAGACCATTACCAGCAATCGCTCGACCTAGAACTGTTGCATGCGATATGAAAACAGTAGCAATGGCAGGGCAATTTTTCTTCAGATACAAAAGCCCTGCTCCCGACATCCATTCATGAAACTGGGCTATGGGCGTCGCTTCTTCCAAGTAATAGGCCATCACCTCAATGACTCGGCCTGCCATTGTTGAAAAAAGGACTGGTTCCACATAGTCCCATCCACCATTCATAGAATCAACACCATAATCCGTCCAAAGATGGTAAAGGACCTTACTTTGATCCAATGATTCCGTATATTTGACCAGAACGACCATAGGCCTTTCTGGTACTTTCCAATACCCTATTTTTGCTGTAATTCCTCTTCTTTTAAGTTCAATACGAACATTTCTCAAAGAATCTGATTCATCTTCCTCAAACTCTGGATTATTCTCAAACAGAGGGCCGATAAGACAATACTTATCCCCAAAATTATTCTTTACTTCTCCTAATTTACTCCTGATCACTGTGGAAATCCCGCCAATCCTATTACAGACTTCCCAAGACACTTCAAATAAAAATTTGTTTGATTGACTCATTTGACTGTTCTCCTTCTAATACGTGATTTGACTTTTTTCACTGGAATGCCACGTTCCTCAAGGGTAATCGACAAGTCATTAAGGACGTTGACATAAACAATATAGGCATCATAAGGCGTTGCAAAAGGATTGAAATATCTGTGGACATCCCCATCAGAAAACCATTTTGTACACATGTAATAAAAATGATCCGACGTGAGGAGTTTCCGCCAAGTATGTATTAACCCGACATCTTCTGAGGCCTTGACATGAGACTCCAACTCATAGGCCATTTTGATAGCAGAATCCTGCAAAGGATTCCCCAGCCATGCAGTCAGATCCCTTTCGACATCTGCCCACGAGATGTAATAAGGCACATCAATTTTTCCCATGGGGGAATACCGTTTTGACGCTTCAGAGGGCATGATGAAATCAAAGGAAGGATCTCTCATGACACTTCCAGGAAGAGCATACATGAAATCAAAAATCCCTGTATCTGCCCACTGATGTTCACCGAAAGTCTCATAATCCATGAAAAGGTTTATGATCTCTCCGTGACCTGCGACAGCATGCAACCATGACGCATATTTTTCAGCAGTCAAAGGCCACTCCGCCCAGCTTCTGTTCGAAAAACGGAATGCCAGATCATCTGCCAACCTGTAATTCTTCATGAGAAGATTCAGCTTATAGTCACTGAATGGCCTGTATAGGAAATTAGGAGAACGCCAGCCAAGCACCTGATCCGCACCTTCAGACAATATTGTCTTAAAACCCATCTTTCCTACAAAACGTGCCAGGTCATTGTTATAGATGAGCTCTGTATTCCTGAATGTCGTAGGAACATATCCGAAAAGGTCAATGATTTTCTGTTTATGGATGCGGACCTGTTCCTTGAATTCATCCTTCGAAAAAAGGAAAGCCAAGGAATGATAATATGTCTCACTGATGAATTCCACACAACCTGTAGCAGCCAACTGCTTGAATGACTCTATGACATCAGGCCTATATTTTTCGAACTGTTCAAGACAGACGCCACTTATTGAAAAAGCAATCTTGAATCTGCCTTTATGTTTCTCTATGAGATCCATCATCATCCTATTCGCTGGGATATAGCATTTATCTGAAACCTTGTTCAGGATATCCCTGTTGAGATTGTCATCCTCATAGAAATGATTGTTGCCAATCTCAAAAAAATTATAGTTTGACCTGAGACGGAACGGCTGGTGCACCTGAAAATAGAGACAGACGGAAATCATACTACCCCCCCATCCATGACAGACTGATAGACCCCTCTTATCCTCGTTCCCGCATTATCCCATCCAAGCCCCTCAATCTTAGACTTGCACTTGTCTACGATTGATTTTGCCAGATCATCATCCGAAAGTACCGCCAACATGGAATTTGCCAGTTTGTTCACATCCCAAAAATCAACAATAATGGCATCTTTTAAAACTTCAGCAACACCGGATTGTCTGGAGATGATGATGGGAATATCATAAAGCAGGGCCTCGTAAGCAGAAATGCCAAATGGCTCTGAGACAGAAGGCATGACATAACAGTCACTCATCGCGTACATGCGTTCCACATCGATTCCACGGAGAAAACCCGTAAAATGGAATCTGTCAGCAATCCCAAGTTTTGCCATGCGGGCGATCATTTTTGTTAACATATCTCCTGAACCAGCCATGACAAACCGGACATTTTTCATTTTTTTTAGAACAAGATTTGCGGCTTCTATATAATATTCTGGTCCTTTCTGCATGGTAATACGGCCAAGGAACAATACAATCTTATCCTTGAAAGGTTTCTTTATGCCAAGTCTGGTCAGTTGCACATCTTTGTTGACAGAATTATGCACAACCTCCACTTTTTCTTCAGGAATTCCATATCTATGTACAATGATATTCTTTGTATAATGACTTACGGCTATTATTCTGTCGGCATTTTGCATGCCAAAACGCTCAATATTATAAACATCATGGTTGACAGTCTCTCCTGACCTGTCAAATTCCGTGGCATGCACATGAATGACAAGCTTTTTCCCACTAACCTTTTTTGCCATGACTCCCGCTGCATAGGTAAGCCAGTCATGCGCATGAATCACATCAAAACTTTCGGACTGGGCCACAGTCTCACCAATAAATCCATAATTCAATACTTCCCAAAGCAGATTCTTGCCATAATTCCCTGAAAATTTGATGAAACTTTTCTTGCCTTTGAGTTCCATCTCTTTCCGTTTGCGTATATTCTCGGAATCAACTCCGTAAAACGACAGGTCTTCCGTGTCATACGGGGATATTTCAATTGAATTTTTTAAATCGATGATTTTCAGTTTCTTTTCCAGATCCTCGACACTTCTTATGCTTTTTGGAGTAAAGGGAATTTCATCAGCGCTGACAAACCGCAACTGGTCAGATCCTTTCGCACCACGCGTAGTAGGCAAAACCAGGGTTACATCAACACCATTGTTAATCAATCCATGTACGATTCCATAACAGGCAGTCCCTAATCCTCCACTTATGAAAGGAGGGAACTCCCAACCAAACATTAATACACGCATATTAACACCCTACCTTGTTTTTTTTAACCGATCCAGAACACGAATGACCTCAGCAAGACTCCACGCTTGCGCAACAGCCCCCTTTGCTGTAAATGGCGGATTCGGTTTGAATATTTCAGAAATATGCTGGAGACAATATTGTGCTGGATGAATTTCCCATAAAGGGGAAAAGGTCTCCGTGATAAATTTTTTGGCTTCTTTTTTAGGTGTAAAATTAAGCAATGCGTCAGTAAACATTCCTATCAGCCAGGGCCAGATCATGCCTTGATGATAAGCGGAATCCCTCTGATCCGTACTCCCTTTATAATCAGCCAGGTATTCCGGATGTTCAGGTGACAAAGTCCGTAGGCCATACGGAGTTACAAGATGATTCTTGATTGTCCCAATAACGGCAGACCCTTTTTCTTTTGAAAGACAATGATACGGCAATCCCAAGGCGAAAAGTTGATTCGGTCTGATGGCAGAATCTTTTACAGTGTCAGAACGAACAACATCATATAAGGACTGTTTTTCCTCATTCCAAAAACTATCCTCAAAATTATTCTCGAATAGATCGACATGTTTTTCCAGGATCTCCTTGAGTTCTTTTGGGATATGGGCCTTCATATCTTTCAGAAGGAACATCAACGCATTATACCATAAGGCATTGATTTCAACAGCGCAACCATGCCTTGGTGTAACTGGCTTACCATAAGCACGTGCATCCATCCAGGTAAGATTCGTATTCTCATTACCTGCCCAGATGAATCCTTTCTCTGTAACATGCGCGTCTGGCACTTTCCCATCTATAAACGATTTGATAATCCTCTGTAATGTAGGAAGGAAGGTTTCTACAACCTTGGATTCCTCATCCGTATAATGCAGATACTGTTGGACAGCCCAGAAATATAGCAATGAGGCATCAATGGAATTATAGGCGTGCCCTCCTTCTGCTGTGAAATAATTTGGAAGAGCCCCATCCTTCTCATATTTCGTATACTTTGAAAGGATATCAAAAGCGGTTTCCTGTTGCTTAGTGCATAACGTGAGTCCTGGCAATGAAATCATGGTATCTCTTCCCCATTCTGAAAACCAATGATATCCTGCCGAAATCCCCTTCTCCCCATTCTGATATTCCAAAATATAATGTTGGGCATTTAACTTGAATGTCCGAAGGGGCTCTTGTTCTTTTTCAAATGCATCACTGTTCTTTTTTAACCTTTTTATTTCGTCATTCCATTCTTTTTCTATCTTTCCTTCCAAGGGATCTGTGGAAGCCCTAAAAATGACACTTTGTCCGGTTTTCAGCATAAGCTCAAATACGCCAGGAGTAAACAAGTCCTCCTGATATTCATATCCTCGGTTACGTTCTTTTATATATTCAAAGTTATTTGACCACATAGGTGATGCATAAAACTCGTTTTTCATATCGAGTTGGACAAATAAAGGAGGCATCCCAGAATACGGGTCAATCTTGAATCCATTCTTTTCGGGAAACGGACGTGGTCTTAGATACATGTTTTCCCGAGTTAACGAATGGATACTTCTGTACCCCATATAGGGAGTAAGTTTTAATAGGAGCTTTTTGGGTGTTTTTACCACATCATAACGTACAAGGACAGTATTTGAATTTCTAGGCATTAAAACCGATTTGGTTATTTCAATATCTCCCATTTTATAGGTTGTTATCGGATATAGATCCATTTCAAAAGAATCCATGTATTTATGCCCCTGTGGTTCATATACTCCAGGGAACTTGTTCGTAGAAAGCCTGAAAAATTTCTGCTCAATCCAGACTACTGCTTCCAGTTTGGAAAGGAGGTTCATCCGGTCACCATATGATGTCAATGGGATGTTTAGGAGACCATGATATTTCCGCATATGACAATCCAAGATTGAGCTGGATGAATATCCACCTCTTCCATTTGTGAGAAGATACTCTTTCTTTAAAGAACCTTCCAAATCCAGTATTTCATCCCTACGCACAACAATGTTCATGACTTATAGCCTCCTTGTTCCCAAGTATCGCTGAAAATGAATCTCCATGTACATATTATATATAGACTTGTTTATCCTTTAAGCCAAATTCAATTAACATTATAAAATAATCCATTTAGGGCTAAAAGTCAATTTTACCAAATGAAATACTTGTCCTACTACCTAAAACCTATTATATTTCCAATATGAAACTGATTGATAGAATAGCCGAAATTGAAAAAACATCTAAAAACAAGGCAAAACAATTCCTAGATTCAAGAAATGTCTTTGTCAATGGGAAACGCATCTGGATTGCCTCATTCGATGTAAACCCACATGATAGAATAGAGATAACAAAAAGCATAAAAAATACAAAAAAAATATTCCCTATCCATGAAGATGAAAACCTACTAATCATCAATAAATCCCCAGGTATTGCATCAACAGGTGCTAACAGCCTTGAAACCATGCTTAAAACCGCTTATAACAACCAAATTTCAGCTATTCACAGGTTAGACAAGGATACTTCAGGTGTTATCCTTTTCTCAAAAAATAGACTAATACATGAAGATATGCTTACTCTTTTTAAGGCAAAAAAAATAAAAAAAACCTATCTTGCTTTGATTAATGGCCATTGTCCATTCAAATCAAAAGAAATAAGCATAAAGATTGATGAAAAAGAGGCTTTTTCCCATTTTGAACTCATCCAAGAGACCCCTGAAGCATCATTATTAAAGGTGACAATTCAAACTGGACGGACTCACCAGATCAGGATTCACCTAAAAAGTATAGGTTTATACTTATTGGGTGAAAAAGAGTATTTCAAAGGTGAAATAAGGAAACCCCTTTTTAGGGAGGTTTCAAGACAAATGTTACATTCCTGGAAAATAGGATTCAGAAATCCGATCACGTGCAAAGAGATGGATTTCACAGCTCCTCTGTTTGAGGATATGACAGGGGTTATGTCTAAATTAAGGATACATATACCCGTTTAAAATGAAAAACAATCAAGGTTTTTGCCAATATTCCGATATCTGATACATCATTAAGGAAGAAGGTATTCCTATGACCAGTTTCAAGACGACCTTAAAACGTATCCGATTTTATCTTGTCATGCTAGGAGGTTTTCTTGGAATTGAGATTCCACTATTCATGTTCACATATTTTCAGTTTTTCCCTAAATTCCGGAACCTTGTAATATTTTTCACAATTATTATCAGTATTGCAGCCGCATTATTTGTTTTTTTTATCATTGCAAGAATACTGAAAGAGGATTTCGAAATACAACTCATTTTCGGTAATCATGAATATGAAACCATTTCTGCGATTTCGGGGGAAACCAATGAAAAAATATGAGGTTCTTTTTACGCTTGTATTAGCTCTTGTCATTCTATCGACCTTCACAATAAACTCTTATCACACCGAAATACGGAAAATGCTTGAACCACGGATAGTCACAGCTTCTGAAGAACAGCCAGAACTGAAAGAAAAAAACGAAGATATATACAAACCTCTCAACATTTGGACTTCCAAAAAAAGTTATTATCGATATGAACTGGTCGATGTATTCGCCAGTCTCAAAGACCTTGAAAAAAAGACTATCCCTGATGCGATTGTCACAGCCAAATTCTATTACAAGAACAAATTAATAAAAACAATCACAGACATGGTTGAGATAGAGATGAGATTTAATCCCGCAAGTGGCCTATATGAAGGGAAATGGCCAATCCCATGGAATCCACCACTGGGTGATTATAGTATCTTAGTAACAGCCAAAAATACTGATCCATCCCCGGTTCTTAAAGAACAGCATGCGTTTAGGATAGCCGGCAGAGAACCTCCTACAATGCCTGATGGATTCAGCGTCATGGCACTGGAAACATTTAAAGATTTGGCAAACACGACAATGGAAGGTCCAGATGGGAAAAAAGGAGACTGGAGAAATATCATATCATGGGCAAAATATATGGGAGCAGACGCTGTGTTCTCACTAGCTGGAATGACAGATGGCAATATCAGAAGAAATCCAGATGGTTCAGTCATGGTGTTCAGGCCTGATATCATAAAATTCGCCCACAGACTGGCAGGGGAAGCGAAAAAACAAGGGATAAAATATGGTGCCTGGGTCATGAGTTTCATGATACAAGCAAAAAATTTCGAACCTTATGGTTATGCAAGCTCAATAGATTATAACGAAGCAAATAATATACTTGTAAAATCCTATCATATTTCATTAGCTGACAAAAAAAGACTGGATGATATTGTTGATATTGTAAAGGGCTTGGATAAGGATCCCAATATCGATTTTATCGGGATTGATTACATAAGAACAGGTAATGATGGATATGAACTGGTGGATGAAGTCATTGATGAAATGTCCATCTCAGTTCCTGCTAATTGGAAAGAGATGGGTGAACGGGACAGGATTATCTGGTTTGCACGTAAGATTAAAGTAGAAAAAAATGCTGATATGATTGAAAAATGGCAATGGTGGAGAGCCCATAAGACAGCAATGAATGTTGCAGAAATAATAGAGAGGTCAGGGACTAGCAAGCCAGTCTGGGCATTCTCTTTAGGCTGGGAACATGGAAAACAGCATGGGCAAGATCCAATCATGTTTAATGATGCAGGAATTACCTATGATGCAGTCATGCTTTATGAAGCTAACCAAATGCAATACAGGTCTGTTCTCATTGACTGGAAAAAATATTTGAAAGCGCGTCAAGTCAATATTATCTGTGGTAACAGTGTGGATGTAACACTTCTTGATAGCTCAAACCTGACAGCACCTGAAGAAATGGTGAGAAGATCCATTCTTGGCAGTAAACAACTGCTTTTTGGAGGCATGACAGATGGAATATTCTGGCACGATCTCTCACGGGCATTATGGGGACGTAAAGGTGAATTTTCTACCAAAGAATGGTGTCTTACAGGCGCGGTCTCCATCTCTAAATATAAAGCTGAAAAGGGACTCTCACCTGTCGCCGTAAAAATAAATACGCCTGATTCTGCAGCTGTCAATGTTCCTTTTATCGCAAAAGTAAGGGTAGAAAACATTAGTCTCGACCCTGTCAAAAACATCACTATCACCATTGAACAGGTTGAAGGGATCAAGGAATTAAAAAACAAGACATTTTCTCTTGAACAATTAAATCCGGGTGAAGCTTTTGATTGCTCTTTTGATGTGGCCTTGATCAATATTCCAGAAAAAGCAAGATGGAACATGATGATACCTGTCAAAGTCTCATATGGCGATGAAAAAAATGATTATGATTTCGCAATGGTCAAATCAAGAAAAAGAAACAGGACTGTGATAACCAACAATCTTGCAGAGAATAAGATTTGATTTTATAGTAAAAGATATAAAATACTGGATTATTTCCATGGTAGGATATATATTTATCCATGCGAATCATGAACCAGATAATCCAGACCATCTTTGAAAAAATATTCGAGGTCTATGTCCTTTTTGTCGGACTCACTTCGAAAATGACTTACGAAGGCAATCTCCCTTTAACTGAAATAATAGCAAATTCGTCAAAAGCCCTATATGCATTCTGGCATAACCGCATTTTTTATTTCCTGTATCTGTTTAGAAAAAGCAGAATAGCGATTCCTATAAGCACGCATAAAGACGGTGCTGCCATTGCCCGTGTTGCCCAAAAATTCGGATTTAATGTCATTCCCGGCTCTTCTACTCGTGGTAGCATCTCAGTCTTAACTGGAATTCTTGATTTTCTCTCATCTAATCATGCTGTTTCCATCACACCTGATGGACCAAGAGGTCCCAAATATTCCATCCAGGATGGCATCCTTTTTGCCGCATATAAGTCAAAAACTCCTATGAGAGCCGCTGTATGGCATGCAAAACATGTCATCATTTTCAAGTCTTGGGATTCATTCATACTTCCTCTACCCTTTAATTCTTTTCACATCATCATCTCAGATCCTATCGAAGTCAATTCTAAAGATGACATCCCCCCAAAAAAACAGATTTTAAAAACATTATTGGATAAAATAACCTATGAAGCAGAACAAAAATTCAAAAAATAAGGGTCTCATAGCCCTTACTTTCCTGTTGTACAATATCGCTCTTCTGCCATTTTTCATCTTCATACCTGTTTTCCTGGTTGTTTTTTTGCCTTTTCTAAAACGTCTAAAAACTGGATTTTTGAATAGGTTCGGTTTCATTGCAAACGCCCAAGAAATCAAAGGGAAAACATTGATTCATACCTCCTCTGTCGGTGAATATAATGGAATCAAGCCTTTGCTTAGATTTTTTGAAAATAATAACAATCCATATGTCTTATCATCATTCACAGATACAGGGCTTAGAACCATAAGACTTAATGCTCCTAAAATCATTTCGTTCATCCTTCCACTAGATCATCCGCTTTTCCTTCTTCCTATCATTTTTAATAAACCTAAAACCATCATCTTTGTCGAAGCAGACCTTTGGCCAAATCTCATACTGCTTTGTGGACTTTTGGATATCGACGTATACCTGGTCAATGGCAGAATATCCCTTAAAAAGACCAGACTTATACTTTTACTCCCCTTTTTCTACAAACCAGTCCTATCCTGTTTTAAAAAAATATTCTTACAAGACTCGCTTTCAGCATCGAACCTGAAAAAGGCACATATCAAGGTTAAAAATGAAGTTACCGGGTCAACAAAACTGGATATTTCCCATATTATCTTACCCAGCAGTAAAGAAATCTTACTTCTTCAGGAAAAATTAGTTCTTAAAGGGAAAACAGTCATAACCGGAGGAAGCCTTAGGGATGATGAATATCGGCTGCTTACGCAGTCTTTTCTTGCTGTTCATTCAAAACATAAAAACATCGTACTCATACTTGCACCAAGGCACTTAAATGATATAAAAAAATATCAGGATTATCTAGAATCCCTTGATATCGCTTTCTGTAAAATATCAGAACCAGACAAAAAACAGTCCATTTCAGACATCCATATTGTTGATATCATGGGAATCATGATGACGATATATTCACTTTCAGATATTGTTTTTATTGGAGGAACGTTAGCCCCCATAGGTGGACATAACCCTCTGGAACCCGCTATTACAGATAATGCCATTCTTCACGGTCCTTCCATCCACAACAATTATACGGCATTCAAATTACTGGATAATTCTAATGCCGCTAAGGAAATAAAATCAAACACCCTGACAGATGCTATCAATGATCTGATCGAACACCCAAAGCTCCAAGAAAAACTGAAAAACAACGCAAAATCAATTGTTCAAGCACAACAATCCGTGAGCAGGATCATATATGATAAAATTATGGAATAATCTTCGTTTTTTGCTTTTACCTTTTAGTCTGATCTATTTCCTTTTTTATCTTATAGATAGGACGATAAAAAAAACTTTCAAAAAAACATCAAATATACCTGTGATTAGCATTGGTAACATAACGACGGGAGGGACCGGAAAAACACCAGTCACTATTCTCCTTTCTAAAATCACAAGACCTCTTAACCCTATCATACTCACCAGAGGATATCATTCCGGAATGAAAAAAACAGTACTTGATCCTGTCAAAAAAGGGGGGGTGTCATATGACGAACCTGGACAACTTGTACGAAATACCCATTGCCCTGTATCGATAAATCCCTCTAGATATCAAGGGATTGTACAAGCCCTAAAAAAGTATCCCCGTACCGGACTTTTTATCATTGATGATGGTTTCCAGCATTACCAATTAGAAAGAGACCTGGACATAATCCTTATTGATTGTATGAATCCCTTTGGAAACAACCTCTTATTACCTGCAGGGAATTTACGAGAACCGACAGCATCCTTAAAGCGTGCAGATCTTATTGTCTTAACGCATACAGAAGCAGTCAATCACATGACACTATCTTCAATTATTACAAACCTAATCAGACAAGGGATAAAAAAAGACTTCATATTCACATCAAAAATCGTTATTGAAGGTCTCTTTTCAGATAACAACCTAAAAATCAGTACTAATGTATCAAACAAGATAAGGGAATCACCTGTTACAGCATTTGCCGGAGTTGGTAATTTTGATTCTTTCAGAAATACAGTGCAAAATCATTTTAAAGGCAAAAAGAATATCACTTTTTTACGTTTTCCTGATCATGCAGATTATACCCGGGAAAAAGCCAGAAAAGAACTTTTAGAAGCTGCAAAAAAATCAATACTTGTCACTACTGAAAAAGACATAAGCAAAACAGGGCATCTTGGAGTGCCTTGCTATTATCTTAAAATCAATGTTAAAATCGATGATGAGGAACGGTTTAAAAAGGAAGTACTCACTTCAATCAAAAAGACAAGCCGATAAATCATAAATGATCGTTTTCAGTTCCCTGCTGGAGGCGCGGGTAACGCTAATGAAGGAATGTTCGGTTCTGTATAATTCTTATTTTTCAATGTATGAGCAATCGTATAAATGACATCCTTGTAGTTTCCACGTAACTTTGTAACCCAATATATCGAACCATCAATATTATTGACAAGCTTAATCATGATTTCAAGATAACTATAGGGAGGATTGTCATTATTTGGAATATAGTCTATGATCCGTCCACTGAGAATGGCATCAACTTTTTGATATGGATTGTATTTATAGACAACAACACGTTGTAGTGTAGAAGTGGCAGCATCATAATCACCTTTTGTAGATTGTACTGTCTCCATTTCCTGTACAGTCTGAACCGCATCACCCTGAATGACAATCAGATTGTCTGGATCCTGCAACTGATATAAAGACTTGGTGATATCATAAGCGACAGCATCACGAAGAGCGATACTGTCAACATTTTTCCTTTTAATGGCAGAAGCATCAAAGTTTAGTATGGCGATTGACCTGCAATCAACTTGATTAAACTGAGCGATAGGCATTAAATCAGATTCTATGTATATTTCTTGAAGTTTCTGGCAAGACATCGAACATAGCACTACTAACAAAGCCAGTCCAGTCAGTAATATTTTTTTCATGTTAATACCATCCTAAACCTTCAAATCTGGAGTTTCAAAACAGATGAGCCACTCCATACAATATATTATAGGGCATTTCTTTAGGATTACTATTTTATTTTGGTGTTTCTTCATCCAGTTTAGGGATGTTAAAGACCTGACCAGGATAAATGAGATCTGGATCTACAATCTGATCCTTGTTAGCTTTCCAAATGAGAGGCCACTTCCATGGATTCTTATAAATGAAATCATATTGGGCAATACGCCAAAGACAATCGCGTTTTTCAGGTATCAAACGAACTTTGTATGTTTTCCAGTATTGGTTCTCATTACCTGCAACGACTGTTTCTTTTTTCTTTAACTTATTAATAAGATCCCGAGATAAATTACAGGATTCATCAGCAGCATTTGCAGACAACTCATAATTTTTATCTGTTAGAAACTGAGTTGCCTCATTAAGCTTTTCCATGGAAGGGCCAAGATCATCTTCTGTAGCATTTAATGTTCTTGCTTCTGCGATCAAAGCTTCAGCTTCTTTGATTTTTGCCAATGCCTTTTTGTAATAGGCTAAAAGTTGCACAGCCTTCCTGTATTTATCCGCATATTGTTGGGCTTTTAAGGCAGAATCAGCACTTAAATCATACTCCCCCTCATTATACTGGGACTGTCCAAGGACATAAAATTCCCTGGCTTTTACAAGAAAATACTGAGGGTTCGTCAGCATCGTCATCTCTTCCATTTCTGAATCACTCTCCTGGGCAAAAACATAGGAAGGCAAGACGCCAAAGGAAAGCATTATCACTGATATAAGTATTAATTTTCGCATGAATGTCCCCCTATTTTCCTGACTCTGAATTTTGAGTTTCTGCGTTCATTATCGAACTATCTGCATCTTTTAATGCATTGTCAGCCCTGTCTTTCTTTTCTTTGGTAATTTTGAATATTTCCTCGAACAGGGATCTTGCTTTTATTGATTTGTCCCATGAATCCTCATATTTACCAGCATTTTTAGCTGTCTGAGATTCTTCTAAAAGTTGTTTAGCCTCAGAGAATTTCTCTTTCAAGGCAACTTGGGCTTTTATCTCTTCTGCTGTCATCTTCTGCTTGCTAGCGAGATCTATATTATAATCAGCATAAGCGGGAGCGGCTTTCTTATAGGCTGTTTCAGCTTCCACCTTGGCTATCTCCAATTTCTGTTTTGCAATTTTGTTCTTCTTATTCTTTTTATTGACAATATTTTTCTCGCCTTCTGCAAGGGTCGTTTGGGCTTTAAGGTATTCCTCTGAAGCAAACTCTTCAGCTTTGGCTTCCTGAGCTTTTGCCAATGAGGCTTTTGCTACATTCAAATCTTCTGTTGGTGGAGCAATGCCACAACTTGAGACAAAGACTCCCATCAAAACCAGACAAACTAGAAACAACCGTTTTTCCATAACCACACCTCTTTACTGATTATTTGCATACTTTCCTAAGAGCACTTACTTTGTCAGTTTTTTCCCAAGGAAAATCGCTCCGACCAAAATGACCATACGATGCTGTCTTAAAATAGATCGGTCTGAGGAGATCAAACGTATCAATGATTGATTTAGGTTTGCATGAAAAAACCTGACTAATTCCTTTCATTAATGTCTCATCACTTACAACGCCAGTTCCATAAGTATGTACATAGATGGAAACCGGTTCAGCGACACCAATAGCATACGCCAACTGGATAAGACATCTTGAAGCAAGTTTTGCGGCAACAACGTTTTTGGCTATATATCGAGCCATATACGCAGCTGAGCGGTCAACTTTTGATGGGTCTTTTCCTGAGAAAGCTCCACCACCATGTCCACCCCATCCGCCATAAGTATCAACTATGATTTTCCTTCCTGTTAGACCAGAATCCCCATGAGGGCCTCCAACTACAAAGCGACCTGTAGGATTCACATGAAAAATAGTCTTGCTATCCATCATTCCTGCAGGAATCACTTTTTTTATGACATTCTTTACAAGATAATCCTTGATCTGTTTCAAAGAGACCTTCTCATCATGTTGTGTAGAAACAACAACTGTATGGACACGGGTTGGTTTATTATCAACATATTCTATTGTAACCTGGCTCTTTGAGTCAGGACGCATCCAGTTGATCTTTTCCGATTTCCTATGTTTTGCCATATCGACAAGGATATTATGGGCATATTGCAATGTTGCAGGCATAAGTTCCGGTGTCTCATCACAAGCATAACCGAACATGAGTCCCTGGTCTCCTGCGCCTTGTTCCTTATGAAGCCCCTTGCCTACAGTAACACCTTGTGAAATATCAGGTGACTGGCTATGAAGCGAAACAAGTACTCCGCAACTGTCAGCATCGAACCCTATGCCAGGGACATTATATCCAATCGTACGTATTGTTTCACGTACAACATCAACAATATTGACATGGGCTTTCGTAGTGACTTCTCCAGCAACAACAACCTGTCCAGTTGTAACCATGCTTTCACAAGCAACACGGGAATTCTTATCCTGTGCTAACATAGCATCAAGGACTGCGTCCGAAATTTGGTCACAGACTTTATCAGGATGACCTTCAGAAACAGATTCAGACGTAAACAAATAATGATGATGCGCCATTTAAAAAAACCTCCGGTAAGTATTATTGATTATATGAAGCGCATGCCGTATCGACATCCGCATATATTTCGAAAAAACTGGTCAATTTGGTCAATTCAAAGACCTTCTTTACAGAATCATGTATATTCGTAATTTTCAGTGAGCCTTGGTATTTCTTCAAGCTGGAAAGGCTTGAAATGAGCGCCCCGATTCCTGATGAATCAATATAACTGACTTCCTGCATATTGATAACAAGATTGTACTTCTGGGCTTCGATCTTCTTGACAACATGATTCTTTATATCTGGGGCATTATACAGGTCTATCTCCCCGATGATTTCCAGAATCACTATGCCGTTTTTTTCCTGTTCCTTGATTTCCATTTGTATCCTCCGAAAGTTATTTCATTTTGAAAATAAAAAGTGTTTGGTCATCATGCTGTGGTTCTTCACCGACAAATTTCGTTATCCGTTCCAATAGTAACTCAGACATCTCCTTTGCAGAAACATCCTTTAATGACCGGATATCTTCCTTAACACGTGCAATAGAATATTCGTCATGCCTGACATTCATGGCTTCAGTGATACCGTCCGTATAAAGGATAGCTATATCTCCTGAATTAAGTACTGTCTCATCTTGACCGTACTGTGTTTCTGCAGTAATTCCTACAGGCAAACCTTCTGTATCCAATAATTCAAAAGAATCAGTCAAAGCCCTGTACACGATCATGGGACCATGCCCTGCATTGCTATAACTGAGCATTCCGGTATGGACATCTAACATGCAGAAAAAGAGAGTTGCATATCGATCTTCAGCGACCTGTCCTGCCAGTGCGACATTGATTGCAGAGACAACGGATTTAGGTTCGGATTTTGAATCAACAATAAGACGAAGCGCAGTCTGTATCTTGACCATGACCATAGCTGCAGGGACCCCTTTACCAGCGACATCTGCACAGACGACTGACAATTTGCCATTAAAATCCAATAGATCGAAATAATCTCCACTGACTCCCTTCGCGGCTTTTGAAACGGCAAAAACTTCCAATTGTGGATACTCCGGGAAAACATTAGGTAAAAGGCCTTGTTGGATCTGGGCTGCAATAGCTACTTGTTTTTCTTGTTGCAGCTTCTCTTGATATTCATTTCTTAGTTTGACAGTATTGAGAGCAACAGCAACCTGTTCTGCAAGAGCTTTGGCCAAGAGGAAATCTTCATCTGAAAAAAAGGCATCTGTTGTCTTGTTTAAGACAGAGAGGACTCCAAGAGTCTCATTATCTGCTATCAGAGGTAAGGCAATTATAGAAGAAATATCCATAACCCCTTTAGCAGACTGGATGACTTCTTCATCTTTCATGGCATCTTTAATAAATAGAGGTGTGCCATTCTGTACGACTTTTCCAAGATATGACACTCCAACAGGGATCGGATCACTCTTGAACTTGTCAATCAGATATTTCTCTTTTGAGGAGATAAATTCATCAACATGTTGTACAGGCGGATAGAGACCTTCAACAACTTCAACTGTAAGGATATTTTTTTTCTTATTCAATAATAAGATAGCACCCGCACGTGCAGAAGTGGCATCCATAGAAAATTGATTAATCATGGCAAGAATGCTCTTCTGATCCATATTGGCAGCAAGAGCAGAACCGATACTGTTCAACAGTTTTTCAATGATATTCTTTTCTTTTTGAAGGATGCTAATACCATCCGTGACACGCTTTTGATTGACTTCCAAAAGTTGGAGTATCAACATGGCACTTAACAGATAAAAAATTATCCTAATGATTTGACCGATATACTGGGACTGAAAACCACTCCAAAGCAAAGGGGGCATAATCACAATAAAAGCGGCGATTATGAATCCTTTTGAGTCAATCACAAAATTGGATCCTTGTTCAAAATATCCTTTCTGTAAAAGGATGATGAAAACAATAAGATTTGCAAGAAAAAACATTCTTACAAGTATCCGCTCATCAAACTCGTAACCCATTCCCCTAAAGACAACCAGCAACGTAACAAAGGCTATATTGACAACCGCAAATGGTATAAACAACCGTTTCGGATATTCAAAATACCTAAGGATATAAAAAGCAAAAACAATAACAACAAAAAGATCCAAGACGTGCATGGCAAACATAAGTTCATCAGGCAACATGGAGATATTATATTCTTTTGATTTGGAGTACAAAAAAAACAGTGAGCGGAGGTCGAAGCTGGTCATTATATAATATTGTATTAATTCTTTGATACCAAAAAGTGCAAAGGGCAGAATGAAATAACGGCTATTTTTATCATCATATTGACGGGCACTATAAACAAGTAGCCCTACACATAAAAATGGCAAAAACAGATATGTCAAATCAAAAATTAGTTTAATCATATTTCCTTACAATAGAAACAATGATATTTTAATAAAAATACTATAAAGACAGGCATATTTCAAGTTTTAAAAATTGAAAAACGATTGCAAACATGAGAATATATGATTTTTTATGCATAAAACCAAAGAAAAGCGCCCCTTTCCCCGATCTTATGGAAACAGTCATTATTCATTATGGGAAATCTGATTCATATCCTTTCAATTGCCTGAATACGTTTCAATACTGGGGGGTGGCTATAATCCATGAAAACTTTCATGGGATGTGGGGTAAGATTGGAAAGATTATCTACACTGAGTTTCTTAAGTGCTTCAACAAACGCATCCTTCTTATTCAAAGTTTGAACAGCAAAAGCATCAGCTTCATACTCATATTTTCTGGAAAAATACATGCTCACAATTCCAAGCAACGTGTTTAATGGAGTATATAGGAAAGAGAAAAACACCAGCCCCGCATAGACTGAGACATTCTGCATGCCAAAAGCGTCAAAAAAAGACCTATTCCCTAAAAAAAGGGAAAGCAGATAGAACATCAACAATGTCGTTGCCGCACTGAAAAGGATATTCTTTAGAATATGTTTTTTCTTATAATGACCTATTTCATGGGCCAAAACCGATACGAGCTCATCGACTGTATGTCGGTTAATCAAAGTATCAAAAAGGACAATACGTCTTGATTTGCCGAATCCTGTAAAATAGGCGTTTGATTTGGTAGACCGTTTAGAATTATCCATCATGTAAACACCTTTCATGGCAAAGTTCTGTGAGCGCGCATAATCCTCTATGGCAGTCTTCAACTCGCCGTCTCCTAAAGGAATGAACTTGTTGAATAAGGGTGAAATCATCACAGGTGCTATAAAGACCAACAATATCTGGAAAAGGGTGAGAGCCACCCAAGAATAGAACCATGCCAATGAACCCGCTTTTGCAAAAAACCAGAGGATAAATCCGGCTGCAATAACAAACAACAAGGTTCCCAGTATAAGCCCTTTCCCTTTATCAGCGATAAAGGTTTCCGCTTTTGTCTTGTTAAAGCCGAATTTTTGTTCAATGCCAAATGTATGCCAGATTGAAAAAGGAAGATCAAATAAGAAAAGAAAAATAAAAAGCATACCCCCAAAAACCAATCCAGTCAGGATCGGACCGAATCCAAAAGACCTGCTGTACAAATCAAGCAAATTGAAACCGCCTAGCAAAATCAACAGGAAAAGTATCAAAGTCGAGATGGTCTCTTTGAATAGTCCGAACCGGGTATTCACCTTCAAATACGACTGGGCTTTTGCATATTTTTCTGAATCATAATGATTCTTAAACTCTTCAGGGACTTCTGATGCTACAGCTGATAGATTCAAAAGTTCTGTAATGACATTCAATATATAATGGACAAGCAATATGATAACAACAGCAATCAACCAAGGATTCATGACAGCTCCTATGAAAGCAGCACGAGATTGTCCACATGAACAGCTTCATTGCCATAAGAATACCCTAATATGGCTTCAATCTCTGAACTTTTATGTTTTTTGATCTTTAAAATCTCATTGATATCATAATTGGCTACACCACGAGCAATGCGCATGTCCTTCACATCATGGATATCCACAATATCAAGCCTATCGAATTTGCCTGTAGCAGACACGATACCCATTGGAAGGAGACTTTTACTATTCATGAGAGCCTTGACAGCACCTTCATCAATTACCAACTTCCCTTTACCTACAGTCCCATATTTCAGCCACTGCTCACGACTTCTTTTTACAGAGGATTTATCCCCGACTGCCGGGGAAAAAACAGTTCCTATATCAGCACCAGACAAGACTGATGATAGCACATTTTTCTTCGAAAAATCAGCAATCACTCCTATTCGACCCGAGTCTGTCACTGTCTTCATTGCTTGAAGTTTGCTAGTCATGCCGCCACGACCAGCAGAAGACTTGGTAGCTTCAACGAGAGCATAAATAGATTCATCAATCTTTTCTACAGAAGGGATGCGTTCATTCCGGGTCATATTCCTGAGGCCATCAACAGTGGTGAGGACTAACAGAAGATCAGCTTCTATGACATTTGCCATAAGAGCTGAAAGCATGTCATTATCACCGAAGACGATTTCAGCGACAGCCACTGTATCGTTCTCATTGATGATTGGAACCACACCATTTTGAAGAAGCGTATCAATCGTATTCCTGATATTGAGATAACGTTTCCTGTCTGTAAAATCAGTTTCTGTAAGAAGGATCTGGGCAGGCAACACGTCATACTTCTTAAAATACTTTCGATAGACCTCCATTAGGATGATCTGCCCTACTGCAGCGCAAGCCTGTTTTTCACTTATGCTCTTCTGTTTTTTTAAAAGTTTCATGGGACCCGTTCCGGCAGCAACAGCACCAGAAGTCACAAGCACGACTTTTATTTTTTTCCTCATCAAGCTGATTATTTCATCAACCAACTTTCCGATTTTCCCTTCATCAATATGGAAATCCGAAGTAATGCAATTTGAACCGACTTTGACAACGACTTTCTTGACATCATGCAGAAGATCTGATCTCCTATCCTTCATGTCCATGACTTATACCATTTCCTTTTCCATAGTCTTCAGAAGTATATCCAGTCCCTCCCCTGTCAAGGCGGAAACAGGGACGATCTTCTTTCTCAATTTTTTTTTCAAAGTTGCGGTCAAATCCTTTGGGGAAATATCCATCTTATTCAGGATAATCAGGCTTTTCTTGTTAAGAAGATCCTTGTTGTAACTTTCAAGCTCGTGTTTCAGGACATCATAAGAATCAACACAGTTTTCATCTGCAGCATCAAGAACAAAGAGGATCATTCTTGTCTTTTCAATATGTTTCAGGAATGAAAGCCCCAATCCTGCTCCCTTATGCGCATTTTCTATCAATCCAGGAATATCCGCAATGACCATCTTTTTCCCTTTCAAATCCAAGACTCCAAGATTGGGAGAAAGAGTCGTGAACGGATAATCCGCTATACGAGGGTGAGCGTTCGTGATTTTTGAAAGAAGAGTCGATTTGCCTGCGTTGGGAAACCCAACAAGACCAATATCTGCGATCATTTTTAGCTTAAGTTGAATACGTTTAAATTCGCCATCACGTCCAGGCTGTGAAAAATAGGGAGATCTTCTGGTTGAAGACTGAAAGAAGGCATTCCCTTGACCGCCCATTCCACCTTTTGCAACTAAGAACGATTCGCCATCCTTGTTAAAAGTGAAAAGCTCTTCCCCTGTTTCAGGATCCTCTATGACAGTAGCGATAGGGACTTGGACAACAAGATCATCACCTCTCTTGCCACCACGATTGACACCACTACCAGGAATACCATTTTTTGCAGAATAAATCTTATTATCGTAGAAATGATTAAGGTTGACAAGTCCATGAGCAGCTTTGAGGATGACGTCACCGCCATCACCACCCACTCCACCGTCAGCGGGACCGATACGTCTAAACTTTTCCCTCAGGAAAGAGACAGCACCAGCGCCTCCCTTTCCGGCACGAACCTGTATAACGATCTCGTCACGGAACTTTCTATGCATAAAAATTGTGTATCGGTCTTAGATGACCGCGACAACCCTCTTGCCGCTTTTATTCTTCTGAAACTGGACAACACCGTCTTTCATTGCGAAAATCGTGTCATCTTTGGCGAGTTTTACACCAACTCCGGGGAAAAAAGCGGTTCCACGCTGGCGAACAATAATGCTACCAGAATGAACCGCTTCTCCACCGAATACTTTGACACCAAGACGTTGTGAGTGGCTGTCCCGACCGTTTTTGCTTGAACCTTGCGCTTTTTTATGTGACATGAATGTCCTCCATGATAATTCTTAATCTATCTTTATGCTGAAGCTCTATGCTCTTCAACATGACAATAAGACCTTCAAAATAAGACCTGATACGAGGAGCGTCAGCATCACAGACCACCAGTTCCATGAAGCCTTTCCTTTCGATATCAATGAGCAACCTTGCTTTTTCAATAGTAGTGATATTCACCTTGAACTGAAGAAGCAAGACTGAAATAGCTGAGCAAAGGATATTGCCATATTCCTTTGGCCAGAACAACTTGAAAAAACCTCCAAGCGTCCTTTTTCCAGCATGACCTTCTGACCGTAATGAAATATATTGACCGTCCTTCTTATGAAAAACGATTCTTATCATCAGCCTATTCTGCTTTGGCTACTTTTTCTACCTTTTTCTCAGTTTTCTGGACTGAGGCTTTCTTTTCTTCCTTGATCTCTTTTCCACCGACATTGATTCCTGTCAAATGGATGACAGAATATTGCTGTCTGTGACCTTGCTTTCTGCGATACTTTTTCCTGATTTTGAACTTAAATACGATGACTTTTTTGTCCTTAAAATCACGGACATGTTTAGCGTTCAAAATAGCACCAGGAACATAAGGCTGTCCAACAAGCACATCCTCATCACTGTTTTTAAAAACCAGAACCTTATCAATTTTCATATCAGCCTCAGGTTTCTCCAGAAGATCAACCTGGACATCTTCACCGATATAACCGTCATATTGCTTTCCGTTGAGTTCAAAAACCACTAACATGCGAATCCTCCGCTCAGAAAATAAGTTTCAAATATTCGGGTTAAGATAACAGGTATTTTATGTTATGTCAAGTTTGAAAAATGGGGAAAAGAGCCTATTTTCCTTCCAATCTGGCAATACGAGCCAAATCAGCTTTTTCAAAATCCTTTGCCAAGAGACCTTTACGAATATTATAAATGACTTTAGCATAGATAAGGGCATTTTCGATATCTCCATTCTTTTCGTAATACAACGAAAGAAGGTCAGAAACATCAATTAACCCTCTTTTATCATCCCATGAAGAGGCTATGTTAAAAGCGTCTTTGGCATAAGCGATTCCTTTTACAACCTCACCTTTTTGTAAAGAAGCCTGTCCCAGTCTCAAAGTAGATCGGACAAGCAGTTCATAATAATCTTTTTTGAGAGCTTCTTTCCTGACTTTATTAAAACAAGTTGCAGCCTTTGTATAATCGTTTTTCGAAAGATGATAGAGACCAAGATTTGCCTGGATGACAAGTCCTTTCAAAGGGAGTCTGTTTTTTTTTAGCGCTTTCTCCAGAAGTAGAGGGACTGGTTCCCCAAAATAGTCATTTCCAGAAACCAAGACCAGGAGTGCCATGTTATTCAGGACATCTGATTCAGCCTGTGGAATCTGTAATTTTTGGGAAAGAGGGAGAGCTTCCTTAAAATTACTTACAGCACTGGGGAAAAAACCGCGTTCAGTGTTGAGAAGGCCAAGATCATTCAACCCATAAAGATGACCTTGTTGATATGAAACTTTCTTGCTCTTCAAGACAGCCTGATTGAAAAAGCGTTCTGCCTGTCTATAATCATATATCTTGAAACAATAACGTCCAGTCTCAAGATCCTTTTCTGCATCATCTATTTCAGATTGATAAGCAAGCAACCTGGCATCTACATCTGGATAACCCCTGGTTGAACAGGATAAAGTCACAAGAAAAAGGAAACCCATCAGAAGGAAATAGTCGCGCAATTTCATTTTGTTCCAGAAACCGTCTTTGTCTTTTTTTCAGGCTTGCCACCTAACAATTTGTTATGCTTCAGATTTTTAGTGATTTCAGCAAGGTTGTCTGCAGACTTCTGGAAAGACAGGATAATATCATTGATTCTGTCTTCATTGCCATCAAGATTCCCAGTGATATGGTTCAAGTTAGCGGACATGATATTCAAGGAGGCAGTGAGTTCTTGAATATTGAGAAGTGTCTGCTGCAAGGGGCCTTCCGGAGAGTTGAGAGAAACTGTCAAATCATCAAGAGTTTCTACGAGCTTATCTACGCCTTCTGTTTCAATACGGTGACGTTTTAGGATTTCCCTCCCTATATCAGTATCAGAAGAGATGATATAGGCATCTTCTGGGAGAGGCTGGACATTGATACTTCCTACAGTTATCCTGATAAAAGCAGAACCAATGAGAGGTCTTATGATCTTTGCCACAGAATCAGTCTTCACCCTGTCAGAATATTCTTTCAACACAAAAAACCTGACATAAATCCTATTATCCTGGCTCAGTTTGATGGACGTAACACTTCCTATTTCCATCCCACGAAAAAGGATCTTCAACCCTTTTGTAATTCCTGCACCACTGTCATAATAGGTGTAATAGAATTGTTTTTTTACAAAGAAGCTCTTTCCTCTGGCAATCATGATCAGCATGGCGAACATAAACACGACTGCCATGACAATGAAAACTCCTACAATCTTTTCTACAGTCTTAAATTTATACGCCATAAATATTCCTTCAACCCTCTTCAACGCAGACAGGTTTTTCTTCTTGCGGTTTAGAGAGAAGTTGTCTTATAAAAAAATGATCATTATGAATCAAACCTGACGGGGAACCTTCAAAAATGACAGATCCGTCAAAAAGGACAATGATACGGTCAGCCACCTGCATCGCGAATTTCAGATCCTGGCTGACTATAAGGATTGTACGACCATCCATTTTCTGTTTCATGATGATATTCTTGACTTTTCCAACACCTATATAATCCAATCCTTCCGAAGGTTCATCATAAAAAAGGATTTCAGGATTGATAATCAGGGCTCTTCCTACGCTAGCTAATTTTCTTTCGCTTCTACTCATCTCCCCTGGGAAGTGCCATTCATCCTTGATGATTCCTACATCTGTAAGCACTTTCCTGACAATGGATCTCACATCCTCTTCGGGAATATCCTGGTCATAACGAAGAGGCAAAGCAAGATTATCATATACGTTCATATTATTCAACAATCCTGATTCCTGAAAGATGAACGCACATCGTTTATGAAAAGAGATGAGTTGCGGTTTGGAAGCTTTCCCAATATCCAGATTCTCGAATGTCACTTTACCGGAACTTGGCTGTAAAAGTCCTGATGCCAGTTTAAGAAAAGTCGATTTACCTCCACCACTGTTCCCCAAAATACAAGTGGTCTCACTATTCATAGCCATAGCTGAGATATTGTCCAAAATTGGCTCTGCAGGATTACCGTAGAAGAAGGAAACCCCTTCGAATATGATTTTAGGACTGTTCATACGACCTCAGATATAACTGAATACTGTTATCAGACCATCCATAATGAAAACAGCAATTAAAGAACTGACTACAGCACGGGAAGCTGCCACTGGGACCATACGTGCTGCACGGCCCACTTTGAATCCTTCCATTACAGACATGACCGCGATGGCTCCTCCCATAGTGAACGTCTTTAACAGGACAACAAGAAGGTCAACCGGGCTCATGGCACTGAAAATATTGTTAATATAATCAACAAACGGCATATTCATGCCAAACATATAGGCAGCCAAATAACCACCGAGCAAACCGATGATATCAAAAAAAATGACCAGACACATCAGGGAAACGATCATCCCTACTATACGTGGATATACGATGTAGCGGAGAGGATCAATTCCAATGGATTCTAACGCATCAAATTCATCTGAAGCCATCATATTCCCAATTTCAGTTGCAATGGCAGTACCCGAGCGGCCAATCAAAATGATAGCGGTTAGGACAGGCCCTAATTCACGCACAATAACAGTAATCAGGACTTTGCCAATCATATCCGAAGTACCGATCATTGAGGCAATATTGACCATCTGTATGATGATAATGAACCCAAGTGCAAGAGCGATTATTCCAATCGCGCTTAAGGCGTTGTAACCTGTAAAAAATATCTGTTTGATTATGATCTGATCAATAAGACGGGAACCAGCCTTTTTCTTACCAGCCAATATTTCCTGGAAGGAAAAAGCAAAAAGGGACATCACTCCTCCGATGTAGCCCAATAGTCCCATAAAGGAGCTCCCTATATTTTCAAACCAACGTGTCATATCATATTTTCCACTTCAGTATAGATAGCCAGTCTGATAGATTGACGTATATAATAAATTTTCACATTAGACTTATCAGCACTGATTTCCCCATCCTGGGTATCAACACAACGTTCATTCCTGTCCTCATCAACCTTGATTCCAAACTGGTTAAGTCCTTCAAAAATCGATTCACGGACCTGGGGATAACTTCTGACCAATGCCCCTGTAAAAACGATAACATCCACCCCCCCCAGCAGAAGAATATAAGACCCAAGATATTTTCTTATAGAATAAATAAAAGCATCATACGCATTTTTTACAATTTCATTCCCTTTTTCCATCTCTGAAATGATCTCACCCATGGAATTAAGCCCACCGGAAAGGCCATAAAGTCCGCTGAACTTATAAAGCATGGTATCCAATTCTTCGAAACTCATATTTTCCTTGTTATGGAGGAAAGAGAGGACATCAAAATTGATGTTACCTGCCCGATACTTCATAATAAGGCCTTCCATTGGAGAAAAGCCCATGGATGTATCTATAGCAGCACCATTTTTCACTGCAGTGATGGAACAACTTTGTCCTAAATGCATTGTGATGACACGTGATTTTTTAGGATCGATTCCTGAATGTTTGAACGCCAAATTGGTCATATATTTATGGGAAATGCCATGAAAACCATAACTTCGTATACCATATTTCTGGATATAATCGTATGGGATAGCATACAGGGCAGCGTATTTAGGGATTGTCTGATGGAAAGCAGTATCAAAAACAGCGATTTGCCTGATTCCTGGAAAATGTTTCTTGACTGCATGAATACACGCAATATTGAATTCAAGAGGCACAGGAGCGAAATCCTTCAACCGATTCAGCTCTGTAATGACATCATCAACGATGACAGTGGGAACCTTATACTTGTCGCCACCATGTGCAACCATTTGCGCAATCAGCGGGATATCTTCAAGAGAATTGATATATTTATGCTCAAGAAGGAAATCTTTTATCCAAAGGACAGCTTCTGAAACATCATTGACTTCTGCAAGCAGGATACTCTCTTTTTCACCGGTATTGTGGAACTTCAGCTGTGAAGATTCCGTTTGGATACCTGTCACTGATCCAAAAAGGACAGTTGTATTGTCGTGGTTCTTCAGCAAAAAACGTATTCCTTCATCTTCCGCAACAAAAATCAGTACTGACATGGATTATCCTCCCAAGGCATCTTAACCCCGGATTTTCTCATAATGCTGTGAGACACGGAACAATATCTTTTCCTGGAAATTCCCTGCAAGAAATTGGATTCCAATAGGCAAACCTGAGGAAGACGCAGGGGCTGGAACAGAAATAGCGGGAATACCTGCCAAGTTGACTGAGATGGTGAAGATATCTGAAAGGTACATAGTGAGAGGATCATTCATCTTCTCATTAAGCTTGAAGGCTGTTGTCGGGGATGTAGGTGTAAGAAGGCAGTCACATTTCCTGAAAACAGCATCAAAATCATTTTTTATGAGAGTACGCACTTTCTGGGCTTTGAGATAATAAGCGTCATAATATCCTGCACTCAGTGAATAGGTTCCAATCAATATACGGCGTTTGGCTTCAGCGCCAAATCCTTCAGAACGCGTATGAGTATACATATCAATCAGATTGCTTGATGATTCAGGAGAAACGCTTCTGTGACCAAAACGGACACCATCAAAACGGGAGAGATTGGAGCTTGCCTCTGCAGGAGCTATGATGTAATAGACTTCAACCGCATATTTAGTATGAGGGAGCGAAACTTCTTCAACAATGGCACCTTCAGCTTCAAGTTTTTTTGCAGCATCAAGTACAGCTGTTCGTATTTCTGGATCCATCCCATCAACAAAATATTCCTTAGGCAAACCTACGCGCAATCCTTTCACACCAGAATCAATACCATCAAGATAATCCTGTTTTGCCATAGGCATGGATGTGGAATCTTTGGGATCATGTCCCGCAATCATATTGAGCAAGAGAGCGGAATCCTCTACAGTTTTTGTAAACGGGCCGATCTGATCGAGCGAGGATGCAAAAGCGACAAGTCCATAACGGCTGACGAGTCCATACGTAGGTTTCAATCCAACAACACCGCATAGAGCCGCGGGTTGCCTGATGGAACCGCCCGTATCAGAACCCAGAGACCATGGTGCAAGCCCTCCTGCAACAGCAGCAGCGCTCCCGCCTGAAGATCCACCAGGGATGCGGGTCTTATCATGGGGGTTAAGTGTAGGACCAAAATAGGAAGTTTCAGTTGAAGAACCAAAAGCGAATTCATCCATATTACATTTCCCAAGGAATATGGCATTCTGTTCATTCAATTTTTCAATGACAGTGGCATTGTATGGGGCTACAAAGTTTTCCAAAATTTTGGAACCGCAAGTCGTCCTTTTCCCTTGAATATTCATATTGTCTTTAATACCAATAGGGATGGCCAACTTCCCTTCAAGGGAGTCCGCCTGTTTCAAAGCATCCTCTTCAAACAAAGAGATGTAAGCGTTGATATCCTTGTTCTTCCTGATATTATCAAGATACGCCTTCACAATTTCCTTGACACTCAGTTCTGAAGACTTGATTTTTTTCATAAGCTCTGTGACTGAAAGACCTATAATGCTCATGCCACTCTCCTACTCTATCACTTGCGGGACTGCAAAAAAGTCAGCATTGCGGGAGGGGGCATTCGCAAGCATCTGGTCTGGCTTGAAATCACTCTTAGAAATATCTTCACGTTTCACATTTTCCAGATTTAATATTGATGCTGTAGGTTCAACTCCAGAAACATCAACTTCATTGAGAGTATCAATAAACGCCATTATCTGCTCGAGCTGGGAAGTAAAAGCTGTCACCTCTGAGGGGGAGAGCGATATACGTGCTAGCTTAGAAACATACAAAACATCTTTTTCAGTCAAAGCCATATAAGACTCCATAAAAAACATGGTTGTGATAGGATCAAAACTTAAACATACTATACAATAAAACATGGGAAAAATCAAATTTCTAGGAGAAGAGGGAATCTACAAAACTGGGAACTTAACTTCTTCAGACTTTTTCGAGCTTACTGTAAACCGGCCATCCTTTTGGATTTGTTATCACATCTTCAGGATGAAATTTAGGAACAGGAAATTCCATAGGTTTGAATTCTGTTGGGACTGTTGCATGCTCATATTCATGGCTCATCGTGATCACTTTCTCAAGGCAGACATCAGCGAAACGTCCACAGACATACATCTTCTACCTACTTTAGTGATAAGAGACCCGTTATTTAATTTCCTTGTCTATCTCTTTTTTCAAGTCAATCTTGTTGATAAATCCCTCATAAACATTGATATCATCACTTGTTTTCAGGAGTATGAAGGAAACACGGCGGTTCAGGGCTGCCTTCTCTTTCTCATTATAAGAAGGCAAGGACTCGCCAAGACCATACACCTTGATGCGGTCACTGTTCATTCCCAGTGTAACGAGGTAATCCGCAACAGCCTGTGCACGTTTCTGTGAAAGCACTTGGTTGTCAACAGCAACGCCAGTATAATCCGAATGACCTTCAACAACAATCTTATAATCAGGATATGCCAGAAGGAAGTTGAAGACCCGTTTCACCATCTGCTGGTAAGCCTGCTTGAGGTCTGCGCGGTTGTAATCAAACCTGATACTCGAAATATTGATCAGCAAACCACGTTCAGTCTTTGTTGTGAAAATATCTGTCTTGAACTTGACTTGAGCAGACCTTCCTACCCCACCCTTCTCATCCACAACAACCAGGTCTATGACATAACTGCTTGCACTGTCAACAGCCATTTTAGATTTCCCATTGGCATCCATGACTGTCCCATCCCAGGAAATGGCATTGGTCAACATTTTGCCACTCACCCACCGTGCTATATCTATGGAATCCTTGTCTCCCTCCTCCTTTTTACGCACAGTCAAAGTCCAGGAAGTGACCTTGTTGATGCTGAAAATATCTGGCTGGATGACAAGTAACCCTTCATCAGGAACAAAAAGTTGGGGAGTGACTGTGATGGATACGACAGGAACAGAACTGATATGACTGAGTGCAGCCTTCACCTTTTCAAGTGTCTGAGAATATTCATGTTTGGAATAATGGTCCTTGGCTTCGATCTGCAGTTCCAGTGCTTTTGCAATCTCATTCTGGTCAACGGCTTTGCTGGCTTTTGCTTTTGCCAAAGTCTCATTGAGATAGGTCAGTTTCTCATCTGCTTCAAGCTTGAGGCTTTCCGCTTTGATACGTGCCTGGTCGAAAAGGGAACGAGCCTTGTCATTTTTTTCTTTAATGGACTGGAAGAGGAGCTGGATTTCAGCCTTCAATTTTTCTTCTTCAGCAGAAACCGGATCAGGTGTTTTCGCATTCTGTGCTGAAAGCAAGGTCCCAATTAGAAGGACTGTTGTTAGAAATATAGGGGAAAAATTGTTTTTCATGGTTGACCTCACTTGTTTGTTGCAGGTGTGGAAGCTGCCTGCAACTGCTGGAGTTTTGCTGTTTCAATCTTTAGTCTGTTCATCTCTTTCTGGACTTCATCATAGAGAGCCATGGCTTCTCCGTAGGTATCAGGGACTGCAGCATCAGCATTTGCACCTTTTGCGGTATCAAAACTTTTCTGTGTAGTTTCGTTCTGGTCTTTTACAAACTCTTCCAAGGATCTGATGTAAGCTTTGTCCCCATGGGCTTTTGACTGAATAGCGCTTTCTTTGGCAAGTTTGTTCTTTTTCAAGGTCACCTGGTTTGTGGCTGTTGAAAGGAGCTGTTTGGATTTTTCAAGCTCTTCAGAAGCATATTTGGCAGCATTGACTTTTTCAGATTCCATGATCGCTTTGCGTGCTGATTCCAGTTCCATGGTTGGAACAGAAGCACAGGATGAAAAAAGGATAAAAGAAAGGAAAAGAAAAGATAAAAGAACCCTATACATAATTCGCCTCCCAAAACATACCTATTAATTTATAGATAATGATACATAAAACAGAAGATTAAGTCAAATATACTAAAAAAAAACCATAAAATCGCTAAGAGTTTTTTATTTTAACCAGTCTCACTTACAATGATTTCTTGTAAATGCCGTAAAAATATAATCATCTACCTGTTCCTATATGATATCGCTCCTGTATTGGTTAATAGGACTACTATTTCATTATTTTAGTTGACTCAAAGTATCTCGAATAATTTCTGAAATGCTTGGATGTGGAAACACGATTTCCTTGATATCATCCACTCTCAATTCTGATTCAATTAACGCTGTAGCCCCAAAAATCATTTCAGAGCACATCGGACCAAGAAGATGTACTCCCAATAATGTTCCCTTGTCCTTGTGCACAATGACTTTGCATAGACCAGGCGCCTTGAGTCCGTTTTCTATGATGAATCTGCCATTCACACGCATATGCATAGTGGCAGTCTTATAAGGAACTGCATTTTTTATAGCTTCATCTTCTGTCATTCCTACACCTGCGGCTTCGGGAAAAGAATAAACAGCCCAGGGGACTGCATGATATCGCATCCTGTCATTTTTTCCTAGGATAACATTGATGGCAACCTCTGCCATTCTTGAGGCTGCATGAGCCAGAAGAAGTTTTCCTGTCACATCTCCAATCGCATAGATTCCAGGGACATTTGTCTGCATCTTGTCATTGATCCGTATTCCTTTAGAATCATAATCCAGACCTGTCTTTTCAAGACCAAGATTGTTGATATTCGGGCTTCTTCCAACAGACATAAGAATAAGTTCAGAAGTGATGGATTCAGTTTTATTGCCCTTGTTGAAATATACAATTCCATTTTCAATACGTTCAACTTTAGCACCAAGAATGAAATTTACATCAGGAAGAGCACGACGCATGTGCTTGGCGACATCAGAATCCATGTATGGAATGATCTCATCACGCATTTCTATGACAGTGACTTGCACACCCAGAAGACTCATGCAACTGGCACACTCGATTCCAATCACTCCCCCACCTATGACAACCAGTGATTTCGGAAGTGTCTCCAATGAAAGTATTTCAGTGCTTGTAACAACATGAGGGTTTCCTTGCACACCTGGTATGCGAGGAATGAACGTTGATGATCCAGTCGCTATGACAAGATTCTGCCCCTCGTATCGTTTGCCATCAACTTCAATTGTCTTAGGATCGATAAACACTGCATTACCTTGGATCACGTCAACCTTGTATTTTTTCATAAGAAAAGCGATGCCAGCACGCAGAGTCTCTATCACAGAATTTTTATGTCCCAGGACCTCATCCCACTTGACTTCAACAGACTGGACATGGACCCCGAAAAGTTGTCCGTTTTTCGCATGATGGAAAAGTTTGGCTGAATTCAACAGTGTCTTGGCAGGAATGCATCCTTCATTAAGGCAGACACCTCCCAAAAAAGCTTTTTCAACAAGCAATACAGATTTTCCATTTTCTCCAGCACGCTCTGCAGCAATATAACCGCCAGAACCAGCACCGATGATGATAATGTCATACATAATCAATCCTTTTAGATGACCTGTTTCTTCACTTCATCAAACAAGTTTGACAACGTTTCTGCGGCATCCATAAGGTCGATATCCTCATCATTACGGATCATTGTTTCATACCTGCTTGCAGCAGCAAAAAGACGGACAGCCCCAAGAAATCCTGCGCTTGATTTCAACGAATGGATACTGTCACTAACAGTAGACCGGGAACCTCCACTGGCCGCTTTTTTTAAATCCTCGATTTTTTTAGGACTTTCCAGAAGAAATTTCGAAAGCAACGTCTCATAATGATTCCCATCACATTCCAATGACTTACAGACAGTTTCCTTACTTTGAAGCACAACATCCTGTTTCTCATGGTTCTTTTCAGATTTGATACGATGAAGGGAATGTCCCTTCAACTGGATGTACTGTTCCAACACCCTATACAGATCCTTTGCCAGAAACGGTTTGGAAAGATAATCATCCATACCTGCCTGGACGCACTTCTCCCTATCACCAATGAAAGCATCAGCAGTCAATGCTACAATAGGAACATGTTTTCCTGAATTTTCCTTGGATCTAATAACCCGTACGGCTTCGAACCCATCCATGACGGGCATATGGATATCCATAAGAATCAAATCAAAAGAATGCTTATCAAAAGATTTGACCGCTTCTATCCCATTATGCGCTTCAACAACCTCCACTCCACGTGAAGAAAGAAATTCAGTCAGTATTTCGCGGTTAACATCATTATCTTCCACAACAAGAACCTTCGAAGATGTCGTGTCTACCTCAGTTTCAGACATTTTCACTACGTGACTTTCAGAAGGGAAATATTTCTCAGGATTAAAAATCTCATCAAGCACCTTTCTCAAATTATCTGGCAGGACTGGTTTCACTATGAATTTAATCGATGTCGCAGCCATTGTTGAGGCATATTTTGTCATATCAGGATTGGAAAGCATAAGGATTTTTGCATCAGACCTGATTCCTTTTGCAGCTTGCAAGACCTGTATTCCGTCAATTCCTTGCATCCGCATATCAGCCATGACCACATCATATTTCGAATTTAAAAGCTTCTCTTGGGCAGTCTGCCCATCAGGACAAGTGTCAACATCCAATCCCCAATGCTTCAACATCTGTTCTACAGAAACCAGAAGTGACGGTTCATCATCAACAAGAAGAATTTTTTTTGAATACTCGTATTTGAAAAGACCTGGAGTCAAATAGGGATAAGAATTTTTTTCAACCTTTAATGGCAAACAAAACCAGAAATGACTTCCCACCCCGGCCTTGCTCTCAAAGAAAAGCTCGCCCCCCATCAGAGAAACAAGCTCCTTAGAAATAGAAAGTCCAAGACCACTTCCTCCAAACCTTCTGGAAATCGATCCGTCTGCCTGAGAAAAATTCTTAAAAAGGTCTTTTTTCCTGTCATTTGGAATTCCAATGCCTGTATCTTCCACAGAAAAGACAATCCCGTCAGAAGATTGAAGAACATGCAGGATTATCCGTCCCTTCAATGTAAACTTCACAGCATTGTTCAATAAGTTGACCAAAACCTGGCGTAAACGAACTGGATCCCCCATGACACGAGAAGGCATTGTTGGATCTGGAAAGAAAACAAGCTCAATTCCTTTTTGTTGGGCTGAAATCTGTACTGTAGCCATGGCAGCTGTAAGAACTGAATCAAGGCTGAAAGGAATCACTTCAACTATCATTTTCCCTGCTTCAATCTTGGAAATGTCAAGGACATCATTGATGATATCCAACAAAGATCTGGAAGAGAGCAATACCAAATCCAAGTAACGTCTTTGCGTTGAAGTAAGGTCAGTCGCTAAGGCGATTTCGGTCATTCCGATAATCCCATTGAGAGGAGTTCTTATTTCATGGCTCATATTGGCTAAAAACAAGGTTTTAGCCATATTCGCCTCTTCAGCATCATTCCTTGCCTGACGGATGATTTCTTCATCCTGTTTACGTTTCGTAATATCAAGCATGACACCGACAAGACCACCGCTTGTCCCATCATACTTACATATCGAAGACTTATAGAATATGATATCACGTGTACTGCCATCAGAATGTTTCACCTTAGATTCGTATACCTGATTCCCCTTAGACTGCATAAGTTCCAGGTCAGCCTCATGATATATCTTGGCAAGGTCTGGAGGAGCGACATTATAAGCCGTTGCCCCGATTATCTTTTCAACCGGATATCCCAGAAAATCCAGAAAAGCCTTATTGCAACTCCTGTAAATCCCCTTGTCATCCTTATAAAAAATAGGGATAGGCACAGCATTCATCATGGATCGGAACATCAACTCATTTTCTAACCGTTCTAACTCAGTCTTTTGCCGTTCTGTCAAATCCCGAATGATTCCTGTCACAATTGAGATTCTTCCGAATGCATCCTTGATAATACTACCTACTTCTTCAAGATGAAAGATATCCCCATTTTTTGCAATGACCCGGAAGGCGACCGGATTATTCACACCGCTTTCGATGGCATCCTTGAAAGACTGAAGCACGTAATTATAGTCATCTGGATGAATATACTTGAAAAGAGATGTACCCACAATTTCCTTAGGCTCATATCCCATCTTTTTGATACTGCTACTGATAAATGTGATTTTCCCTTTTCTGTCAAAAGAAAAAAGGATGTCAGAACTGTTCTCTACAAGAAACTTATACCTACTTTCACTCGCTTCAACAAGAAGCTTGTTTTTCTGAAGTTTTGAGATCATAAAAAAAAGCATGAATATTATGGAAACAAGAAGTAGCATTATGATGGAATTAGGAAGTATGGAAAGAATCATTTCCTGCTTGTAGGAATGCGCATTGATATCCATTCCTATCACGTATTTGATCGTTTTCCCATTACGGACAACTGTTATAGGGGCAAAGCCAGACATGAATTCACCCCATTTATCCCGATAAGGACCAACTACAGATGGTTTTACAGATAAAAAGACATCATACAACTCTTTTGGCGCATCATCATAAATACTTCCCGGTGGTGTATAATCCGGAGAATCCGAAGGAGTTGAATCTAAAACAAAAACAATAGATTGCTTATCTTGAACCATAAGATAAGTCCATCTGATATCATCCCGACATGCGCAGACCCTTTCAACCCGCTTCTTAAGCTGTTTAAAAGCCACGCTATCCTGCTGCCCTTGCTCTCCTGTCAATAATGAAACAAGAGCAGGATCCAATGCATTTGCCGCAGTAGCTACAATAGAAAGGAAATTCTTCTTCCAAGCCTGGTCTGTCTTAACAAAGTTTATATAGATGTTTACTCCACCGAGAACCAGAACAAACAAAACCAGAATCAAAGTCAAAATGAGTTTACATCTTTTCTGCATATTCTAACCAATCCTATTTCATATCTTAACGAGTCAACACCAACCCTATACTATTAGATTAAATATAATACAATTCAACATGAAAACCAAAAAAAGAGATCAAAAAATTAAAAAATATTGAAAATCCGCATATATGAGCTATTATGTAATGGAATGGATTGAACATTCCGTTCATTGGGAAATGGACAAGGATTTTTTCATGACTGACCAGAATGATTCTCTTTATAATGGCGATAATGCCGAATTTGGCTTTACTAACACAATCAAAGACAGGGTTTTAGAAAAACTAAGGGATATTCTTGCAAAATACAAAAGATTGGACCTGTTAGACGCAACATATACGGTTGTTAAGGAACTTGTCATAAATGCGACAAAAGCCATTATGAAAAGGATTGTTTTTGCTGAAAACAAGCTTGACATAGACAATGTAGCAGATTGGGAAAAAGGAAACATCCTTTTTAAGGAAAGACTTCTAGAAAAATATATTAAAGACTATATTGAAAAAGGGAAAAGCCTCAATTTTAAGGTAAAAGTCCGTTATGTTCATAGTAAAAATGGAATCAGAGTGGAAGTTATCAACAACACCCCGATCCCTAAATTGGATGAGGAAAGATTGAGAAAAAACCTGGCCAATTCTATGCGATATGATTCAATAGCAGATTTTTACCTGGATTGTGGAGATAATGTCGAAGGTGCTGGTCTGGGGCTTCCCATGATCATCATTCTTCTTAAAAATCAAGGTATAGACCCTCAATTCCTACGAATTGGTAATAATTCAGATGAAACTATTGCACGGATTGAAATCCCCTTTAATAAAAATTATCTCCCTTTCAGGGAACAAAAGTTTAAAAGCCTACTTAAAGATGGCCAAATCTGATGCCTGTCCAAATATTCGGTACAATGAAATGCAAGGAAACTCAGAAGGCCTTAAGGTTCTTTAAAGAACGTCGTATACAGGTGCATTTTGTGGATTTAAAAGAAAAAGGAATGAGTTCAGGTGAGTTAAAAGCCGTCAACAGACATATACCACTTGATAAACTGATAGATAAAGAAGGGAAGCGATATCTGGACAAGGGCTATACATATCTATCAAATAATATTGAAGAAATTCTGATAGAAGACCCCCAACTTTTAAAAACTCCAATTATAAGGTTTGATGGGAAAGCCTATCTTGGGTTTGATGAACCTTTGCTTAGAGGACTGGAAAAAGAAGAGACTTTCAAAAAAAAATAAATTTTATAAAAAAACATTCACTTCACTTGACTTTGCCATGCAGAATCACTAAATTATAAAAATTGACTGACTGGTCAGTCTTAAGACAGGAGCAATCTCCAAAACAGGAGCCCCATGAAAAAAGAGAAGGATGCATCAACTCTTACCCGCATTTTGGAAGCTGCAAAATCAGAAATGTCCAAACATGGTTTTTCCAACACTACTGTCGAACAAATCACCAATAAGGCTGATGTCGGAAAAGGGACATTCTATCTTTATTTCAGCACAAAGGAAGATGTGATCAAATATATGATGGAAGAGATGTTTGACAGGGTCAAGACCATATTGGAACAGTCCCATCAGAAAATCCTTGAACCCAATCCGGATATGAATGCCATCATCAAAAAAACCATTCTTGACACTATCAAAGAATACTACGAATTGAAAGATGTGATCATCACGGTTTACAGTGCAAATTTCGAACTGTCGAAGGATTTATTCTCTTTCCGCTCATCGGTCTTTGTGAAACTTCGCAAATATGTAGAGAAAATCATCCGGATCTCTCAGGAAAAAGGATACATACGTCCCATTCAACCCGAGATCCTGTCTTACATGCTTTTCAGTATTTTCACAAACATAGCAGTAGATGTGCTTTTCAAGGAAGGCATTTCCAAACTCGAATCGTATGTTGAAATCATTCATGACTTCATAATCCATGGCATTAAAAACAACGATTACAAGGAGAACCCATAATGCTCGAAAACTTCCTGCACAAGGCAAAAGAGATATTCCATAAACCATGGATTGTCATCATCATCACTTCTGTCCTCACGATATTTCTTTTCATCGCAATGACGCAGGTTAAAATTGATAATGACATATCACATATGATTCCACAAAACAGCATAGAAAGGCAGAACTATGTGAAGTTTGAAGAGATTTTCGGGAACTCCGAATATATCTTTGTCGGCTTCGAATCCAAGTCCGTGTTCACTCCAAAAAATCTGGAATATATCAAGGATTTCACAGAAAAAGTCAGATCACTCAACCATTCCATACCTGAAGAGATGATCGCAAAACTGCTAAGTATAAACACTGCCGATGCGAAAAAGATCATCCAGGCTGTAAGTGAAGAAGGTATCTATGACGGTGAAGGAATGAAAGAATTCCTCACAGATATAGAAAAGCTTGTCAATGATTTCTCTTTTGACAGGAAAACTGCAACAAAAATCGCCAGTATGGCAAATACGACAGATCCTACCAGCCTTTTTTCTGCGTATGAAGTCCCTATCAAAGACACTGAATCGATCCTCAGCTCATCCTACATCAAGGCTTCAGGAGAGACCATTGTCACAGAAAAACTTATGGATAGCGACACAATCAACGAGAAGAGCATAGCTGAGCTTAAAAAGAGATTAAAAGACTGGGATCTCTATCAGGGAAGCATTATCTCCTATGACGGATCAATCACAGCGGTCATGGTTCAGCTCAATTCATCACTAATCAACAAAAGGACTATTGTCTTCAAGGCAATTCAAAAAATCATAACATCCGACTGTCCTAAAGATATAAAGACTTATATAAGCGGTGAACCTGTCATTGTTGATTCCATATCCGAAGCGATGTTACACGACATGAGGCTTCTCATCCCTCTTGTCATTTTTGTTGTCATCTTTGTACTCTTTTTTTCCTTTAGAAATATTGAAGGTGTCATGTATCCGCTGATCGCCGTCATCCTGTCCATCATCTGGTCAATTGGGGTGATGAGCCTTTGCAAAATGCCAATTAACCTGATAAGCACAATCATGCCAGTATTGCTTGTGGCAGTTGGCAGCGCCTATGGAATCCATTTCATGAACAGTTATTTTCTGCATCGCTCTACAGACAAACTCGCCTCTATCGAAGATAACTTCGGGGATATTGGCCTTTCTATTACAATGGCCGCTCTCACAACAGTGGGCGGATTTGGCTCCCTTGTCACAACACAATTCATTCCTATCCGTGATTTTGGCCTTTTCACTGCCCTTGGAATATTTTTTGCGCTTTTTCTGGTCATTTTTTTCATTCCTTCCCTTATTCTTCTTTCATCCAAAAAAAAGACTTTTTCTTTCCATAATGAAGAGGACGAAAAAAAGGACACACTCTATAAGATTCTTATCAAAACAGGTACTTTCATTGTCAGTCATAAACGTATCATTATCCTAACAAGCATATTCCTCTCCCTCATCATGATTCTCGGGATCTTTAAGATCAAGGTCGATATGAACTATGTCCAGTTCTTCAAGAAAAGTTCCACTATTAGGATGGCAGATACAATACTGAACGACAAGCTGGCAGGCACTCAGACACTCAATGTGATCCTGACATCCCGCCATGGAGAAAACCTCCTTGACCCTTCCCTACTTAAGGAATTGGATCTTTTTTCAAAGGAGATCATGTCCAAGTTTCCCATAATCAAGAAAAGCCTTTCCATCAACAACTTGCTAAAACGGATGAACAGTGTGATGCATGGCGGAGGAGCTGAGCAGGAAATCATACCTCCAACACGTGAAGCGATTGAAGACTACATGTTGCTCTATGCTGGCAATGTATCATCATATGTGACACCTGAACGTGACCGGATCAGGCTTGTTTTTTCCATGAAAAGGACATCAACAGCTGACATTAAAAACATCCAGGAATTCATAAAAAATGGACTCAACCAGGAATTCCAGACAAGGTATAATGTGGATATGGACATTTCAGGGATAGCGCAACTCCAGTTAAAAATCAACGAAATGATTGTTGAAGGACAGATTATGAATATTTTTACATCCATAATCGTGGTATTCCTTATCAATCTTTTCGTTTTTAGGAACCTGGCAATCACACTGTTATCACTCATACCGATCATCATTTCCCTTGCCATCAGTTTCGGTCTTATGGGATTTTTGAATATCCCTTTGAATGCAGGAACAGCCATGGTAGCTGCTGTATCCATCGGAATCGGCATAGATTATGCCATCCATGTCCTTGTCCGTTATAGGACAGCCTTGAAGTCCGGCTTATCCCCATTGGAAGCCATCAATGACACCCTTGTGACAAGAGGACGCAGCATCCTCTATAATGTTGTGACAGTCTGCGCAGGATTTCTTATCTTAATTTTTTCAGGATTCATCCCTCTCATACAATTTGGAATGTTTGTAGTTCTCAATATGTTGGCAACAAGTTTTGGTGCGCTCATCATATTACCAGCATTTCTCCTAACCATAAATGAAAAAAACAATAAGCTTATAAATGAAAATACAGGAGTCAAATCATGAAAAGAACATTGTACACATTATCAATCGCGTTCCTTCTTTCGGTCATCCTTCCATTAGCAGCGCAGGAGAAACTGACGGGTGAAGAGATTGCACGAAAATCAGACAAAGCAAACAGACCAGCAACGGGAATGGTCGTGAAAGGTGAGATGGAACTTAAAAAACTACAAGGCACATCAAGTGAAAAAAGAAAATATACGATGCTATCCCTCACAGAAAAAGAAATCAAGAAATTCCTGTTCAGATTCACTGATTCCAGCCACAGGAACACGACTTTCCTCACCTTGGAAAACCCTAATGGCCAGAAACTCCAGTATATCTATCTCAAATCTGTTGGTGCTGCGCGTCAGGTTGAATCATCGGACCGGGAAAACAGTTTTGTGGATACTGATATTGCCAATGAGGATCTGGGTGGTTCCGATATTTCTGATTACACTTATAAAAGGCTTGAAGACAAAATCATCGACAATATGGACTGCTATGCCATTGAACGGATACCCAAACGGAGAAATTCAAAATTCCAAAAACATCTTGTTTTACTGGATAAAAAAACCCTCATCCCTGTTTCTGTAAAGTCGTATGGACGTGATGGGCGTGTTGTCAAGACTGTAAAAGCTTCAGATATCAGGAAAGTCTCTGAAAACGTAAGCATGGCTTATGAAATCACAGTCACATCAGTTGAAAAAAAACATCAGACTATCATCAGGATTCTACAGGCTAAAGAAAAACAACTGAGTGGATCCTTGTTTGTGAAAGAACGCATTAGTGCTGCATGGGCTGAATAACAAAGGAGGAAAGAATCATGTTAAAAAATATCCTTGTCATAGGATTCCTATCCGCATTTATGGCGTTCCCTGTTCTTGCAGAAACTGAACTGAACGGTGAGCTGGAAACATCCTTGTCTGCAGGGCTAGAGAAAGGAGAGATTTACAGAAGAAACCTACGGTTCGACCTTAACCTGGAATCCGCAATGAATGACACAGAAATCAAAATGGATTTACGTGGCCAAGATGACAGCATCAAGATCATAAACCAACGTAGTCTTGAAGTGAGGGAAGCCTGGATGAACAGGTCTTTCCTGTTCAATGGTCCAGTAAATGACATCACAGTGAAAGCAGGGAAAATCATACATACCTGGGGAAATGCAGATGAGTTCAAACCATGCGACATACTCAATCCCCAAGACCTCTCCTACCTTCTTTTCAAACCTATACAAGAAAGAAAAATAAGTGTTTTCTCTGGTGTCGTATCAACACACATTGCAAACAGGCTCTTCCTGGAGTTTACAGCCATCCCCTTTTTCAAACCCTCTGAGTATACCAATTCCAAGGTCTTCATGCCGTCTCAATTTGCAGAGCTGACAAGCAATCCTGTAGTGACATTGACAGCAGAAGAGCTTCCATCAGACACATTGATCCATTCAAGCATAGGATTCAGGATGGGGATCACATTTCTGGGAGTGGATGCACATTTCAACTATTTCAATGGCTTTGACAATTTACCAACATTACAAACATTTTTTTCACTTGCTGCTACCTTCCCCTTCTATGCATTGACTGTCAAACCAGTATATAATGAAATCATACTTTACGGATTGGATTTGCAACGTTCACTCTTCAGTGGAATATCCACACGACTGGAACTGGCATGGTTTGACAAAGGGAAAGAATTCTCTTACTCGCAGGAAAGTGCGAATCCCATGACTTCTCCCTATTTCATAGACATTAGCTCAGGTGGAACAGGTAACAGCCAACATGGATACGGCGAATACACGCTCGGACTGGACGTTACACAATTTTTTATCAGAGGGCTCTATTTGAACATCCAAATGAACCAAAAGATCATTTCAGAATGGACACCTAAACTGGCACAGGAAGAAATATCAACATCAATTCTTGGCACACTAGAATATTCATTCTGGAACCAGAACATTACTTTCAAAGCAAGAGGATTCTATAGCATTGATGAAAAAGCCTATGCCTGCGGATTTGAGGCTGGGGTCAATCTTTCTGGCAATCTTCAATTGGATTCAGGTATCTGGATTATGGAAGGACCAGTTCATTCCTATTACGGACAGTTCAAAGACAATGACATGGTATTTGCAAGTATGACTGCAAGTTATTGATATGAGGATTAATAATAAATCTCATTGATCCCTATATTTTTCAAGGTTCAATTTGATTTCCTCCACACGCTCCATCTGCTTTTCCCTTTCCTGTGATGTGATATACTGTGTCATAAGGTAAAGTTTTTGAATTTCATTCTTAAGGAAAACCTGCAAATAAAGATTCTCCAAATAACGTCCATAAGGGGATACATTATCCCTCGGACCTGTCACTTGCAGGAACCCAATCTCTTCAAAGGAATACGGCGGATAATTGACCAATTCAGATTTCACAAGTTCAATGGATGCATTCTTATCCGAAAGGACTTTGACATACATCTCATATCCGTTTAGCTGTTTTCCTGAATGGTTGGAAGACCTGGATATCCATACTCCACCGAGCATGATTTTGCTGTTCTTAAGGCTTTCCATGAGAAGCATGATGACACACATTTCAAGGAAATTCTCATAGAGGCTTTTCCCTTTTCTTTCCTTGAATTTCCTAATAGCAGCAAGCACATCAGCAAGTTCAACATGTTCCACAAAAGGGAAAGACTCTGATATATACTCCTGTTTCTGGATCTGAAAAAGCTGTTGGAACTGGTCCTTCAAAAGATGCCTGAAGATCGATAACCATTTTTTAGGGATCATACATAGGAAATCACCTATCTTGAAATATTGTAAAAAAACAGGGATATACCCTTTACTTGCAACTATCCTTTTTCCATCAGCTCCATAAAAACCATCAGGCATGAGTGTAAAATGTTCATTTTTGGAAAAGCGGAAAGCTGTTGAAAGCAGGAGACTGTCATGGATGTTCATTAGCGACCACCTGTTTTAAGGGAACCGTCCCAATACTCGAATCATAATATCTCATGTAAAACCCGAGCATCCTGTCATAATCCTCTTGGGTATCGACAGTAACACGAAGATCCGGAGCAACCATGTCAGTAGGTGCGGGAATCTTCCTGATCCTGAATTGTTTTGGTCTGTCATAAATATAAGGCGTAACATGCTCTCTCTCCCGCAAGGTTTTTCCTTGGTCTGCAGCTTCTTCCAGGACTTTCCTGCTGAACACTTCGAATCCAGAACCATAAGGCAACCCATCCATAACCAGATAATCACAATCTGTCGGATGAAAAACTTCCAAAGCCTTATCTATTCCTTCAAAAAAAACAAGCGGGTTATCTGCAGTACAACGTACAACCACATCGGCTTGGGTCTTTTCTGCAGCCAACCTATAACGTTCTAACACGTCATCTTCTGGTCCAACAACAACAATGGTATTGAAAGGAGCGGCAATTCCTCTAATCCTCTCAAAATCACGGTTAATTGTTGCAACACAAAGAGAATCTGCATGTTTGACTTTTGAAAGCCTGTTGATTATGTGAAAAAGCATAGGTGAATCCAAAAGTGGCAGGAATATCTTGCCTGGCAAACGGGTGGAAGTACTGCGCGCCTGAAGGATGATGACGGATTTCATTACAGGGCATCCTTGTCTGTCACTGCCTTGATTTTCTGGAATGAATAGGCTTTTCCAAGTCCAGGATATTTTTCTTTTTTGAAAAGAAAAACAAGATGAGCCAATATCCTGACTAGGACTCCCCAAATGTCAAATCTTACCAAGGATGCCATTACACCAAAAAGGAAAGGTGCAGGAATCCTGTTCCGCAGGATAAAAAGTTCATAAGAAAAATTCCAGAAAAGCTTGTATATGAAATCATCCTGAGATAGAAAAACAGGCCATGGCGTAAAAAACGATCTGCTTGCATGAATTGGAATGACTGTCACTGAAAGGGTTGGATCATAGAGGCTTCCATATCCAAAAGACCATGCACGGTATGTGGCTTCAGTATCAGCATGAAATGAATAATTCAAAACCTGATAAGACTGGGAGAAACCGTTCATCTGGACAAGTAATTCACGTTTCCAGGTTGAAATACCAAAAGGGGCACTGAGGACAGGAGCGGGATTTGAATTGCCGTATCTGAATTCCATGTGCAAGCCATCCTTGTCAAAACGGCTTTTACAGGGGAGCGCTTCTGAATGACCATTTAAAGTCAGAGATTCCATGATGCGAGCTGCTGGCACTACTGCAAACCAGTTCAATTTTTCCTTATATTTGTAAAGCTTCACAAAAAAATCTTCTGCCAGGATGACATTTGAATTAAGGAGCGTTAGAAATTCACCAGAAGTCTTCCTGATACAATAATTAACCATATCAATTTTCTTTGTGCCGAACGGAAGGACAACCACTTTCAAATCAGGATTTTTTTCTATCAGATCATGCAAGGCCAGTGAGACTTCTGGAGATGAGGAAACGACAAATACTTCAGACTTATGCACATGCGATTTCAATAACGCAGTAAAAACAGAAGTAAGTGAATCAGCAACAACAGGAGAGTCATGGTCAAGGATACAGACAGAGAAAAGAGGTTTATCAGTAGTCATGCCCTTTCCTTTTAAAAATTATAGGTATACCATTCGTCGCATGCATTACAAAGAGGATAGGGATCAAATTTGTCTTTTGCATTGGCCAAATATACTGTTTTTACAGTGTCCCTGATTTTCTGGATACTATCAACATTCAGGTTCCCTGCCAAAGTCCGAGCATTGAAATCCTGTTTACAGAAAGGGACATTCCCATCCCAAAAAACATGAAGATCCCGTTGAAGATGCCAACAAGGCATTCGATCCAAAGGCGACAGGTCGGCCACCGTCCTGTTTTCCAACTGTCCAGCATAGCTGTTATACTTTTGTATGATGACCTGGACACCCTTCCCTTCCCAAAACCTGAAAAAATCCTCCATCTCATCTATATTCTCTTTCAGTTTTGTAAGCTGTACAAAAGAACGCAACCTGTTCTGTTCGCTTGCTGCTATGAATTTTTCAATATTCGTCTTCATAATACTGAAAGCGTTGCCACGGATAGCGGAATAAGTCTGCTCATGTGCAGCGTCAATCTTAAAAATAACCTGAAGTTTGGATGGCATGAATGTTGTGAACGATGCCACCATGTCATCTGTCAGGTTAACCCCGTTTGTTTCAATGATAAGTGATTGCAAGCGGGTCTCTTTCAAGGCATATTCCACAAACCTGACAATCTCCTTATGATGAAGAGGGTCTCCCTCCCCTTCCAAAGAGATGATCATATCGTCATATTCTGCAGTCGCTTCATCTACTATTTTCTTGAACAGGGGAAAGCTCATAAATCCTTTAGGTCGTGATGAGACTGGAAGGTAGAACGGTTTGTTGTGGGACTCTGTGGTGATTTCAATTTCCAGATATCTTGGATAAATATACAGGACAGCAGGATGCTCGTTGACAATTGAAACGATGCTCTTATAATCAGGGACAACACCAGCAGAAGCAAGAAAATTCTTGAGTAAGGCATTGTTCCGTTTCGACTGGGAATGGAACTCTATGCGCTTTAAGCTGATATCATCCTCAGGAAGCCAGACTTCAACATAATACTGGTTGATATCCGCATCCATGTTGTCAAAAACTTTTCTGGAGAGGAGTTCCGGACGTTTAGGATTCGATTTGACAATATCCTTGAGAAAAAAGGAAGACATACATTCAACAGCCAAACCGTCTGGCAGATTATCTGCAAACGCATATTCGCATTCATTCTCATCCATCAGTTTTATGACAGAGGAGGAGATGGTCGGTTCCAAGAAGGGGGAATCAAACCAAGCCAGAGCGACTGAATCGGCATTTTTCCTAGTTGCTGTCTCCTCAACAAGAATGAGTAACTGACGCATGTCAGAAACAGGTTCTGAGACAATCACATCAAACGAAGCGTTCTTGAATTTATGGAGCTCACTTGCAGGGAAATAGGAAGGCGCAAGCAGAACTTTTGCTGCAATACCGTCGATCTTACTGATTTGTCCTATGATCAGATCTGCTGTATTTTTCCCTGGTAACAGTTCTTCATTGACAAATGGGAGCGCACTCTGGGGCGTATAAAGGAGTGCATCTATGACTAGAAGCCTGTTCTTAGCCATCTATCAACTTCTTTGATATCATTTTGTAAAAAAGGTTCTGTGTCATGGTCTTTCCTGTAGATAATTCCTTCCATAAACCGTTTGTATATAACCAGGAAGTGCCGTCCTTGAATGTGAGGCTGATTCCATAGACTTTCCGTTTTTCCCGTACCCAGTTCATAAATTCAGTCTGTAAAGACTGTTGCATGAGAACCGGCTTTATTTTCATCTTTGCATCTTCGAATGAGACCGGTTCAGGTTTCTTCACATCGAACACCTTGATAATATGCACGCCATAACGTGATGGAAACGGTTGGCTCACCTGCCCCTTCTTAAGTTTGAAGAGCTGCTCTTCAAATTCTGGAACCATGGCTCCGCGCTCAACCCATCCGAGTGAGCCACCGTTCGCAGCGGAGACTTCATCAGAGGAATATTGCCTGGCAGCAGCAGCAAAATCTCCACCAGAAGCCACTTGCTTGTAAACAGCTTCGAGTTTTTTCTTTACTGCAAGCTGTTCACTCAACGACGAATTCTCAGGTGGCTGCGCGAAAAGAATATGGCTCGCAAGATATTTTTCCGGGGTTTTCATCTGCGCCTTGTTGTCATTATAGAACTTGCGCATCTCGTCATCTGTAGGAGCTTTCACTTTGTGCCTGATTTCCAGATCCTGCAATTTCTCATTCCGTATCTGTTCCCTGAATGTCTTCCGCAATTCCTTTTCAGTTAACCCTTGCTGTTTAAGAACCTGCTTGAAAAGTTCGTCATTCCAACTGTTCATCTTTTTTATGGATTCAATGCGCTGATCAACATCCTGCTCATTGACATCTATCTCTTTCTTATTCGCTTCCAAGTTCAATATCTTATTATTGATGAGAAGGTCAAAGACGTTTGTAGCGTCGATGGACTTCATATTTGGATCCCCAGTTTTCTGAAGATTCACTTTCAACTCCCTATAGGTCTTTATGAACTCGCCATAGGGTACAGCTTGGTTGTCTATGGTTACAAGTGTCCAATCAACAATTTCAGCTTCGACACGTGGAGAAAAAAGGATAGAACAAAACAGCATAAAAATTGAAATGTACTTCATCTGAGCTCCTTGTTTAAATACATCCACAATATATCAATAATTTATTAACAATTCAAATATCGTTTATCTTCACTATAATCATCAAAAAGCGTGAAGAAGAGATGAAAATATTGACTTTTATACACTGATCCCTTATATTCCTTAAAATGAAAGGATGCACATCATGACTAGAAACGTGAAATGGATCACATCCCGTGCCTTTACAGGAATATTGGCAACTCTCCTGTTTAACATGGTTGCTTGTTCGACCTCCTCAAGCATTTTAAGACCAACCCTTTCCAACCAACGCAAAGCCATAATAGATGCAGCACGCCATTTTGAACAACTCAAGAAATCTTCTTATTTTTCAGTCAATAACACATACTACCATTATGACTGCTCGGGATTTGTCATGGCCACTTGGGATCTGGGGGGAATACAACTCCTTAAGAACATGAATTATGAGAAAAGCCAAAGCGGCGTCATTGCCATCCATGACCATCTCAAATCAAAAGGGAAACTGTTCATAGACCCTAAAAGGGTCTTGCCTGGTGACCTTGTTTTTTTTCATAATACCTATGACAGGAACAAGAATAAAAAAAACGATGACCTCCTGACTCATATCGGACTGGTCATTTCAAAAAGCAATGACGGCACAATGATTTTCCTGAACAGGACTTCCAGAGGAATAACAGAAGACAGGTTGAACCTAACGTATCCGCATATCCATAAAAATGTGAATAACACTGTGAACACGTTCCTAAGAAAAAAAAAGTTCAGGGATCCGAACGGAACAAAGTATCTAACCAGCGAGCTTTTTGCGGTTTTCGGAACATTTTAAGGATCAATCATCACTTTTTGTTTGATGATTGAAAGATGAGATACCTTATCATAAAGGATGGTACATGATGAGACAGATCGTTCTTGTAACAGGATTCCTTCTTAATATCATGCCACTTGTCCTCTTAACAGCGGGACAAGATGAAATACTTGGCAATGCCCTTGACGCCCTAAAAAACAGTCAGTATCTGGTTGCCCGCACCACTATACTGTCGAATATCGCACTTTTCTCAAATAATCCTGAAATACATATCCTCCTGGCAAAAACTTACCAGGCAGGAACCAATAATGTCCTATTCACTGAAGGGATGGATCTATTAAAAGCTGAAAGCCATTACAAGGAAGCGACGCGTTTGTTTTTGAAAGGGGCAGAACATTTTGTAACACTCGCTTCAAAAAATCTGAGAAAAAACGAGACAACTACCTTTTCTCACGTGACATCAACCAAACAGCAGGAATCTTATACCAGCTGACGAAGATAATAGATATCCCCCCCCCCCCCCAAAAAAACAAGTTATCGCAAAACAGACAGATACAGGAACAACAACTGGTGTGACCAACACTTCCACAGGAACAGAACAGGATAGTGAAAAAGTCATCCAACAAGCAAAAACTGGAAAAAATTTGACTCAGAGCATCCAAACAGAAGAAAAAGACCTTGATACACGTGCACTAATAGATGCGGCCATCAAAGCAAAAGAAGAATCACGGGATATTGAAGCTGAATCTTTGCTGATTCGGGCAATAGAAAAAGATCCAGAGAA
>DYKD01000006.1:0-27552 GCA_020722765.1 Brevinema andersonii | reverse complement strand
ACAGGCTTGCCTTGAAAAACACATACAGGGACAATTCAATCAAGAAAATAACACGACAGCACCTGGAAAAACTGAAAGAACTAAAATAAAGGGAAGATGGGGTGGCCCCACGAATGAGGCCACCCCGTTATATAAAAAAGGGGGAAATAATTTAGCATAATATATGACAAATTATGAATTCTTTATGAAGAATATCATTTTCGCTCAGATTACCTGTTCTTCTCGTCAAACATCATTTTCATGTGAACTCCAGGGTTTGCTGACAGGAAATCAGCCATTGACTGGGCTTTCATCTTGAATAATGATGATTTTGAAACAGCTTTATATGTAAAATCAGCAGGCTTCCGATCTTTTATCATGAAGAAATTCCCAATAAAATCGCCTTTTGAACATGTACGTATAAATGTATCTTTCTTAAAAACCTGGACTTCTCCTGTCGCGAACAGCCAAAGATCCGTATAATATTCGCCTTCATTAAGGATGATCTCTCCAGCATTTTTTTCAACTGGTTCCAACATGGATTCCAGCTGTGTGACTTGAGAAGATGAAAGATCCCCAAAATAGGAATTGGTCTTGATCACATTCCAGCTGACAGCATCCCGCACAGAAGCAAGGGTTCTGATATATTTTTCAACAGACGTATTCCTAATCAGCCTGAGAAAAGATTGCTTTTCTATGGAAAAAGATTCAACATTCGTTACAGCCACCACATCCGCTGTCCGTTTCGTGTTCAATACAAGTGAAACTTCCCCGAAATATTCATAAGTCCCATATACCTTGTTGTTGACATTCGCTATGCCTTCAATGGCCACGTTCCCAGATACTATGACATAAAACTTGTCCCCAACAGTATCCTTTCTGATGATCTTATCACCTTTGTTGAACGTTTCCTTATTGACAACCAGCATAAGATCCTTAGTTCGTTCAAAAGGCAAATCTTTGAAAATGTCAATTCTGCTGAATACATCCAGAATCTCATAGGCATCTTCAAGTTTGTGTTTTTCAATTTCCGGATAAAGCGTCTCGCCTATGCCAAATTTGGCAAGTTTCAATTTCGATTCTTTTGGAAAATCCTTACTTGCAATATGATAGATGGTAAGACGGTTTTTCACATTGTCAGGAAGCGAATCAAGATACTTGACGGGAGTATGCAACGGTGGAATCCCAGCTTCATGATAGATGATGTCCGTATCCCACGGGAAGTCAAACAGCTGTTTCATCCTGGCTTCAGAAATCACTCCAAGCTCATGTAGTTTTCTGATTGTGTCAGGATCATTCAGGTGGTCTGAGGAATAGAGAAATGATTTATTCCTATAACTGAAATGGAATCCGATTGTAGGAATGGAATGTAAAGTATAGAAAAAGCTGAAAAGCGCACCATGGATATTGAACTGCGCATTGATCTTCAGAGGATGGAAATGAAACATGGCCAAAAGGGTTGAAACCGGAATCCTTGTCAAAGCCGAATATTTCCTGATAAAACTCTGCATGATCGTTGGTGTGGTATATATATTGATCTTGGTTTCCTCAAGGATTTTCTGGAAAGTCCCGGAGTCATGGTCTGCATGGCAGTGTGTGAGTATGACAGAATCAATGAGTTTGGGATTCACATTGGAATCACGCAGCCATTGTGTAGAATTAACAGGTGGATCCACCATGATCCCTACCTTATTTATCCAAAGAAGGAACCCTGACGTGTTCTGCGAAGGATCAAAACCATGGGAAGGACCAAGACAGGTTATTCCAAATTCAGGTGGTATAAATGGCTCATTAAGTGTCTTTCCAAGATCATATCTTATCTTAAATTTCAGCTTTGCAGGTATTTCCGCAAGAAGATCCTTTCCATCATACACATGGAAACCATGATCCTTGAGGGGAACCACTGTCACATTTTCAATCTTGAATCCCGTGGGGGGGATGGCTCGGATATCAACAAGATCTTCAAGCTTCCTGTTATTACGGAAATGCTTCATCTCAGACATAAGATCAGGAATGACCGTGTCTTCTGAATCCATCTCAACTTCATTGCTAATATCAAGATCAACTGGTCCGAAAATGGCTTCCTGCAAAACAATTTTAAGGTTATTGATATGATCAGGATTGACAAATATATGGACTTTCTTGTTTCTAAGAAAAAAATTATAGTAAATAGGAAACTCAATTTCTGCCATTGAAATGCCAGCTTCAGGATCAAAATGTTCGAAAGGCAGAATAAAAATACTTGGGACACCGCACTCCATCAGCATGGTATCTTTGATGGTTTCAGGGGGTGAGCCGAACTGTATATGCCCAATTGAGGTCTTTACAAGATACCCACCGCGTGGAAGTGGAATAAGATTATTATTGTTATTGTCCATAATAATTAGTTTTCGGTAAAAAACATGTGAATCTTTTATATATTATAGCAAATTTTTAAAATAATCCAAAATATTTTGTTACAAATATAGTACAAACATCATAAATCATTTTTCACGCATCTGCAATTATAATGATATTAAAATATTTTTTTCAAATCTGAAATTGCCATTTCAACAATCTATGTATGATGGATATGTGGAAATCATACTGCCCAATTCCATAAATCATTGACTTGCCTGAAAAATTTCGGGAGTTTTAGGATGCGATTACCAAAGATTAATGCACATAGTCTATCAGTCTGTATAAGCAAAGCACAAAACAGCCTTTGAAATAACTTATTCACACATTTCTAAACACATCAAACCCAAAATATTTGGCTGCATTGTTATAAGAAATATTCTTAACTAAATCTGCTATGAGCTTCAAATCATTGGGGATAAGCCCTTCTGCCATTTCCTTGCCTAAAATATTACATAGTATCCTTCTAAAATACTCATGGCGTGTATAGGAAAGCAAAGACCTGGAATCCGTAAGCATTCCAACAAACCTTGATAGAAGACCAAGATTTGACAACGCTTCAATCTGTTTTTCCATGCCATTCTTCTGGTCTAGGAACCACCAACCACTACCAAATTGGATTTTCCCTGGAATAGAACCATCTTGAAAGTTCCCTGCCATCGTAGCAAGCATTTCATTAAATGCGGGATTGATATTATAAAGGATTGTGCGTGGCAACCTGTCCTGCTGATCCAAAACATCCAAAAACCTAGAGAGTGGCTTCGCAAAAGGCTCATCTCCGATTGAATCAAATCCTGCATCTGGCCCTAATGACTTGAACAACCTGGTGTTATTATTCCTGATCGGTCCAAAATGCAACTGCATGGTCCAACCCCGTTTATGATCCATCAAACCAAATTCAACCATCAGAGCAGATTTGAATTTCCTGGTTTCCTCTTCATTAACACTTTTTCCTGAACGGATTTTCTTAAAAATAGAACCTATTTCATTCAGAGTAAAAGGCTCTGCATAAGCAACTTCGAGTCCATGGTCAGAAAGCCGACATCCCTGCTCATGAAAAAAATGATGGCGTTTTTCAAGGACTTCCACCAGATTGTCATAAGTCTTGATGATAATACCAGACACTTCCTCCAACCTGGACAAATAGCTATTATAAGTCGCAATATTCTCAATTGCCATAGCCTTATCTGGCCTAAACGTTGGCAGCACTTTTATGCTGAAAGATTTATCTTGTGCAATCATCTGATGGTATTTCAAGTCATCAGCGGGGTCATCTGTTGTGCAGATCAGAACGACGTTCATCTGTTTCATTATACCTCGTGTAGAAAATGAAGGTTGTGCAAGTTTCTGATTGCAATCATCCCAGATACTTTTGGCGGTCTCTGGTCCAAGCAACCGATCACTTATACCGAATGGTCGTTTCAGTTCAAGATGCGTCCAATGATAAAGAGGATTTCTGATTGCCATGGGAACAGTCTCAGCCCATTTCTGGAATTTTTCCCAGTCAGTCGCATCACCAGTGCAATACCGTTCAGCTATGCCATTAGTCCTCATGGCACGCCATTTATAGTGGTCTCCTGTTAGCCATATCTGTGTCATGTTCTCAAAATGTGTATCATGTGCAACCTGAGAAGGTGGAAGGTGACAGTGATAATCTATTATAGGAAGCGAAGCGGCATAATCATGGTAAAGCCTTCTTGCCTGTTCTGTAGAAAGCAGGAAATCGTCTGTAATAAAAACATCTTTTGACATGGTTTAATCCTTTAAATCAATGAATAAAATCATATAAAAGAAAAAATTCCTTAGTTCGCATTGTTATTTACCTGTTTTTCTGATTTCTTTAATCAGTTGAAGACATTCTTGCACTGAATTTTTTATGGAATTGAAGTCTTTCTTTCCAACAGCCTCTTTTGTGATAAGATTTGATCCCATGCCTACACATGTCACACCTGCGTTGAACCATGCAGTCAAGGACTCTTTTGTAGGTAAGACTCCTCCCGTTGGCATAATGGATGTCCATGGCATGGGACCGCAAATGGATTTTACAAACCCAGGGCCACCAACTTCACCTGCAGGGAAGACCTTTACGATTTCACAGCCCAGTTCATGGGCTAAATTGATTTCTGTTGCAGAACCGCATCCTGGAGAATACGGGATTTTCCTCATATTACAGAACTTTGCGACATCAGGATTCAAAATTGGCCCTACTACAAAGCTTGCACCCTTATCAACATAAATGGCTGCTGTATAAGGGTCCACGATTGATCCAACACCCAGAATAAGTTCTGGAATCTCATTGGCAGCATATTGTTCCAATCTGGCGAAAACTTCAGAAGCGAAATCACCCCTATTAGTAAATTCAATAACAGTCGCACCAGCTTCTGCACATGCCTTGATAATACCTTTTGCAGTTTCAAAATCCCCCTCATAAAAAACCGGTATCATTCCTATATTTTTCATACGGTTGAGCGATTCCATTCTGTTAAAACGGGCCATGTTCTCCTCCAAAAAAATCAGGAATTATTTCTTCCTCTTCGCTACCATGAGATTCCTAAGTCCACCTTTCATATTATATGAAAACTGGAAATCAAGAGGATGTTTTTTTAATGACTTATGCGCCTCAATAAGATCCTGTTGGATGCGTGTGGGGAAAACACTGTTTGGCGCATTATAATCTCCAAAAAGAGTGATGTCATATTTGCTTTTAATCAGACGATATGGGATTCCACTGTCATCCTGGACAATGACTTGCATGTTTGAAAGCACGACATTTCGCATTATTTCAAACCCATGCATATGCAAAAGGTAAGAAGCCGCTTTCATGATTCCTACACAAGGTCCGATATTCTTCAACCAAACTGCCCAATTTTCATGATTTACCAAAGAGCCATCACTAAGGTCTAACTGAAGATAGACAACACGTTTCATCTCACCGTTACTGTTCCTGAAATCAATAGCAGTACTATCGCTATAGTCCCCTTCCTTTAACACAGAATACGAGAGCATTCCCGATGAATTCATAACAACTTTGTATGCAGCCACAGGAACCAGGTCCAACATTCCCATCTGAGCCAAGATGTGCGGAACTGTTCCTGTAAAAGGGGATTTGTCCAAATCAACCTGCATGCCAAGTGTCCGGTAAAAATTGAGCTTCATAAAAATCCTGAACCCTTGCACAAGCATGTCCATTCCCTTATGAATATTTGTCTTGGACATTCTGGAGAGTGACGGGACTCCGCCCCCTTTTTCCAATCCAACCAGTATATAGGTCTTTGCTCCTGGATAAACAAGATATGCATTTATAAAATCCGGACCTGCGAATGGATAGAAACATAAATCCATATCCGCACCTGGGTCCCATTCTTTTTGCCATTTTTGGAGAGGCATTATCTGCATCTTCCGATAATTGGTCCTGTAAACTGACATCTGTTTCTTAAAAAAGACATAATGATTATCATTAACATGCCTAAAAATCAGACCTGATGGGGAAATTTTTTGGCCTGAAAGGAAAAGGGAAAGTTCATGGATATAAGGCAAGTCCGAAGCTGATGCAGGATAGCCCCACATAATAAACATCAAAATTACAATTAGAATTAAAAAAGCTCGTTTCATTTCATACCGTACCTATGGAATTTAATCTTTTCAAATCTACCACTTCCACGGCTTAAAGTCAAGATTCTACAACTAAAGGAATGGGATCATCGTATTTTCATGGTACTCACAGTTCCTTTCAATGAACATAATGTAAAAAATCAAATAATACAATAAGTTAAAATTGATAAGACATGGTAAAATGCTTATATTCTAAAATATGGAGTCTAAAAAACCTAAAAATAAATCAACCGGGCAGGAATCCGTTGTCATGAGAGAAATTGACGGTATAGCCGTATCCCAAGGGATTGCGATTGGCCATGCTTTCGTACTTTCACAAGAAGTTTTACAGTTCCCAAAATTGACCATACTTCAAGAAAACACAGAGGAAGAAATCCGTCGTTTCAGGGAAGCTTTGGCTTCTACGCAAACAGAACTTACAGGACTTTACGACCAATTATTACAATCAGCTGGTGAAAAGACAGCAGAATTCCTGAACATGCATATTGCAGTGACTTCAGATCCCACTTTTATGCATGGGATAGAAGACCTCATCCATCTTGAGCTGAAGAATGCTGAATGGGCAGCCTATGAGGTGATTGATTCACAGGCTAAAAAGTTTCTTGCCTTACAGGATAACTATCTTAAGCAGAGAGCGAAGGATCTCCATGACATTGGGAAAAGGATTCTCCGTCATCTCATGAAAAAAGAGAGAGCGGATCTCAGCCAGATTCCTGCAAACTCGATACTGATAGCAGAAGACCTTGATCCTTCCTTGACAGCAATGCTTGATCTCTCCAAGGTCGAAGGATTTGTTACAAACGAAGGTGGCAAGACGTCACACACATCCATACTCGCCCGTTCCCACAACCTCCCTGCTGTTGTAGGGACCTTGAACGCGACTGAGAGCACGCATAATGGTGATGTTGTCATAGTTGATTCAAATACAGGCAAAGTCATAATCAATCCTGATGCAGCCACACTCAAGCTTTACAAAACAGCACGGAACGTCTATGAGCAGCACAGGCATAGCCTCGAACAGATTGCCCATCTTGACGCTGTCACAAAAGACAACCGTCGTATCATTCTTGCCGGGAACATTGAAATTCCTGACGAAGCTGACACTATCATCCGGAATGGCGGTTTTGGGATAGGTCTTTACAGGACAGAATTTTTCTATATGAACCGCCCCGGACTACCTTCCGAGGACGAACTCTTTACAACATTTAAAAATGTCCTTGAGAAGATGAATCCTGCTCCAGTTATATTTCGAACCATTGACCTTGGAGGCGACAAGTTTACAGATACTTTTCTGGAACAGAAAAACGAATCCAACCCTTTTTTGGGATGGAGAGCTATCCGTTTCTGTCTTGAAAACAGGGAGATTTTCTCCACACAGCTGAGAGCCATTCTCAGAGCCAGCGCATTCGGGAAAGCGAAAATCATGATCCCCATGATTACAAACGCATCTGAGATCATCCAGACAAAACAGATTCTTGAAAATATAAAGGAAGAACTCAGATCTGATAAAATCCCTTTTGACAATGGGATTGAGATAGGAGCCATGATTGAAATCCCTTCCGCAGCCTTGACAGCAGACAGCATCGCAAAGGAAGTCTCATTTTTCAGTATCGGATCGAATGACCTTGTTCAGTACACTCTTGCTGTAGACAGGAACAACTCAAAGATAGCACATCTGTTTGATCCGTTTCATCCTGCAGTCATCCAGCTACTCAAAATGACAATAGACAGTGCGAAAAGACACAACATCAAGATTAGCATCTGCGGGGAGATAGGCTCAGATCCCATGGCCATCCCCCTGTTGGTTGGTCTGGGGTTTGACGAATTGAGCGTATCCCCCTCTGTCATCCCTGATGTAAAAAGACTGATACGTACAATGGAATATTCCTATGCAAAGAAGATTTCTGAAAGAATCCTATGCATGGACAATTCTGTAGAAATCCAGCAATATCTGAAGACCGTCGTAGACATATTTGCGCCCGACATAATGGCTAAAAACAAATAGGAGAACACAATGGCTACAGCAGAAAAAGGAAAATTCAAGAAAGGGAACCTGATTCTATTCATTGGGCTAATCATTTTCATGACCATGTTCACAATCGTATCTGTCATGGGTAACATCCCTTCAGAATCAATTGACAAGCCAGCAGGAATCGTATTCATCATCAGTTCCATAATGATCATACTTGGCCTATTCTTATAAAACCATAGAGGTAAAAAAAATGGAAGAAAAGACTACAAAAAAAAACCATGACTTATATGTCGTGATCGCGATTGGTATCTACTTGATAGGATTCTTTTTTCTTTCCTTAGTTGGAAACAACTATACGGGAGTCATGAGCTTCCTCGCACCTGCTGCCATACTAGGTGGTGCCATCATGCTGGCAGTAGCCCTCCTTTTCTAATTTTTGGCTACCCTCCAGTCAATCGGGCTCCATATAACCTGAGTTTTGTGATCAGCTCTGCCGGGTCTTCTGCATGTTGAAGTATGTTTCTTTGTAATTCTGTCATGAACCCCTCTTCTACAATATGATCAAGAAAGTTCTCAAGCTGGTCATAAAAACCGCAGGTATCTAGTAATCCTATCGGTTTCCTGTGATATCCGAGCTGATGCCATGTAAAAGTCTCAAAAAGCTCATCCATAGTCCCTATTCCTCCAGGCAAAGCTATGAATGCATCACTCTGACCATACATCAGGTTCTTTCTCGTATGCATGTCAGGAACTACATGCATTTCCGAAATTTCAAGGTTTCCAACCTTCCCTTCCAACTTTTTAGGGATGAATCCAATGACACGTCCTTTCAGACCCATGACAGTCTCAGCAAGAGTCCCCATGAGACCTATATCTCCTCCACCATAAACAAGTGTGATCCCCTCATTGGCAAGATACTCCCCTAATTCAATGGCTTTTTCCTTGTACGCTGGTCTATGACCCGGGTTGGCCCCCAAAAAGACACAAATCGACTTGATTTCATAGGTATGGCTCATAAGCGCTCCTGAGGAAATATCACACTAATCTTTTTTTTCATCATCCGAAAACCTTTTTCTGATAGCCTCAATGGTCTCATAGACATCAAAAAAGGATTCTACCATCTCAGGATCGAACTGGGTTCCTTTCTGTTCCTGAATATATTCCTTAACCTTCTCTTCAGACCAAGGTTCCTTATATACACGCTTCATCATCAAGGCATCATAGACATCTGCCAAAGCTACAATCCGGCCTGCCCAATGGATTTCACGGCCTTTTTTGCCTTCACCATACTCAACAGGATCCTTATGAATTTCCTTGATTTTACCAGGATATCCTTTACCATCCCATCTTTCATGATGGCTGAGTGCTACAATGGCAGAAAGAGTATCCAACTGCGCATTAAGCGGATTAATGCTGTTTTCAGAATCCATTTCACCCATATCAGTAAATAATCTTGCTCCAAGGACAGTATGACTTTTCATGATTTCATATTCTTGTTCGTCCAGTTTTGCAGGTTTTTTCAATATCAAATCAGAAATGGCCACTTTACCGACATCATGCATCATTGCAGCAATACGGAGATTATCTTTTTCCTTCTTTATTGTATCCAAGGGAAGATTGTTTTTCTTCGCCCAATTCTCGTAGATTTCAATGGCATAAGCGCTCACCCGACGGACATGGTTACCAGTTTCACGAGGGTCCCGCAGTTTTGACATTTCAATCATACGCAAGATCAACTCACGGGTCTGCTTACCACGTTCCAATGCGAAAGTAGCGACTTTTACAAAATACTCCATCATCAACTTGTCCGCATCAGTAAAAGGAATGACATTCCCCTCTTCATCACGTGCATTGATGATTTCCATTACACCTTCAATACGTTCTTCAGAAATCCGGAATGGAATGGCAAGCATTGACTTTGTCCTGTAACCCGTATTTTCATCAAAAGACTTATTATAGCTATAGGGGGCTTCAGGAGAAAGGGCATGGACATCATCCAGAAGAAGCGTTTCTCCATGTTTTGCAACATATCCCGCGATTGATGAATCATCAATGACCATCTTATGATTCTGATACAGATATTTATTGTTATGGGCATCCCCTTTAAAAAGGGTTTCATTCTGGACATAACTGAACACCAACATTTTTTGTTCAACTAGGAAAATGGAACCAGCATCTGCATTTGTGTACTTTCGTGCTTCAGAAAGGATATTATCAAGAATGGAATCCAAATCCCTGAATTTACTGATAATACCCAAAGATTTTATAATTTCATTGATTTTGGCTACACTGATAGATTTTTCTGTTTGTTTCTCTTTTTTCTTTGATAAACCTAACATCTTATTCCTCTCTGAAGGCTATTTATTGTCCATGTACTGATCAATGATTCTTGACCGTTCCTCATTCCTTTTGATAATCAATGATACTACTGGGTCTTCCTGCACAGAAACATGAGTCTCCATATAGTCGCTAAAAACACGGACACCTCGGGTCATATCCCGTTTGAGACACGCCATGAGATCTTCCTTTTCCTTTTGGAGCATATCCTTAAAAATCATAAGCGCTTTGGTTTCATTCAAAGAGGACATTTCTGATTCAAAGACGTGTTGCGCATGAATCCTTTTCTTAGTGTCCATATCCGATTTCTTATTGAAAAGGACCTCAAACAGGTTCTCCAAGGCATAATAGGAAATATAGAAAGTATATGCATCAACAGCATTGAGCCTGGATTTTTCAGTCATATAGTTTTTCCCGAGTCCTTCGATATGTTCGTCAGAATAATATTCACGTCCTGAAACGTCTGTCAACCTGGCACGAGCTTCAATCATCGCATCAATCAGGACTGGCCTGAATACCTCATAAGGGATTGAATATCGGGAAGACTTGTTCCTGTTCAGATATTTCATCTCGTTACGTCTGACTGCATAAATATTATTAGACAAGATCCACCCAGGAAGGATCTCATTAAAGAACATTTTATTGTCCTTCGAAGAGGAGGTAAATTCACGCACCAAAGAAAATGGCATCTCAATCTTCTGCGGCAATACAGAGATTCCAGCCGCAAAGATTGAATACTGCGCATTCTTGAAATTGGCAGGGTACTTTAGATTGACTCCTAACCCAAAAAAAACCCCTTCGCCAACAAAAACTTCCTGGTCTGGCAATCTTCCTGTGTGATTGCTTCCCACATTCGCGCCATAAGCGATATTCCCTTTCCCATCAGGCCAAAAAGCTGATATAAGGAGGGACTGGTGATGAGCCGCTATAAATGGCCCTAAAAAACAGGAAGTGACTTCCCCTTCGGCTATAGATGAATTGATTCCGATCCAGGAATGTTGTACATTTCCATGATTGGATACTTCAGAAAAATCAAAAAGGACAGAGGAATCGATGATGGCCATCGATTTGGCCATAACACCTCTATGAAGAATTGAATTTTTACAGGTTAAACCATCAAGAAGAGTGACAGGCTCTTCGTGAGTGCCATAAAGACAGGTATTTTCTATGATCAGTATATTGTCTATTTTTGTTGATGGGCCAATATAGGAATTTCTAATAACTCCTGAATTCGATATGACGCATTTTTCTTCCACAATCCCATAGTCGGTGGACAAGGAAGAAACATGCCTGAAAATTTTCTCTTCAGCTTCTTCACGGACCTGCCTGTTAGAAACCAACAATGAAGAAACCATATCCATATCGCATTCAACACAGGAGAGAAAGCTCCTCCCCCCAGTTTCAGGTCCTGTCTTAACAATTGTTCCAAGTCCGAAAAAAGAATTAGGAGAACAGGAAAGCTCCTTGATATTGTACAGGATAGCATGCTTTCCTACAATCTGGTTCTGGAGCAATGTTACGTCAGAAACCAAAACATCCTCATCAAAAATAGAATCACAGATACGTGAATGATAGATGCCACAGAAACGTTCTTTCCCTTGGAATACCGTTTTTCCAATCATATTGGAGAATGAGCAGGCTCCAAAAAAATGATTATGCCATATTCTATCCAGGCTTATGACTTCAGGTCTTTTCCTGATAAGAGACCAATCTTCAGCGAAATTACCTTGCTTCATTAATATATCTATTTCTTCCTGGGAAAGAGGAATATATTCCTCTTTTATTTTATCCTTCATATTATTGAGACGGGTAGAAAATTCAGAAGCATCCAGACTCTCTTCCAATTTTTTCAATAAACTTTCCATGCCTTAAATATAACGGACTACAGGAAAATGTCAAATTATTCATGCTTAAACCTTTACATTGTCAAAAGAAAAATGTCGCAGTTGTCAATTTAAATTGTCCATAAAACTTGACATGAACATCAATTTATACTATATTCCCTCCTCATGACAGGAGTATACAAATTATGGAGTATGCCAGTAAAGGCTTAAAAAATTCAAAAACTTTCCTTCTTATGCTAGCGGCACTGGGTGTCGTTTTTGGAGATATAGGAACAAGCCCTCTCTACGCGTTACGGATCTGCTTCACTTCTGCGAATGGTATTGCTATTTCTGAATCAAATATCCTTGGCATACTCTCCTTGATCTTCTGGTCATTGACACTGATCATATCCATAAAATATATTTTTGTAATCATGCGTGCTGATAACAAAGGGGAAGGCGGTGTCTTAGCACTGATGACTTTGTTCCATGGGAAAGGCGCTTCTCTTGCTGTCATCACTTTTTTAGGCCTGTTTGGAGCAGCTCTCCTCTTTGGTGATGGCCTGATTACACCAGCCATCTCAGTGCTTTCTGCAGTCGAAGGGATTACAGTGGTAACAAAGGTCTTTCAGCCATTTGTCGTACCTATCGCGATCATCATTTTAGCATACCTTTTTTGGTTCCAGCATAAAGGGACATCCGCTGTAGGAAGGCTGTTTGGTCCTGTGATGTTGGTCTGGTTTCTCGTCTTGACTATACTTGGCATACTTGGAATCAGTAAAAATCCTAATGTACTACTAGCCCTGAATCCGATCCATGCCATTCACTTCTTTATACAAAACCGCATCCAGGCATTTATCACTCTCAGCAGCGTATTCCTGGTCCTAACTGGTGGTGAGGCCCTCTATGCAGATATGGGGCATTTTGGGAAAAAACCGATGCAGCAAGGATGGTTCTTCATCGTTTTCCCTGCTCTTCTTATCAATTATTTTGGACAAGGGGCTTATCTCCTGGCACATCCTGACCAGATTGACAATCTTTTTTTCAGGCTTGCTCCCTCTTGGGCTCTCATCCCTATGGTCATTCTGGCGACAATAGCAACAGTGATTGCATCACAAGCCATCATTTCGGGAATATTCTCAATGAGCAGGCAAGCGATGCAACTGGATCTTTGTCCACGCATGGAAATTATCCATACTTCACATGAGACCATAGGTCAGGTCTATGTTCCTGTCATGAATGGACTCTTGTTTATTGGAATCATACTACTTGTGCTGTCTTTCAAAGAATCAGGTAACCTTGCCAATGCCTATGGAGTGGCTGTGGCTATGACAATGGTCATTACAACACTTATGATACTTCCTGTCATGATCCAACGCTGGAAATGGAATCCTTTGATCTCGTATTCTATTGTCGGTTTTTTTACTATCATCAATCTCTTATTCTTTGCATCCAACCTTCTGAAAATCTGGAATGGCGGTTGGATTTCACTGGCTGTGGGCAGTGCCATTTATACTGTCATCTTTATTTGGCGGAAAGGCAGAAAAATCCTCAAGACAAAAATTACAGAGGAATATCTTGACGAAGATTACTTTCTTGAAGACATCAGGATTACAAAACCATCCCGTGTAAAAGGAACAGCAGTATTTTTTACTGGAGATTCTAAAGCAGTTCCCAAAGCGCTTCTCCACAATTTCAAACACAACCAGATCCTCCATGAAAAAGTCATCTTTCTCACAGTCAAGACAAAAGATGTTCCCTTTGTGGAAGAGTCCGAACGTGTAGAATTGCGACCACTTGGAGAAGGATTCTACAGGATCATCCTTCAATACGGTTTCAGTGAAAATCCAAATATCCCTATTGCTTTAGGCTCTCCCAAGCTTGAAAACCTGAAGTTCATTGTGACACAGACGACTTTCTTTCTAGGAAAAATATCAATTATTTACAGTAAATATCCTACAATCCCGAAATGGCAAAGGATCGCTTTTATTTTTCTGACAAGGAATGCGGGAGAGATGTGGAAATATTACAGTCTCCCGCCAAACCGTGTCATTGAGGTCGGAGCCCAGATAGAACTCTGATTATTTCGTGACGTTTACCATGGGGATCGTTCCTTGCCCCATCATCGTGACAGGAAGCTTCCCATCCCACTTCTCTATCCATTTCAATTCAACGACTTCCTTCGATGTGCTTATCTTCAGCAATCTCTGTTTTTCAGCTTCTGCCTGACCTTCCAGTATGACACGAAGCTTATCCTGTTCTGCCTGCTGTCTCCTATACTCTGCTGTCTTTATCTTCTGTTCCTCTATCTGCTTCTCTTCAACAACCTTGTTGAATTCCGGTGAAAAATCGATATCCTGGATGTTCACATCTTCCAGGATGATGAAGTAGTTCGTCAGTTTTGTGCGCAACGTATTTACAATCATGTCCTTTACTTCATGCCGTTTGACAATCACTTCCTCGACTTTATGTTTTGCAACAGCAGCTTTGATCGATTCATTGATGGATGGATTCAGGACTTTATAGACATAATCACGCCCCACTTTGGAATAAAGGTCAGGCAGACGGGACGGTTCCAACCGATAATTGACAACAGCTTCAACAACGACAAGCTGAAGATCCTGGCTTGCCCCCTCAGCTTTAATCTCTTCCCGCTGTGTCTTTATGTCAAAAATATGTACAATTGAAAAGGGATTCTTTACATGCATACCACTTGGTGTATAGCGTTTTACAGAACCGAACAGGACTTCTACACCTACTTCACCAGGGTTGATGATATAGACCATTGATGAAAAGGAGATTAAAAGACCGACAAACAGTGCAATATAACCGGACATTGTCATTGTTGAGTTTCTATAATTTCCCTTAGGACCACCATTAAACATGGCAATCAGGATGATGCCAGCAATCAAAACCAATAATCCAAATAAAAACATACAAACCTCCATACTTATTTCATTTCATGGAATATAACTATACCTGTATAAGCAAGCAAATTTTATGGAATTATTGAAGGATGATATTAACCGTTACCTATCCCCAGACCGCAGCCAATACCCCTTTCACTTGTTCTAAAGTAATCTGTTCGAGACATTTTCGTGTAGGATAAGGACATCTGAACTTCTGACCAAGGTTATCCAATCCACGGCACGGGTAACAATGGATAGTAGAAAAAAGGATAACATGCCCTTTTCCAAGCGGATAAGTCCTGATTGGATCGGTTGGTCCTCCTGCAATATTCAATGTCGGTACATGAAGTGCCACAGCCATGTTCATCAGACCTGAATCATTTGCTATATAATAATCCATCTTTGATATAAGGTGAATCATACAAGAAAGGTCCTTTTCTTCCACAAGTTGAACCCGTGGATCTGTAATGTTAATTTTCTCTCTCAACTCCATCTCATCAGGACCAAGAAAGACATAAATACGGCTTTTCTGTTTTCTGGCAAGAATCCAATCCATAAGAGCATTGAAATTTTCGGAAGGCCAACGTTTTTCTTTCATGGCCCTTTCACTGCTTGATCCCGGATGGATGCCTATCCTGAAACAGGATTCCCGAAGACGGTATTTTTCTTCCAAACGTTTTTTGTCACTGTTTTCAATCCTATAATGAATCCGCGGTTGCCCATCTACATCCCATTCCCGAACTCCGGCAAGGTGAAGATTCTGGTAGATGTCATGACATTTTTCAATTGGAATGGTCTGCGTATTCAGAAATCCGAGCTTGGCATTATGACGTGGATATTCATGTGTGATCCTGGTCTTTGCGGCAATCAAAAAAGAGATCAGGTTAAAGAAAATATTATTAGAAGGAAAAGCAAGGATGGAAAGAGGATATTTTTTTCTTCGCAATGCCATGACAACAGATAAGGCCTTGCAGGCGTTTACCAGCCTCGGTGTGCCTAAAAAAAACCAGTTATCCACAAGTCCTGGCAAATCAAAAATACTTTTAATACTCTTGTTGAAAACCAACATATCAATCTTGATGCCTGGATGATTCTTGTGCAAAGCATGAAGCATTGGTACAAGAAAAACATTGTTTCCTAATCCCTGCAAGGAAAGAATGATGATCCTGGATGGAAAAGGCTCAGAACCTATGTCATTTTTCATCAACAACACCTATTCATGAATCAAAATCCATTTACTCAATGTTGTTTTTCTGTGCTTGTTCAATGATTTTGACACTTAAGTCATGTGGGACTTCCTCGTAATGGTCAAATTCCATTTCAAACGTCCCTGTGCCCTGCGTCAGAGACCGCAAATCATTGGCATACTTATACATTTCAGCATCAGGTACAAACGCATTAATCATCTTCATGCCGTCTTCGTCATCCATACCTGAAATCTTACCGCGCCTAGAATTGAGATTCCCCATCACATCTCCAAGATACGTGTCAGAAACATAGATTTTCACCTTGTTGATTGGCTCCAATATGACAGGAGAAGCTTTTTCCGCCGCAGCTTTGAAAGCAATAGCGCCAGCAATCTGGAAGGCTATATCTGAAGAATCAACTGAATGGTAGGAACCGTCAACAACAGCGGCTTTTACCTTGATGACAGGGTATCCGGCCAAAATCCCCCTGCCCATGGCTTCCAGAATCCCTTTTTCAACTGAAGGAACATATTTTCCGGGAATGGCTCCACCAAAGATTTTATCTTCAAATTCAAAATCTTTTTGATGCTGCAGCGGTAAAGGTTCAATTTCAATCCAGCAATCTCCAAACTGGCCGTGCCCACCACTCTGTTTTTTATGTCTGCCTTGGGCTTTCGAATGTTTTTTGATGGTTTCTCTGTATGCCACTTTCGGTTTTTCGAGCTCAATATGAATATTAAATTTGCGGAGAAGCTGCTTCTTGACCATTTCTATGTGCTGTTCGCCCATACCTGAGAGGATCGTCTGCTTCAGCTCTGGATCAATCCTTAATCTAAGTGTTGGATCCTGGGACAGTAACTTATGAAGTCCCATGCTCAGCTTGTCATCATCTGACTTATCCTTAGTGACTAAAGCCATGTCTAATACAGGCTTTGGGAAATTGATGGTTGGAAACTGAATATTCATTTTCATGTCACATAGTGTTTGACCAACTGAAGATTCACGAAGCTTGACAAGAACAACAACATCTCCTGCAACAGCCTCTTTCAGCTCCTTTTTTTCCTTCCCAAACATTGAATACATCTGTCCAATCCGTTCTGTAATATTCTTGGAAGAATTCTTCACATCCTGACCGGACTTCAATGTTCCAGAAAAGATTCGCACAAAGTTAAGATCCCCAAGATGAGGTTCAGTAAAAGTCTTGAATATCAGAGCGGTTAAGGGGGCTAAAGCATCAATCTTTATATGATCCACATCCCCAGTAGAGAGGTCAGTGACATCAATCTGTTGGCGGTCTGCAGGTGTTGGCATATAGAAATCTATGATATCAAGCAAGGACGACACCCCGATCTGTTTCTCTGCAGATCCACAAAGCACAGCACTTATCTTCCCTTTCAGCATCCCCTCATCAAGGGCCGCATGGATTTCATCATCTGTAAGAGACTCACCTGCCAGATATTTCTCAATGAGCTTGTCATCACCTTCTGCGATTCCTTCTACCATTTTCAGCCTGAACTCATCTGCCTTGGCTTTCATATTATCAGGAATATCCATCTCCTTGTACTGCCCATTAATGGTTTCATAAGCTTTCATGTTCAGAAGATTGACAACACCGATCAGTTTCTCTCCTGTTCCAATAGGGATTTCCAGAGGAACAACACCGGTCTTAAGGGTCTCCTTCAATAATTTATAAATAAGTTCGTAGTCTGTGCCGGACTTGTCCAGCTTGTTTATGAAAAAAATCTTGCCAAGACTGTCTTTTGTGGCTTCTTTGATAATTTTTTTTGTAGAAAAATGGATTCCCTCATCAGCACCAATGACAATGAGAGCAATATCAACAGCACGAAGCGCACTCACAGCCTCGCCAATAAAATCCTGGAATCCAGGAGTATCAAGAAAATTAAGTTTCTTGCCTTTATGCTCAAAACTCACAAGAGTCGTACTCACAGAAGTTTTCTTTTCAATCTCGTCAGGCTGATAATCAGAAATCGAAGTGCCATCACTTACTTTACCAAATCGGCTGGTTGCACCAGCTTGAAATGCCAATGCATCAATGATGGTGGTTTTACCTGTAGTGGAATGCCCCACAATACAGATATTATGGATATTTTCTGTTGTAATGGCCATAATCCCTCCCATGCAAATATGATCTTTATATGACGTTATCAATTCTTATTTCAATAGTCAAATTTTTTCAATCTTTTGTGATAATTTCTTCCAGTACCTCTACCATGAGATTCTATCGGTCCTTACCTGTTTTTTTACGTGCCAGCACCATCCAGTCCCAAGGGAAGGGAGCTTTCATCCATGAAGGCACATCATCAAATTCAGTATCCCATCCATATTCGATCTTTTTGATTTCCAGGATTTCAAAACCTGCCTTTTCCCATGTCACTACGATTTCCTCGCGGAGATAATGCTTGGTTGTAACATCATCAATATTGATCAGACCATCAGAAACCGAACCTTTCTTGAGATGACAGGGGCTAAGCCCCTCTTGTATAGCAGTTTGCTGAGCCAATCCATCCTTCATGTTCCACTCAAACAGCCTGAAATTGGCATAAAGCGCTGATTCATGGGAGGGCAAAACAAAAAGGATTTTCCCCTTTTTTTTTCAAACAAGTTCTGATATTGGTCAAAATTCCTTTTCTTAATTCATAGGATTCCGCTATAAGCACATTAGCACAGATACCAAAATCAACAGGTCCGATAGCAGGAGCTGCCTTGAAAAAATCCTGTGAACCGTAATCCACATTTTTCAATTCTGCATTCTTCTGTCTTGCTTGTTCCACAAGCTGGGGAGACAGATCATACGCATATACATGCTTGAATTTCGAACTGAGCAACGGGATATAATGACCTATCCCACAACCGAAATCACATGCTGTCATCTTTTTTGATGCGTTTTTCGTTATTGTCTTTGCAATCAATCCATTCGCATCACTGTGAAGGGAACTGAATATCTCATCCTCATATCTGCCAGCCATACTGTTCCAATAAGACTTATCCATCAAGACTCCTGTCAGTCAAAATAGATACAACATGGTTTAAAACCATATTGTATCCTCATCAATATAACAAGCATCCTACAAGGAATCAAATTCATGTTCTTTCGTCTTAGAAATTATTGACAGAACATTAACATTGATGTTATATTTATACTCTTTAATTTTTCTTTGTAAGGATTCATCTTGAATTTAAATGTCATCCATTTGGGAGTCACTGATTATCAGAAAGGGCTCGAACTACAACATGATCTTGTAAAAAAAAGACAGGACAATCTGATAACAGACACTCTCCTGCTGCTTGAACATCCTCCTGTGATAACAATGGGAAGACGAGCGGACAACTCACATCTCAAAGCTGATGATTCCTTTTTTAAAGACAAGGGAATAACCATCCACCGAATAGATAGAGGTGGAGAAGCGACATATCACGGACCTGGCCAGATTGTCGGATATGTGATTGTTGATCTGAACCAAAGAAAAGGCTTTGTCAAACAATTCGTCTGGGAGATTGAAGAAGTTTTCATCAGACTTCTTAAGAATGAATTCAACATTGATTCGCATAGGGACATGGAACATAGAGGTGTATGGGTCGGCAATGAAAAGATAACAGCTGTCGGAATTTCAGTAAAGCGGAATGTCACAATGCATGGCTTTGCTTTCAATGTAAATACGGACGTATCGGCATACTCTTGGATCATCCCTTGTGGTATAACAGACAAAGGTGTCACATCACTTGAAAAACTGACCAAACAAAAAATTGATATTGAAAACATGAAAAAAATTACAGCACGATATTTTAAAGATGTCTTTTATCCCGAAACAGAAGAAAAATCACCAGCAAAAGCCCTTGTAAGAACCAGATATAATGAAGAAGCCCGCAAAGTGGATGCACTAATCAAAAAGCTAAAATTGAACACTGTCTGCTCTTCTGCAAGCTGTCCAAACAGGGGGGAATGCTTCTCCCACAAGACTGCCACATTCATGATCCTTGGAAACAGTTGCACAAGACGATGCACTTTCTGTAACGTGAAAAAAGGGGTTCCTGAAATTGTTGACCCAAAAGAACCTGAAAGGATTGTTGAAGCTGTCAGACAACTAGGTCTTGAGTACATCGTCATTACATCTGTAACACGGGATGACCTACCTGATGGTGGATCCCAACATTTTGCTGAGTGTATCCAAGCCCTGAAAAACTCCAATCCCAAAATCCAGGTTGAAGTCCTGATTCCTGATTTCCAAGGCAATCCGCAATCTTTACAGACCGTACTCAATGCTGAACCAGAAGTCCTAAACCACAACATAGAGACAGTACCCGGCCTATATCCCAAGGTCAGACCACAAGCAATTTATGAGAGATCCTTGAAAGTTCTTTCAGAATCCAAAAGGACACATCCTCATATCATAACAAAATCAGGCATCATGCTGGGGCTGGGCGAAACAGACGAGGAAGTGATAACAGTACTCAAAGATATGAGGGCACACCTGGTAGATTCTGTTACTATAGGACAATACCTTGCGCCGTCACTAAAACATCATAAGATTGTCAGAAGATTAAGTGACAAAGAATTCAAGAGATATGAAACCATAGCTATGGAGCTAGGATTCGACTCAGTAGCATCAGGAAAGCTAGTCCGAAGCTCCTACAAAGCAGATGAGCTATATAAGAAAAAAAATTATACTGACTTTTGAAGTCGTATGGCACATCAGGTAGCAGGAAGATTGGGTGCAATTATGAGACTCTATGATTTTGCAAATCCAATTTTTTATTGTTATTATTGAGTGTAAGCAAATAGCGAACCTCCGGTTTTCCATTTATGTCTGGCGCGGTCTTTTTTGACGTGCATTGGTTAGGTATGATAAACCTTAACCAAACTTGTTTGATGGACAAGTTCTTGGATGAGTTACAAAAAAAACGATTTTCTTATTGAATACAATTTTTTCAAAATAAAGGAGATTTTATGGAAAAAACAGATGTCTTAGTAATCGGTGGCGGTCCTGCTGGAATCATTACGGCTATTACAGCCAAGAATAATAATGCACAGAAGAGCGTCACTATCATAAAAAAACATGCTAAATCCATGGTGCCCTGTGGCATTCCCTATATTTTTGGCACGCTGAATGATGTTTCTAAAAATATGATGGGAGATGCTCCCCTCGAGGCAGCTCAAGTGAAAATATTGGTGAATGAAGTCATTAAAATCATTCCTTCCGAAAAAAAGGTTTTGTTCAAGGATCAATCTGAAATGGAATATGATCGGCTTGTTATCGCATCAGGATCCAAAACCCTAAAGCCCGCCTGGTTAGAAGGACAGGATAAGAAAGGCGTTTATTATGTTGAAAAAAACATGGATTATCTTTCCGATATGTTTGAAAGCCTGAAAACAAAAAATGAGATCATCGTGGTTGGAGGTGGTTTTATAGGGGTTGAAATGTCCGATGAGCTTGTCAAAACGGGGAAAAAAGTGACTGTTATTGAAAAAACACCTCATATCCTTATGGCTGCTTTCGATCCGGATGTGGCTGAAAAAGCCGAAAATGTATTGAAGGAAAGAGGCGTCAATGTGCGCTGTGGAATTGGCATTAAGAAGATATTAGGAAAAGAGACAGCTTCAGGTGTAGAACTGGAAAATGGGGAAATCATCAATGCGGATGCGGTCATTCTTGCCATGGGTTATACACCGGATAATTCTCTTGCCGTAGATGCCGGATTGGACTTGAATAAATATGGCTTTATAAAGGTCGATGAATATATGAGGACAAGTGCCAATTCCATCTTTGCTGTTGGTGATTGTGCAGAAAAGAGGGATTTTATCACTAAGAAACCAAACAAGATCATGTTGGCATCGACAGCCACTACGGAAGCTCGAGTTGCTGGAATGAACCTGTTCAAAATATCGGCAGAGAAATCTTTTAGCGGAACGATTTCCATATTTGATACAAGGTTGGGAGTTTATGGGTTTGGCGTTGCCGGAGTCACAGAATCGATTGCAAAAAACGAGCACATGGATTACATAGCGGGTGAATTTGAAGGCGTAGATCGCCATCCGGGAACGATTCCTGACAGCGGTAAACAGTATGTCAAACTGATTGCCCTAAAAGAGACAGGGACCATTATCGGTGCCGAGGTTAGTGGAGCAGCCAGCTCTGCCGAGATTACAAATTTGATCGGGTTTGTGATACAGAACAGGATGACGATATTTTCCATCATCACCTCGCAGATTGGAACACACCCGCTCCTGACATCTGCACCCACTAATTATCCTTTAATCAAAGCTGCTGAAATCATTCTTAAAAAAATGAGAGCATGCTATCATTGATTTTTTTGCCTGATAGGGGAAATCCATTTATTGTGGTATATCTCTACTTTGACAAAGCAATAATTAAGTTGCCGATAGCTGAGTAGCCACCAATATTTCGATACATTTGTTGGAGAAATAAAAGGATCCATAAGTATCGCTGCTGACGGAACAGCCTATCTTACATCCATTGATAAGAATGTTTATGCTGTGAGCAATGGAAATTATAATCATCAGTTTGGATTTGACATGGTCCTCTGTATCTATTAGATTATACTTGCAAATACTCATATCCCCATGGTTAAGGATTAATAATGAAAATCATATTATCAAAATTTGCTGGGATTGGCGATACATTGCTGACAACCCCTGCCATAAGAGCTATCAGACATTCCTTTCCTGAATCCCAAATCATATATCTCACAAATCCTTACGGTGGACTTGCACTCAAGAATAATCCTAACATCAATGAAATCACTATCATGGACAAAGATCCATGGAGAACTGTCATTGGTCCTTTCAAACTACCTATCAGAAGATATCACATTGAATATAAGGACATCTACAAACATCTGAATACCATCCCTTATACTGACGTGCTCATTGATTGGAACAATTCCTATTCTGGATATTGTACAATCAAACATATTATTGCAAAAACCAGAATTGGACTTCCTCTCATGGGAAGAAGAGCTTACACGCAGAAATTCTATGATTATAACATATCCATACCTCCTCTTTGTTATCAAGGCACAAGATTCTTAAAGACACTGCTTCCCATCGGAATCTCAGACAATAATCTGACAACCGAATATCATGGAATTTCAGAGGCCATCAAAATAAAAATGAAGGAGTGGCTACAGAAGAAAAATTATCCTGAAAAATTTTTGCTTCTCGGAGTGACTGGTTCACAGGTATATAAGCAATGGCCAGCTGAAAAATTCATTGCTCTGATCAACGAGCTTTCCATGAGAAATGATATCCCCATGCTTCTTCTTTCAGGATTCTCTATTGAAGAGAAAACAACATCTGGTATCATTTCACAATCAACCGGCATTCCAATAGTTGACCATGAACTTGATTTTGAGGGGAAAGCTGCAATAATAAGTCTCGCTTCCTTATTTGTCACTTTAGATACAGGGTGGAAACATATTGCTGTAGCTCTGAAAACTCCTACTTTAACAATCTTTGGTTCTGTCCCTATGGAAGAATGGCATCCCTTACATGATCCATCCCATATAGCCATCTCACATTTTGACAGCAAAAAAGATATTCATCTTCTAAAAACCCCTGATTTTATCCGAAATATCGGTCATCAGGAAATTCTTTCTGCAATTCTAAAAATGTGGAATAAAATCATTTAACTTGCAATTACAAACAGATTTCATTACTTTTCAATCTCAAATATTTTTGGAGTCATTAGATGTCTATCCGAAAAGCCTCTGAGATAAAACTCAAGCATATTCCCCAATTCCTGTTTCTTGCTTTATTTGCAGCCCTTTTCAGGATTGTCCCCATGTCCTGGCTTTATGCTTTTTGTCTGCCACTATCCAGGCTTCTAATCAAACTTGACAAAAAACACAGGGGAATCTGCTCGGAAAACCTCTCTTTTGCCTTTCCAGAAAAAACCAAAGAAGAAATCAGAACATTAGTGAATGGTGTCTATCTGAATATGACTTATATCTTCTTTGAGTTCCTTCAACTGGACAAGTTTTTTACCACCCCAAAAGTAAACCACCTTTTTGATATCAATAATTTTTCCCTGTTAGACAGATTATTAGAGAAAAAGAAAGGGATCATTGTCATTACCACTCATCTTGGTAATTGGGAACTCGAGGGGGGGCTCACCTGCCATTTAAAATATAAGTTAAATGCCATATATTTCCCTCAAACAAATCCTCTAGCAGACACATTCTTCAACAGAACCAGAAACAAAGTAGGCATCAATCTCATCCCTAATACTGTCGCTGTAAAAAAAACAATTGAACATCTCAGAAAAAACGAACTTGTTGCCTTCCTATCTGATCAGGATGCACGGGGCGGAAATGTATTTGTAGATTTTTTTGGTAGGAAGGCTGCAACTGTAAAAGGACCTATCTTTTTTGCCCTAAAAACAGGAGCTCCTGTCATTTTAGCTGGACTCATAAGAAAACCTGGAAATAAATTCCTTTTAAATATTGAAGAAGTTCCTATCATCAGGACAGATGACCTTGAAAACGACATCTTGACAAATACACAGACATGGTCAACTATGCTTGAAAATCTCATACGCAAACACCCTGAACAATGGTTCTGGGTCCATAGAAGATGGAAAACCAGACCAGATGGTGAATCTACGTGAAAAAAGTCCTTACTATCCGGTTCAGTTCGATTGGTGATATCGTCATAACAGGCGGTCTCTTCAAAGCCATTAAAAAATATGATAATTCAACACACATATCTGTACTTACAAAAGATACATTTGCTCCCCTCCTCCAATCCAATCCTTTTATTGACGAAGTCATTACAATTCATGACAAGACAAATCTGTTTACTCTGATACAGACATTAAAAAAGAAAAATTTCTCTCTCATACTAGATTTACATAACAATCTGAGATCTTTTATTATTAAAAATCTTCTTTTCATACCTTCTTTTTCAGTTTTCAAAAACAGCATAGGCAGAAGAAGACTGGTCAGTTTGAAAAGCGAATCACCTCATTCGGGAATCCGTGTCATGCAAAGATATTTTGAAACAGCAGAAAAAGCAGGTCTGATTTCAAAATTACAAGTAAAAAAACATACCCCATATTTGAATATCCCTGCAGAAATCATTGATAAAATCCGAGTGAAACTTCATATGAAAGGGTTTAAAAATTTTATCACTGTCGCTCCTGAAGCAAACTGGCAAACTAAAAAATGGACAAAATTTCCAGAACTTGTCAAATTATTGTCCTCCACATCTAATACAAAAATGATTATTATTGGCAAAAAGAGAGAGCTCCATTTCTCCCGTAAAAGCACCCTTGATCTTTCAGGCCAGCTTTCCATAATGGAATCAGCTGCTGTTATATCCCTTTCATCTGGTGTTATCTGTAATGATACAGGAATCATGCATATAGCAGATGCCCTCAAGGTTCCCACAATCTCTATCTGGGGACCCACAGTCAAGGAATTTGGATTTTCCCCTTTTCACAAGTCCAGTCGAATTCTAGAAATCAAAAATCTTAAATGCAGACCATGCTCCTTACATGGTTCATTGAAATGCCCTAAAAAACATTTTAAATGTATGAATCTTATTACTGTACAAGATGTGGTTGATGAACTTAAAAATGCTAAAATTATCTAATTCCATTTGTCATTTTACTGGCATACTGATTCTGCTGTTTTTCTACTCGTGTGCTACCTCACCTGAAATGAATGATGAATATACCGAAGATATTCTTGCTGATGAACTTCTTTGGAGTCAGGCCGAAACATCACTCCAAAAAAAGGATTATAAAAAAGCTTTCACGCTCTATAAGCAAATCACGGATACATCGCTCATATATACGAATAGGATAAAAAGCATGGAATATATGCTTCAAATCCAGATTAACGAACTTAAAAACCCTGATCTTTCACATGAACTATTATTGTCATTCAAGTCAAAATATCCAAATGCATCTGTCTATAGGAAATTTTATCTTCCCCTTGCCTATCTTTTCCTAGAAAAAAAAAGATTCCAGGAAACTATTAATTTTACCCTTCAGTATATAAAAAAGGGAAAGCTACTTTCAAGTGTGGAAATGGGTGAATCCTGTTACATTCTTGGAATTTCCTATCTTGAAACTGGGCGTTCTCATGATTCTGTTTTCTACTTTTCAAAAGCGAACGATCTTCTCCAGAATAAACAAAAAAAAGCTGATGCATTGAAACATCTTGCTGGTCTATATTGGGAAGTATTCAAAGACAGGGAAACAGCATATCATTACATTTCAAGGTTGATCAACCTGAAACCTTCAACAGCATGGGATCCTGAAATACGTCTTCTCTTAAAAAAGATCCAATGGCAATTCATTGACAAGAATGATGGATTAAAAGACGACTGTATCAGCGCCATTACATTTGATGGGGATGACATTTGGGCTGGTTCATGGTTAGGTGGAGCTTTCAAATTTTCTAGAAGCAAAAACACTATCAAAATATTCAATACTAGAAATGGATTAGTAGCCAATCTCATCCGAGATATTAAAGTTGATGATTCATTTATCTGGATTGCTACGTTTGAAGGCGTTTCTCGCTTTAACAAAAAAAACAACACTTGGAACAATTTTCGATCAATTCCTGGAGTAGCTTATCAACGGATAAAAAGCATACTTGTCCAGGACCGTTATGTATGGATCTGTACATTAGGGACTGGAATCCAAAGATATGACAAAATCATGAACACATGGACCGAATATTCCAACCTCCCCCAATTTGTTGTCAGAGTAAAAGAAGATTCAAGGGACAGAACCATTGGATTTGCGACTTTAAATAATGGATTCCTGCTTTATAAAGATGGGAAATGGACACATTATTCCAGTAAAAATTATCCACAAATAAACAATCTCGCGAAAGACCTTGCTTTTGATGAGAACTACATTTACATGGCGTCTTATAAAGAAGGGATCATATCCTTGAATAAGAAAACCGGAGAAATTGAATCCCTTAAACTGCCCAAAAAATATTATATAAATACCATGGTTCTGAAGAATAACAGATTATATATAGGAACACTCGAGGATGGTCTAATCATTTATGATCTTTCTACGTCAAAAACAAGGGCTATCACCATCAAAGACGGAATGAACAGCAACAATATACTCACTATAGAATTCGAAAAGGATTATATCTGGATAGGAACCGTCGATAGTGGTATTAATATCTATTATTCACCAGGGTTATGAATTTTGTGCTATATATTGCTAATATCGAAATTTGACTTTTCCAAAAGATTAAAGTATATTGCAACCTCTAATAGGGCCTATAGCTCAGTTGGTTAGAGCTGCTGACTCATAATCAGTAGGTCC
>DYKD01000049.1 GCA_020722765.1 Brevinema andersonii | reverse complement strand
ATAAGTCGTTTTTAGGCATGTTTTGGGTGCGAGAAAAAGGATTCTTTATTGCTGACGGAAGTGAGCCTCATAAAACGGGTCATCGAGCATGCGGAAATGGTCAAGAGTGCGGTCATTAAGGCCGCCAATAAGCTGGCAAAGACATACTACAGTGCGAAGAAAAAGAATTTATAATAAGCGTTCAGCCATAGAGGCTAAAATGAGCGAGACAAAAAGAATGTATGGGTTGGTCAAGAGTGACTATGAAGGCTTTGAGGGTGATTGGATCTGTCTCATCCTTTTAGATTTTTTGAGAAGCCAATTATTCACCAAGAACTAAAGAAATATAAAGAATCGGACGAAAAAAGAACAAATCGAAAATTCTCAGAGTTGGCACTCGACAGATTATCAGAATTTGGGAAGAACAGGTCACAAATGAAATCGTAAAGTTCATAAAGGAGTGTATCAATCAACCGAAAAGCAAGCTAGCTAGGATATTTCATGAAACACTTGCCATGGCATAGTACTGAAGCTAACTTATGAGATGATGAAAAAGTGCAACTTTATTGCATGTGACTTTAAACTAAAAAAAACTTTGTTGTAAACGATTACAAAACTAGTGCAAGTGTTACCCTGTGTCAAATATTAAAAATCATCATCTTTTCCCAAAACATTCATCCCTTCGGTCCACGGATGTTTTTATTTTTCAGAAAGCAAAGAAACCACGAACGGCTTTCCAGAGATGTCTATCGGATCCAGTTTACTTTGGGAAATACCACTCTTACGACTTATGCGGATATCGTTAATCCCACTTTAAACATTTATACCTTTTACGTGAACACTAACCGATTTAATATAAAAATGGAATCTTTTATACAAGTCGAGGTATGTGGCCTAAAACAACGAACTCTATATTTTTTATAAAAACACTTGACTTCCGCCTAAAAAAGAGTTATTATTGTAAACGTTTACAGTTCGGAAAAACATTTTTTATCTTATATTCAAAAAGGAGTTCACCATGGCTAGAGTTATTGGACTAGGTATAACTGAACAAAACACTTCAAAAGAGACAATTAATCTTGTTGATTTTATTTCCTACATTAATGACGCAGACATAGAGTCAAGAGTATTTAAAACCAGGAAACTCAGATTAAAAGACCTTTTTACCGCCTCAGAATTAATTTCCCTTAAGGGAACAGCCCTATCCGACAAGAAATTCGCATCATCCTTGACAGATATCATAATTAGGGAGAATGAAAGCATAAAGGAAACAGGGGCTTACGATGTTGTTTTTTCCAAAGAGAAAAACTCAGCGAATTTCACAACCAGGTTCATGGAATGTCCCATCGGATCTCTGGAAAAAGGGATTAGTAAGAACAAATTCATAAAACTTATCAACGAAAATATCTCTTTTTTAAGAAATCATGTTGCCAATGACAAAATCATAGTATCATTAGCCTTAAAAAACGGGAAAACCGATAAGAAAAGCGATTCTCTCACCATAAAAGAGCTTATAGAGATTCTCATAAAGGAACGCATTTCCCTATCAATCGACATTAATGAATTGAATGATTATGCTAAAAAAGAAGATATGGCCAAATCATTCGCCAAAATATGCAAAGCTGACATCGGTCTCATCAGAATAGGAGATTCCAGATTAGACGAAAACCTAAAACTGATTGCCTCCACCTACAAGGACAACAGACTTTCCGGTCTAAAAGGGATCCTTTACACAGGATCTTCTCCAGAGGCGATAATAAAAATAAAAGAGACTCTCATAGCGGCAGGAGCCACTCTCTTCTCAACAATCATGCATCCGGATTATTATTTTTCAGAATGGAAAACATGGACACACTCCGGCATATTCGATAATACATCATACGTTTATCATGCATTAAAAAACATTCCATCATATTGCCAATCCTTTGTCGAAAAAAAAATGAATATCCTCTCAGAAAAAAAAGCATCGTTTTCGGGAGAGCTAATGAAATCCACTTCAGGTAGCTACATAATAGAAGATGGGGCTTTCGTCCAGAAAGGCACGGAAATCGGGTTGGGTGTAACCATCAAGAAAGGAGCTTACGTGGAATCTGGAGCTTCCATTCTCGGAAACTCTTATATAGGAGAAAACGTCTATATCTCCAGTGGGGCCAAACTATTGAACTGCACCATTCGAGATGGAGTTTATATTGGAAAGAACATTAAAATGGATGGTCCCTGTGTCATTGAAAAAAATGTGATTCTCGACGACAATGTTAAGCTCGTCAGGAATTCTGTCATAGAAAACCTTGTCTATGTCAACCAGGGAACAGTGATTGATGGTGCCACCATGGGAAACCGCGTTATCCTTGAAAAGAACATTCAAATATTGCCTGGTGCCTATATCCGCAAAGACACCATCTTCGGGCTAGGTGTAGTTTTCAGAAGTGAAGCAAAAAATACTGTCATCATGGACGCAGAAGAGGTTTTTGACTTTTCACTTGGGAAAAATGTTTTCGCAGGCTCAGAATCCGGGCATTATGGATATGTCGGTGATTCCATCCTAGGCAAACTTGTCAATGAAGGTGCTGGCGATAAAAATTCAAATGTCAAGAACAACTGGGGAGAGGCCAATGTCAACATTGACGGATGGACATTCCACAGTGGTCTTATGAAATTCGGGGCCATCATTGGCGATTACACAACGGTTGGCTGCCTTACCGTATTAGAACCTGGCACACTGATAGGAAAGGCATGTAATATATACGCTTCCAAAGTACGGACCTTCATCCAGACAGCCTCGGTTTATAATGATAAATCCGAAATAAAACATCGTCATTCAGACCAGTTACCACGTGTAGAAAACGCCTTAGAAGGCCGAAGTGCCCCGGTCATCAATACAATCAAAGCTTTTGAAAAATCCGAAGTCAAGAGGATTGGTTAAACCCTATGGATCCAAAAAAATTTGAGGTCTTATTACAAAAAACAGAATCAGTCTTGCAACACCTTTCATCAAAAAACATTTTGGTGGTTTCAAACATACTATCAGGAGGAATTCTTACAGAACCTTCCCTGATAAGACAGAATTCCTCTTTTTTTTCGGATAACGATGAAGAAACATTCCTAACCCTGATCAACGCGAAACTGCTGAATGACTATCCCCATCCCTTGCTTATCGACCTCAGGAAAGCAATCGATCTTTACAGGATTTCAACAGCCAGCGAAGCAGAAAAAACCAGAAATGCATTGTTGATGGCACGCGTCAATTTCATGGGCACAGACGGAATTCGGGGAAAAGTCGTGATCGATTCGCCCTCCTCCTCGCCCCACGCAACAAACTGTATCCAGGCTTTTTTAAAAGACATCTCTTTCACACCGGAACTTGTACGTATAACATCCTACTCTTTCGCAAAATTATGTATTGACAAGGGAGTCATTTCCAGAGGATCTTCTGTAGTCATTGGAAACGATGGTCGTGACGTTGCCCAAAACGGGATATTAAATAAGGCAGTCTGTGAAGGATTTGCGCAAGCCGAGTTAATGGTAAATGATTGCGGTGTTGTTCCAACAGCCATAGTCCCCTACACGATGTTACGAAAGGATATCAGAGTAGCAGCCATGCTGACAGCCAGTCACAATCCCTCCAATCAGAATGGAATCAAATTTTTCCTCGATGGAAAAAAACTGCTTCCAGAAGGGACCTTTGGTGATTATGCGTTATCTACGTATATGTATAAGAACAGGTTGTTGGAAAATGATTCTTCAAAAACTTCTTCCTCTTTTTTAATTCCAAATATCCAAGCAGACAGCATCCAATTCCTAAAGAAGACTCTTCCTGCTGACATGACTTCACTTCTGAAAGGAATGACCATTATCCTTGACACGGCCAATGGGGCTTTTACAGAGATAGGTCATAAACTTTTAAAGGAACTGGAGATCTCTTTTGTAACAAAGAATGAGGTTCCCAACGGTGCCAACATCAACAGACATTGTGGGGTAGCTGAGATTGAAGGAACCGAGTGTTTCTACCCACAAGACCTGGAGACTCACACCCCTTTTATACGTGAAATCTTCATGACTGGCCGGAAATCTGCCGCCAATAGCACTTTTGGCATAGCTTTGGATGGTGATGGAGACCGAGGGTTTGTGCTGTATTTCGACAAAGAGAAAGACCAAATTGCTGTAATTGACGGAGATAAATGCGGTTTTTTAATAGCCCAATATTTATTGAAAGATAAAAAGATCGATGCTTCAAAACAATGGTTTGTTTCAACCATTGAATCCGACCTTATGACTGCCACTGCGGCACATGAATATCTCAAATTGAATTCCAAAATTGTAAGTGTTGGCGATAAATGGATTGGCGCATTCAACGACGGTCCTCTGTTAGTAGGGCTCGAAGTTTCAGGACATCTGATACTTCCCCTGCCCTTACTAACCGATAAAGGTGAAAATAAGTTCCTCTTATCCGGAATCGGTTTACTCACAGGCCTTCTCACATTAATAGCAATAAAAACCATGAAATATACGTCCGAACAGATCATGACCCCTTTTACTCCAGGATTCTCAAAAACGTTTTATACTTTTTTTGTGGATAAGACTCTTTTTTACCAGAACAGTTCAGTCTGGAATCGTGATAAACAGCTTGTGACAGATTCTGTCCAAAAACAGATAAATCTCAAAACACTACCAAGTGACACAACCATCATCATGGAAGAAAAAGAGGATCCAAATGTACTCTACCTTACTTTGAAAGATTCCAAAGGATTACTTGGATGCGTTTTCATGCGAAATTCCGGTACAGAAGATAAAACCGCAACCTATGTAAAAGGGAAAAAGGAAATCAAGGAAGCCTTATTGGAGATAGGAGAAGCAATCCAAAACAATCATCTTCTAACTTTGAAGAATAAAAACCGGCCAGAAATTTTATATGAAACACATATTATGGGTTTACTCAGACAATGCAAGGAAATAGATTCCCATACATTAAAACTGAAAATAGAAACCGCTATCTCCCAAACGATTGGCGACAATGATTTCCACGGTGTGGTCCACGCCTTGAAAAAAGAGGGTCGGATAAATTCCTGGCAACGAGAAGGCATTACAATGATTTCTATGGTCTAATTTTATTCAACATGTATTGAAAAAAACTATATTTTCCCTGAATACTGGATTTTTTGTCCTGGAACCAGACGATCACTTTCAATTGTCAGTTTTAGTCTTCTTCCACCGACAGGGATATGAAAAAGTCTTGTGGAACCAGGCAACAATCCTTTAAGCGATTCAGCTGATCGTACTCCATTAATGGCCACATAAGCGTCATAATAGATAGGGGCGACTCCCTCATTTGTGATTGTAACTATCGAGTTGCTTCCTGATGCCTTAAATTGTATCACTTTGAAACTATATCCACAATTCAGTCCCGCTTGCTTAATTCTTTCACCAGATTGATACTTAAACTGATCATTACCAATCATGTATGAAATATGGAACTTCTTCGCAAGTTGCTCAAAAGTACGACCATGCATTCCTGCCACATCCAGGGCATGCTTTTGATCAAACTCCGTATAGTATCCAAGTTCTCCTCCATGGGGAGAAACCTGGAATTTTTCCTTGTAATTGAAAAAATTCCAACAATCCTCATTATAATCATGATGATCCTTATGCATAAAAGAGTCGTCAAACAATCCAAATTGTATTTCCAGGAGTTGCGGAGACTCTTTAAAAGGTGAATATTCATCAGACATGGCGTCTATAGAAACAGACCAATGCAATTCCTTGAACTGCTTGGCAAGATGCCCTATAAAATCTTTTTGAAACTCCTTACTCGGAAAAGTTTTTCCTAGAACAAAAGGCCCTTCATAAATATGATACTCGCCCCATAAACCGAATCCGACTTGAAGAAAGGCAATCCTGGGATCACGATCGTATCTTTCAGCAAAACGGGAATAAAATTCTTTTGTAAAAAGCTGTAACTCCGGATGTGACCAATCTGGAAACCATGTTGGATTGTCTTCTGTAACGCCTTCCGTTTCCGTATAATCAGAAAGCATCTTGATATAGGAGGGAACAGTCGTCTCATTTCCCGGATAAACATAAAAAAAACGCAAAATAGCCTGGTGCTTTCGACTCTTGATGGAATCCAATAAATCATCCACCTTTTTCCAATCATAAACACCTTTTTCACGGACAACATCGCAATATCTCATATAGGAGTATTCCAACTGAACTGCATTTTCAGGAACCAGAGCAGGATTATCCTCTATCGTTTCTTGCCAAAAAACAATTCCGGTCATTGGCTGGACATTTTTTATGGTTCTATTTAATTTAACATCATAATAGACTTCTTCCATGTTTTTTAGGTCCTTATTAGAAAAAAGAGAAAAAGGCATTAAAAACAGGAACAACAATACAAATGCTTGAAACATTCTGAATACTTTCATTAGCCCTGACTTTTTTTCATTCAAAACCTATCCTATCAATCACTTCGCATAATAATCAATAGTCGCTTTCAAAGCATCATCGAATTTATGAGTTGGTTTAAACCCGATCTGAGAAATTCGGGATATATCCGCACGAGAATGCTTAATATCACCTGGACGTTCAGGTAAAAAGACAATTTTTGATTTTGAGTTTGTCATTGAAACAATTTTTTTGGCAAGCTCTATGATTGTTATCTTGGAATCCGTAGCGACATTATAGACAGAATCCCCTTTTTCTGCTGCCAGAACATTCGCTTGAACAATCTCTTTTACAAAAATAAAATCGCGTGTTTGCTCCCCATCGCCAAATATGGTTATATCCTCATTTTTCAATGCCTTGCTGATAAAAATAGGCACAGCAGCAGCATACTGGGATTTTGGATCCTGACGAGGACCAAATACATTAAAATATCTGAGAACCGCTGTCGGCACCTTAAAATATTCCCTATACAAACGGAAGTAATATTCTCCAGTCAATTTTGTAATCGCATAAGGGCTTTTCGGTTCTGGCGACATGGTTTCCACTTTGGGCATCACCGGATTATCTCCGTAAACCGCTGCTGAGGATGAAAGAACAATCTTTTTAACGCCACCCAACCTGGCAGCTTCCAACACGTTCAATGTTCCTACAGTATTGATCTTTTCTGTGAGGAAGGGCTTGTTCATGGATTCTGGAACGCTTATCAGAGCACCTAAATGGAACACATAATCCACATCCCTGATGATTTTCCTCATTTTCCCAGCATCACAAATATCAGCCTTGACCAGCCTGACATTCTTCCCTAGGAAAGGATCGATATTCTTCTTGAACCCGCTTCTAAAACTATCAACAACAGTCACATCAGCAATCTTATGGAAATGCTCCACAATGTGACTTCCAATAAAACCCGAACCACCTGTAACAACAACCTTCATCATAATGACTCCTTAAATATCCTGGTTTCAGCTAAATACTTCGTACTGACTGGCGTATCCTTAGAATAGGATCGAAAATAACAGGCTCCACATGTGGCTTTTCCTTATTCATCAGCAGCAACATGTTCTTTATCAGCATCTTGGCCATATCGTTTCTGGGTATCTCAATCGTTGTAAGCTCAGGCCAACAAAATCTTGTTGAGAGAGCAAGATTATCCAATCCCACTACAGAAATGTCGTCAGGAATCCTGTAACCACATTCATGGCAGGCCTTATAAACACCAGCAGCCTGCAGGTCTCCCATGGCGAAAATAGCGCTTGGCCTCTCCTGACTGTTTAAAATATTCAAAGTGGCTTTATAAGAATCATCAAAACATTTTATCTCATAAACCATTTCTGAACGGAGAGACGAGGCATCCTGATGGGTCTTAAAAAAGGAGAGCGCGCTGGATTCCCTCTCCATCCATGTAGAAAAAGAACGATCCCCAATATATACGGCAATATGCCTATGTCCTTTGTTGACAAGATATTGCAGGCCTAACTGGGTAATCTTTTCATTGTCAACATCCATATAGTTCATGTCCAATGACCTCACCTTGCTGCCAAGAAGAATCACGGGAAACTTTGATTTCAGGATATTAACAACACGTTCATCATCAAATGATGTTCCACCAATAATCAGCCCATCAACAGACTTATTCAGGAAAAGACGGCTATATCCCTTGTTGGCATCATTAGGATCTATGGTAAAAAAAGCGAATTCATATCCAGCCTTGCTGATTTCCATCTGCAACTCATCCAACATTTCCGTGAGGTACGCATCGAGGAATATGTGATCGTTATGGGGAAAACAGAGACCAATGATGTTCGATTTCTGGGTCTTCAACCTCTTAGCACTTGGATTAGGGCTATACCCGTATTCTTCCACTATTTTAAGAACCCTCTTCTTCGTATCCTCATTCACGCCGTACACATTGTTCAAAGAGCGGGAGACTGTAGCTATTGAAACGTTCGCTTTTTTAGCAATTTCATAAATACTCTTATTCATATTCCGTCACCGCCTTTCCTGTTCATTCCAATTCTACATCGCCAAAAAAATCCGGTCTATGAAAATCCGGCACATCAGTCAATATTTTTTTCCATGCGATCCAATGGGGGCTTCCACATTTGTCTCCACATTTATAAAGGTTCATCCTGTATCTGGATCCCTTCCTGTTTTCAACCTCATGCTTCACAAAACAGCTCAGAGGAATGACTGCTGTCAAATTCCATTCAACTGTCTTTCCATGGGATTCGAATACTTCCTTTCCCAAAGACGGATATGTCCTGATCTTTTCAATAATAGACGAATCCATTACCTGCCTGTCCCGTCGGGATGTGGCATGCCCCATGAGAATGGTGCCAATGCAATTAAACTCAATATTGTAATAGACAGGGCTTCCTGCTGGCTGGATGAAACATTCAACACAACTATCCTCATAAACCGAGTCATTTGTTTTTTTCCAGTGTCCTACAACATCGGATTCCTTCACATCAAACCTGACAATCAGATTTTTTTCATCCCAGGCCAACCTCGCTTTCACTTCGGGTACAGGATTCTTGTCTGGCCAGGAAACTTCAGCTATGTCAAAAGGATCAATTTCCAGCATCCGCTGAGACACCTGCCACATTTCCAAACCACTGTCAAAATGACAGTACTTGATTTTCATCACATCTATCCCACAAACTCGTTACCGATTTTTCTTGCTCTCTGGGGTTTGTCGAGATTTACGCCTGCAGCCAATCCAATTTCCATAAGCAGGTTCCACCCCGCTGCAAGCTCAACATAATTCCTGAACTCTTCACCATCTGGAATGATCACTGTTGGAAAGCGCGTCTTTCTTGATGCAATAGCAATGACGTTCATGCCGACTCCCTTCTCCAGACATTCAGAGAACTTCTCTTCTTCATCTACAAAAGGGTCTATGATAATGACGGTCTCGTTCTTGTCCATGACTTCTTCGATGCCATGGACTGCGTATGTACCTTCCAGGTATCCGGATTTCTTTCTTGTGATTTCGTTCGTCTTCAAGGTCAGCTCTTCTGCAACTCCATTATTCCTGCCTGCAAAATAGATGATGTGCGAATCCACCACTTTTTTGACAAGATCAGAATCGATGGCCAAGGTGAGAGCTGTCTCAACCTGTTTAGCTGCCTTATCAAGCCCTGAAAGCACTTTTCCACTCAGCGCTGCAAAATAGGAATGATAGACCAATGCCTGTTCAACAACGCTTTTTGTGGCAGCAACTGCATCTTCCTTGCCACAGGAAAGGACATGCGTATGTTCCGTATATTCCGAGATTTTCGAGTTCGCAAAGGCTGTCACTCCAAACATCTTCTTATGACCTGCATTTTTCAATTTGTTGAAAAGCCTGACAAGCTCTTTTGTCTTTCCTGAGTTGGAAGCGCCAAAGACAACACTGTTCCTCAGATCATATTCCAACGCCTGCGTAGAACCGTCAGTATGCAGGGAAAGATCCACTCCTTGTCTCATAGCATCATAGATCGCCCTTTTTGCAGGAAAAATACGGCTTGAACCTTCTCCAGTAAAAAATATCTTCTTAACCGATTGTGTTTTCTCAACCAGCGTCTTTCCAATTCCAGGATTGAAACGGGCTATGACATCAACAGTCTCAAGCATCTCCTTAGCCAAGGAAAACTTCGTATATTTCTCTTCTTTCAGATTCATGACATTCTCCTATTGTTTTTTTTCTGTTCTAACATATTTTTGCAGGACATTCTGGATCAGGTCCTGTTTCTGGAATCCACCACCCAGGTGCTGCCAAAAAGCTTCCGCATATTCGCATCCTGCACGTTTCCCAAGTTCCAAATTCGCTTTTCTCATCTCACCATAAAAATCTTCCATCTTATGCATGACTCGCATGAGAACCTGCTGTGACACATGCTCTTTCAACATGCTCATCTTCTTCTCAATGACCGAAGTGATATCAATATAAAAATGAGGATCTGTAATCGGTTTCCCCAAAGGGTCTGAAAGCCCCAGAGGTGCTGTGTGATAAAGCAAAGGCGTTATCTCGAGAGGTTTTTCCTTGATAGGCACGTTGGGAAGGGTCGCCAGCATGGCAGCAGACTCGACAATATTACAAGTAGTCCTGTGATCACTATGATAATCCATAGGAAGATGAGTAAACACAACACCGGCTTTCGCACGTCGGATGATACGCAACGTATCCAATCTCAGTTTCGTGCTGTCATAAAGATACCCATCCCTTCCAGAAAGGCATATATAATCAGCACCTAGGACATGCGCTGCTTTTTCAGCCTCTTTTTTTCTCGTGCGTATTGTCTTCGATTCATTCGAACCAATCCCACCCATCCCGCCAGCAGTCATTGTTACAATCGTCACATTGAACCCTTCTTTGATGAGCAACTCCAAAGTCCCTGCACAGAAAATTTCTGTATCATCAGGATGTGCATGGACTGAGACAATGTTTTTATTAAAAACGTTCATGACGATTTTTTATCCTCTCTTCTTGTATTTCTGTTTCAACTCTACGAATTCCAATGGCTCTCCCACAAGTGGTGAGGCGTATTTCAGGAACTGTTTTGTCACTCCTGTTCCTGAAGGTGAGATGAAACTTTCTGGCATCGGCTTGGCACGCACTGCAACCTGGTCCAACGGAACTGTTGTCAGTTTCATCTTGTAAGGTTTGTCACTTATCCTTTCGATGGAAACCATCTTTCCAGAAATTCCTTTTTGCGCCAGTTTCACAGCTTCCTGACCACAAGCAAAAGCTTCCTTAAGATCCAAGGCTCGGGCCCTGTCAATGGCACACATGTTCAATGATTCTGTAATCTGGAACTCGCCTCTCCAACCAAATGCCTCCTTGAGCATCCTGTGAAGATTGATAGCAACACTGGCTCCCCCCATGGCTCCAAATTCCGTATTGGAAAATTTATCCCTGGTCTTGGACTGGCTTACAGGAGTGCCATCCTTGTACTTGATTCCTTCACCACAGACTATTGAAACCCATCCATTCGCCTTCACACAACTCTCAGCATCCTTGATGAACTTCTCAGCATCAAAATGACGTTCAGGCATATAGATAAGATGAGGTCCATCACTTTCATTTTTTTTACCTAGGGCAGTCGCTGCTGCAAGCCATCCTGCATCACGTCCGATAGTCTGATAGATCGTGAACTTGTCCACAGCGCGCATATCCTTGGCCAACCTGCAAGCCTGCTGTACTGAAAGCATATTGTAGCGCGCAGCAGAAGCCCAGCCTGGAGTGTGGTCAGTGCCGAAAAGATCATTGTCAACAGTCTTGGGAATACCCACTCCGAAAAGCTCATAATGGTTTTCCCTGCAATACTTTTCCACACGATGTATCGTATCCATCGTGTCATTTCCACCGATCATGAAAAAATACCTGATATCATACTTTTCCAGAATCTTCAATATCTTAGGAAAATCAGAATCCTGCAATTTGTGACGTGACGAACCCAAAGCAGAAGAAGGAGTTGACTTCAAACCATTGATAACAGCCTGACCTTGTTTTCCCAAATCGAAAAACTGCTCATTCATGAATCCTTCGATACCAAAATTCATCCCTAAAACGGTCTTGATCTTTTTCGATTTAAGACAAGTTTCTACAACACCTGCAAGGCTGGAATTGATTACGGAGGTGGGACCTCCTGATTGACCTATAACAGCATTTCCTTTCATAGAAAAATTCCTCTCAATATTTTAAATTTTTAAAAAAATCGATCAAGCTATATGCGACATACCGATGATCTCCCGCATCTGAGATAGTTCCTTGACAGGATTATTGTCGCCAATAATCCCTTTAATGACCTTCAAACCATCTTTACGAATTTCATTTAGAATCTGAGCAGCTTCTTCGCCGGCAGGAACAGGCAAGATGCATTCTCCAGCAACTTCGATGATTCCAACACCTTCTGTCTTGTACCGTTGGAATTCTTCTGTCGTCCTATGATCCTGGTTTCTCAGGAATATATACCCCTCAAAAATACCGCTTTTTTTTCTTACTATCAAATTGACAGAATTTTTTTTTGAATCCATTGCTTTCCAGGTTTCAATAAGCCTGTTCATCAGATTCTGGACGCCTGACAAATCTCCGGAAATCCGGAAGATTCCTTTAAAAGGATAATTTAAAACTTCAACTTTGAGATTGTCTGCCAACACCCAAGTCAATTGTGACAGTGCGGGGGCATTCATGACAGGCAAATCCAGGCTATCAAAAACCTGATAGTGCATGTGTTTCAGGATGGAGGCTCCCGTCCACTCAAGGTCACTGTTAGAACAGGCCACATAACCTGGTGCCTGCCGGACAAAATCAAACAGATCTTTCACAGTAGTTCTACTTATTTTTTGTGGAATTTTTTCAAGATTGATAAGAACAAAATGATTCTTGAAGAGCGGAAACGGGGTTGCTTGCAGGAAAAACATCCGCTTATCCCCATCCAAAGGAAAAAGAAAAACACGCAGATTCTCTTTTCCAGGGATTCCTACATTTTCAATGGTTATGGAAGAGTAAAGCTCTGGAATGTTCGCACCTGTCAATGGAGCGGGCTTATAATGAGATCGTGCCAGATTAATCTGCAACCTGAAATCATTATTTGTCTCATCATCATGGAACACATGTTTCTCATTATCTTCCAGTTTGCTTTTCGTGATATATCCCGATTTCAATTCCCAGGCAAAAAGCCCGGTCAAGACTGTCTCTAAGCCTAATTTTTTATAGACTTCCTCATTATATTTTTGAAATTCATCTTGTGTTATATTGACTGGTAAAGATTCAATGAATCTTATGGCATCTTCTTTTGTACCAAAAACATTCTCATGCATGATTATTTTCCTGTCCTACCTGCATATTTTTCGATGATGCCCTTCATTTTTTCAAAGTTCTCTTCCATGCTTGACAGCAACTTGAATTGGGCACGAGCACGTTGCAGATTATGCTCTGGAAACTTGATCTTGAAATACTTATCACCATCCAGATAATCCGTTAAAAACCTTACACCAACAATATACGTCATCAGTTTTGCGGAAAAAGCCAGATAGTCCTTCTCTATATCCATCAGAATTTCCGAGGTCTCTGAAAGAAATCCACTTGCATATCCTTCAAAGAGATCAAGGTTAATAGAAATCTTCTCCAGCACGGCCTCGTCTTCTGCTGCCGTATTTGTAGCTGTCCTGATGGAATCGCCAAAATCAAAATGGACCAGTCCTGGCATCACTGTATCCAGATCTATTACACATAGTGCCTTGTTATTTTTATCCAATAAGACATTGTTGAATTTCGTATCATTATGCGTGATTCTTTCAGGAATCTTTTTCTCTTTTGCAAGCCGATGGACTGTACTCAAATCATCAATACGTTGCTCCACGAATTCAATCTCTTTCTCCACATTTTTCTTTCTTCCAACCACATCATCCTTTATTGTCTGATGGAAAGTGGCAAGCCTCTTTTCAATATCATGGAAATAAGGAATTGTTGGATTTAAAGGGGGCTCCGGGATGTCTGCAAGCATACGCTGGAAACGGCCAAACGCTTTTCCGCCCTCATAAGCCTTATCTTTGCTGTCAACAATGTCATAACTTAGACTGTTATCAATGAAAATATAACAACGCCAGAAACGACCTTCCTCATCAACATGATACACCTTCCCTGTTTTTGCAGGAACGAGTGTCAAAGTCTGTCTATCGGGATCTGAACCTGGAATGGATTTAAGTTTCATTCTTATATGCCCAGTCACTCTTCTGATATTTTCCATCAGACCTGGAACATCCTTGAAAATATTGCCATTGATTCTCTGAAAAATATAATCCGGCTTGTGCTCTTCCTCAGTCCGAACGAGAAACGTATCATTGATATGACCGGATCCATACGGTTTCCCGTCCTTAAACGTTCCGTACACCTGGAAACTGTCAAAAATCTTTTTCACTTCACTGTTTAACATGAACAATCTCCCATTATATCAACTCTGATTCATTACGATTTCATATCCACTGTCTTTCCTGTCACACGGCTCCTCTCTGCTGCAAAAGCCATGAGATGGCTTTCCAAAGACATCTCAGGTGTGGAGGATACAAGGTTCTTGTCGTTCTTTTTGACAGCCCGTATGAAATCATACATCAATCCGAAATCACCGCCACCATGTCCTGAACCCGCATCACCACCACCAACAAGGGTGTCAATCCTATCCTGAAAATCATCCACAAATGTATGAACATCAATGAATCTGGAATCCCCAATGATTTCGCCTTTAGTTCCCATGATTCTTGTACGTCTATCTGTATAATTGTTCGTAAAAGCGGTCATTGTAAAAGAGACAGTGATCTCATCCTCCATCTGCAAAGCAACAACCTGATGATCAACAACATTGTTATCACAATGATAGACACACCTGCCATAGGGTCCTTCACGTAAAGCCTTCAATCGCCCTTCAATAGAAACGTCATTGGTAATGACACGTACTGTCCAATCTGACTCCGGTTTACCGATATATTGCTTCACTGCAGAATATGGACATTCCGGTTCAATGGAACAAGTCAAACAGCGATCAGAACTTCCCTTAGGTGCATTAGAAGGTTTGAAATGCTTCAACGATCCAAACGAAGAAACTTTTAAAGCCTTTTTTCCAGTCAACCATACAAAAATATCCATATCATGGCAGGATTTCTGGAGGATCATAGGGCTTGTTTCATCAGAATTGCGCCAGTTCCCGCGGATAAAACTGTGAGCCTGATGCCAATAACGGACAGGTTCAATATGCTCAACTGTCACAATATCCCCAATCGTTCCAGCGTCAAGAATTTTCTTGATTTTTCTAAAATAAGGTGTGTACCGAAGTACATGACACACTGAAAAAACCTTATTAATTTTTTTTGATTCTTCCACAATGATCCTGTTTTCTTCTTCTGAAGGAGACATGGGTTTTTCCAATAGAATATGATACCCTTGTTTCATAGCCAGCAAGGCGGGTTTGAAATGCATCCTGTCCGGTGTGGCTATGATGACAGCATCTGCGAACTTTTCCTTTTTAAGGGCTTGTTCCCAATCTGAAAAGCAAACATCATCCTTCAACCCAAATTCAACCTTAAAGGATTCACGTTTTTCAGGATTAGGTTCAGCAACTCCAACAACACTCATTTCATGTGGAAAGTGTTTAGCATATTTTGAATATCCAAGACCACGACCACCAGCACCAATCACTAAAACTTTTACAGGATTCATAATAGGCTCCAAAAAAAATAATAATATTAGTAAACGTTTACAATAATACATAATTTTTCCCTCCTTGTCAAGTGTTTTAATCATTTTTTTTATTTTTTATTTATATTTTATTTTGATATATAATCACTATTATATAAAAAACAGTCTGCTTTTATTTGTTTTTCATTCTTTTATATCATTATTTTCAATTCATGAAAAAAACAAGACCACATGTCTGATTTTATCAATTTTCTTTCTTATGACCCACCCCACTCGTTCAGACTTACAACTGATTGGAATCCGATCCTCAGCAAAGATGACCAAACAGTCTGACTAACTCTCAGCTCTCATGCAATATCACGAACGACTAAAAAAGAATACCACATTCCACCATGTTTCCTGATAAAATCATCCTGTCTGGTTCATCTGCTTCAAACGAAAACAACCTGACCTCTCTCTTGCCAAAATTCCAAAAAATCCTTCTATTTTTTGACTATACGTTAAAACGGGACTATCTTGAAATACTTAAGGTGCAGTTTTATTACAGGATTATCTAAATGGAAAAACGCAGAGAACTAAACGATTTCCAATTACGTAACATCCGTCTCTTTACTTACCTTTTTGAACACGAAGCCATGTCAGATGAAGTGACTGATCTCATTAACCAGCAAGAAATCGATTATTTCTCCCTATTGAACAAGATTACAAACCTGGAAAACAAGGTCAATGTCGATGAAAAGACCAACCTCCTCAAATACAAGAACGACTATCTTACAAACATCATCAAGACGGCCTCCCGCGTCTACAGTAACATGCAGAAAGCAAAGTACCATGTCTCGTTTATCCGTTTCGATATAGACGATTTTTCAAAGTTTAACAACCAATATGGCCATGACATAGGCGACAAGATCCTTGTCAAGATCGCTGATACGATCCGTACAAACTCACGTCCCACAGATTACACCATACGTTTTGGAGGGGAAGAGTTTGACGTCATCCTTCCAGCCACAGATGCCAAAGGCGTACAAGTCTATTGCAACAAGATATTCAAGCTGATCAGAAAGATCAGGGTTCCCTACGGTAAAAGCAAACTCTCTGTCACTGTGAGCGCAGGAACAACTACTACACTCTACACATTCAACAATGAAGTATTCCTAAAAGACACTGAAATCAAAAGGAACTTCTCCAAACTTCAGAAAGAAGCGGATCATGCGCTGTATGAAGCCAAGTCTACCGGAAAAGACAGATGGTGCACTTACGATAAAAAGAAGGCTTCCGCATACATAAAATACAGGCAATCCTACAAAAAATAGTCATCCTGCCATATTGAATCTTTGACGAAACACTGTAAATGGATTATCTTCCTGCTATGCATGAAACAGAGCGAAACAATCTTAAAAAAAACTTACGTATCATCGTTTTTACGGTCAAAGGGACTGAATACGCACTGATTGTGGACAACATCTTTGAGATTATTGTCCGAAACACACTCACGCCAGTCCCCCAGACATCCAGATTCATAAAAGGCGCTATTGCCTACAAGGACAAGATCATACCTGTTTTTGATACCGCAGGAATCCTGGGTCATCCCGAAACCATTTCTGAAACGGCCAAGCATACTGTCATTGTCGTGAATTATCAGGGAAGATTCCTAGGTCTTGAAGCAGACAGTGTTACGGACATCGTCGAATCCGATTCTGTCACACTCCATGCTGTCGTGGTCAAAGAAATGGGAAGTGCCATTGAAGGGATAGGCGTTTCTGGAAACAGGTTTTTTTTCCTTCTCAACACGGAAAAAATAATAACAACCAAAGAACCTTTTGATATCAAGATACAGGATGTGATCCTGAAAAAAATGGAGGAACGGGCATGAACAGGATTATCACAAGTACGATCATCCTCATGGTCATCCTGGCAGTGATAGGGTTGGGAGTCTTCTTCATCATTCCCGACGACCTTTCACAGATAAGCGAAAAAGTTTCACAGGTTAAAACAGAACTGACACAGCAGGGAGGCGTTCCCGCGCAGACCATGACTTCCATGACTGAAATACAGACCGAACTCCAGGACACATCAACAAACGCAAGAAAAGCGAAAATCCTGATCCTGGCCATCATCAGTTTCAGCGGATTCATCTACATTGTTGCCACGTTCTTCATCTACAGGAGTTTTCTCGAAGGAATCAAGAAAGGTGTGGATTTCGCAACGGCAGTCGCCCAGGGAAACCTTTCCCGCCGTATCTATATCCTCTCCAACGATGAAGTCGGACAACTCTCTGATTCACTCAACAAGATGTCCGTCAACCTCAGGTTCATGCTTGACCAGGTGAAACTGTCTGTGGTTGAGATTTCAAACCTTATCACACAGAATTACAAGATATCCGAATTTGTCACCCGTGGCGAATCCCTGCAGACAAGAAGTTTCAACGAGATGGCCCAGTCCCTCAAGAATCTGAACGAATCCATACTCGGAGTGTCCCAGAATATTGAAAGCGTCTTTTCACTGACTGAAAAGACCTATGAAAACGCGAATACGGGAAAGCAATCCCTCAACAGGATGTTGTCTGAGATGGAAGAGATACAGACGAGCTCTGAAAAAGTGAGGGAAATCCTTTCCATTATGAACGACATCACAGAAAAAACCAACCTTCTGGCTCTCAACGCATCGTTATCTGCCGTACAAGCACAGGGATCGGACACTTCCAATGCGGCTTCCATCATAGCTCCTGAAATCAAGAAACTCTCGGAAAGAATCAGCGATTCTTCACGGGACATAGAAAAAATCATCGCAACAAACACCAATATCATCCGAAAGGCCTCTGAATCGACAGTGGAAGTGAACAGGTCATTCAACCAGATCAGGAATGATATCGAGGAAATCGTGCATCTCAACACACAGATCAAGGGATCTGTCTCTGAAGAGATCAAGGAATCAAAACAGATCATAGCGCTCAAAGACAGGGTCAGCATGATAACAGAAGACAACATGCGGCAGATCAACGAACTGGTATCGTTTACAAACACGCTTTCCAGACAGGTGGAAAACCTCCAGCAGCTGATAAGCCAGTTCAAAGCGCAGGAAGAAGAATAACCAGTGGACTACTCAGAAAAAATAATACAATCCTTCAGTGAAGAGACTCGTGAGCTCCTCTCCACTCTGGATTTCAACCTTGTCAAACTGGAACAGGATCCGAAAGACCAGGACATCATCAACGAAATATTCAGGATCTCCCACAGCATAAAAAGTTCTGCGGCACTCATGGGACTGGCCCTTCTCAGCGACACTGCACACAAGATAGAAGACCTCTTCATCCTTGTCCGTTCAGGAAAGGTAGTCATTGATAGTGGACTGATCTCGTTCCTCCTCAAATCCAGCGATCTTCTTTCATACATACTTGAACGGTCAGTCAAAGGGGAATCCGCAGAAGATGACAGGATTTCCGACTACAGGATCCGTTTATCTGGAATCCTTTCCATCTATAACGGGATAGGAAGCGAACATCCACCTGAAACAGTCTTATACAAGGAAAAAGAACCTCTTAGATTTAACGAAACGGACAATGAGATAATAAGAATTGAACAGTCACGAGGAAACACGGTCTATCATGTTTCAATAAGCCTTTACCCTGAAGTAGGTCTCAAATATGCACGCTGTTTCCTTATCCTAAACTCCATAAAGGACGACTGCCGTATCATAAAAACACATCCGGACATTGAACAAGACCAGAATAACGACCCTGCCTTCCAGGAATTTGAAGCAGTCCTTTCCACGACACTGAAAGAAAAGGAACTTCAGTCACGCATAGAAGACAGCGAAATACAGGAAATCAGCATCACTCCAGTCCAACTTGAAAATGCCAAGGGACAGGAGACATCCTCTGAAAGGGCAATCAAACTTGAAACAGGAATAAAAATCAGTGTTGAAGAGGTTGACAGGATAGTAACCCTTTTAAGCGACCTGGTGCTCACACGAAACGAGCTGAATGCACTGAAGCTCACAGTAAAAGAGAAGATGTCCGACAGCATTGCCTATGACAGGTTGAATGAATCCCTTTTCAAACTTGAGGATGTGACGAATCATCTCCAAAGCGAGTTCATGCGTGTACGCATGGTACCCATAGAGATGCTTTTCAAGCCGTTTTTCAAATATGTGCGGGAGACCGCATCCTCACTGAACAAGGATGTTGAGCTTCAGACATTCGGGCAGGAAACGCTGATAGACAGGACATTGATGGACAGGCTGATACATCCCCTTACACATCTTATCAGGAATTCACTTTCACATGGAATCGAATTCCGGACAGAGAGAATCGAAAAGAACAAACTTGAGAAAGCACGCCTTATCCTCAATGCCTACCAGATGGGACACAATATTATAATAGAAGTTGAAGATGACGGGAGAGGCCTTGATGCTGAAAAAATCAAAAGCAGAGCCTTGGACAGGGGTCTTCTCACATTAAATAAGGATTTAACAGATTCCGAACTGTTAAATCTGATCTGCACACCAGGATTCAGCACTTCCACAGCGGTCTCAGACCTTTCAGGCCGTGGTGTGGGAATGGACGTCGTGCGAAGCACAATGGAAAAACTGCAAGGCGTCCTGGAAATGTCCACAAAAAAAGACGAAGGGACAAAATTCAGGCTCATCATTCCAATGTCCCTTTCTGTAATGAAGACCCTGCTGGTCAAGGCAGGAGATGACACCATTGCCATTCCCATCAATTTCATTTCAGAAACACTGCTGTTGAAAAGGAATGAGCTCACAGAAGATATTGACAGCCTCATACACAAGAATTATCCAGTCACTATCCTTTCAAAAATGTGGACAGGGAAACAGGACAAACCTCTTCCTGAATTCCTGAAAGTATTGAAAACCAGTTACCAGGGGAAAGAGATGGGGCTTGCTGTCGACGAAATCCTCACAGAACAGGATCTCATCATCAAGGATGTGGACGAGGCTTTCAAACAGAATCCTTGCATCAGCGCAGGATCGATATTGGGTGATGGCCGCATTGTCTTTATCCTCAACATTCTCAACCTCATAAAGGAACACACATGATCTCTTCCATGACAGGTTTCGGTGAAGCTGAACTCAAGAACGAACGTCTGGCCGTTTCTATCCAGGTCAGCTCGGTCAACAACAGGTTTCTCGACATCAAATACAACAACGCGCGTCTCATCGCAGCCTGTGAGACTGAAATGTCCAACCTTGTAAGGAAACGCCTGAACAGGGGGAAAGTGGAAATCAACTTTAACCTGACATTCAGTCCTGACTGTTACCAAATCAAGATCGATGACGGTATCTTGAGCGGCCTGATCAAGGAAGTGAAACGCGTATCCAAAAAATTCCCCATCAAAATGGATCTTTCCCTCGCTGACATACTTTCCATCAAAGGTCTTTTCAATGTCACTGAAACACGATTGACCCAAGGAGATATTGAACTTGTCAAAAAAACATTGGACAAAGCCATTACCAAGCATATCGCAATGAGGAAGGAGGAAGGCAAAAACCTGGTGAAAGAGGTGATGACCTATCTTGACGATGTCTCAAAACAGGTCGTTTCGATAGTGAAAGAGATCGACAAGCTTGAAGCGACTTATAAGACAAGGATCATGGAAAAAGCGAAGGAGATCTCGTCCGAATTCCAGATGGATCCGAACAGGTTAAACAGTGAAATCGCCATACTTCTCAACAAGACAGATATCACTGAAGAGATCGCACGCCTCAATTCCCATATTCAACAATTCAGATCGTTTATGGATGAGAGCGGACCTATAGGAAAAAAACTTGATTTTCTTTGCCAGGAAATGTTCAGGGAGATCAACACCATAGGTTCAAAAATCTGTGATGAGAAAGTCCTGAAAACAGTGATCACTGTAAAAGATGACCTGGAAAAAATCAGGGAACAGGTCCAGAACATAGAATGACAGGAGACTCTCATGCCTGAGCCAGGCCGCATCATAGTCCTTTCATCACCATCAGGCTGTGGCAAGACAACCGTAGCCAACAGGTTGCTTGCTGAACTTCCCAATCTGCGCAAATCTATTTCTTACACGACCCGCCCTATACGTCAAGGTGAAATCAACGGTAAGGACTATCATTTTGTCTCGCATGAAAAATTCGAAAAGATGGTCAAAGCCAATGAGTTCCTGGAATGGGAAAAGGTATATGACAATAGCTACGGCACTTCCCTCTCACAGACAAGAAACCATGTCAACCAAGGCTTTGACGTCCTTTTGGTCATAGATGTCAAAGGTGGAAAAAACATTAAAAACCGTATTCCCGATGGAATCCTGATCTTTTTGGACCCCCCCTCTGTTGAAGAACTGGAACGAAGGCTCAGATCCAGACAGACGGATTCTGACAAAGAGATAAAAAAACGCTTAAACGAGGTTCAGAAAGAGTTGAAATACCGTGCTTTTTATGACTATATTGTCCTCAATGACAATCTTGAAAAGGCTGTCACAAATATCAAGAACATCATCCAAGGAGATAACCATAAATGAAACTTCCCCTCGCAGAAATTCTGAACATGACTGCAAACAAATACAAGACGACTGTAGCTGCTATCAAGACTTTCCACCAACTTGACAAAAACACGTCTCTCATGACAATGGACGACCAGAAAAACAAGATTGCTGTTGTTTCCCTGAAATATCTGGTCAATGGCAGAGTCAAAGTCATTGAAACACAGGAATCTGAAGAATAACCCCATCTCCATCATTGTCATTGCCGGTCCCACAGGATCTGGCAAGTCCGAACTTGCAACAAGACTTCTTTCCCCGCAAAAACATGTCATTATAAATGCTGATTCCCAGCAGGTCTATAAGGATCTGCGTATAGGAACTGCACAACCGACTCCTGAACAACTATCACAGATCGAACACAAACTTTATGGATTTCTTGTTGCAGGAGGGCGTTTAAGCGCTGGCTCCTATATTGAGCTTGCTGAAGAGGAAATCAGGAAAGCTTGGGAAACCAGAAAAACACCTGTTTTTGTCGGTGGTAGCGGTCTTTATATTCAGAGCCTTCTTTATGGCTTGGATGATATTCCAGAAACAGATATTGCTTTCAGAAACAGGATAAAAACCGAAATTGAACAGAAAGGCCTGCTTTGTTTCTATAATAAAATCATCCAGGAAGACCCTGATTATGCTTCTGTGATAAGCCCTACAGATCCAGTACGGATCATACGTTGGCATGAGATTTTTGAACTCTCAGGACAAAAACTTGGTGATTTGAGGAAAAAAGAAAAACAACTCCGTTATGAAGGAAACTTCCTCTATTTGGACATTCCTAGACCTATCCTCTACGGGAGGATCAATCAACGTTGCAAGGAGATGCTTCAAAAGGGATGGATAGAAGAGACCGTCCGATGCAGGGAAAACGGGCACGAAGAATGGCTTAGGAATATTCCAGCCATCGGATACAGGACAATCCTGGATTATCTTGACAAAAAAATCACTTTAGAAAAAACAGTTGAAACCATTTCCCAAGAGACACGGAACTATGCAAAACGGCAGGAAACCTGGTTCAAACGGATGTCCTGCATGACACGAATATCACCGGACATCAAGGAAATCTGTTAAAGGCATATTTTCCAAAGAAAAAGCCCTTTCTCTTAATTCTTCATAAATTTTATCCGCATTTGCTTTGCTATCTTTTTCAATAAACAGATAGATATTTATCAGATCCAATTTTGCTATATCAGACCATAATACTACATAATTCATTTGTTTTTCTTGTTAACATATTTCCTTTCAAATTCCTTAAA
>DYKD01000149.1 GCA_020722765.1 Brevinema andersonii | reverse complement strand
CTCCGACAACAACACCATCACCAACAACACCGCTAACTCAAACGACTACGGCATCCTCCTCTCCTCCAGCTCCAACAACACCATCACCAACAACACTGCCACCTCGAATTCTTACGAGGGCATCCTCCTCTCCTTCAGCTCCAGCAACATTTTCACATCCAACTGTATCACAAGCACGAATGACGTTGGCGCATACCTCTTCGACAGCTCCAATAATAACTTCACTTCAAACAACATTACTGCATTTTACCAAGGCATCTATCTTGTCTCCAGTTCCAGCAATACATTCATCTCAAACTCTTTAAATAGCACGAATTCATCAGCCCTTCGAGTGTATGGAAGCGTCATTGAAGATTACCAGAATAGTATCGATAGATCGAATACTATAAATAGTCTTTCGATAGAATACTATGATGGAGTGAACCGACCGTGCCCAAATAATACTATATTGAACCTCGGGTCCAACTATTCAGCAATCGGTCTTATTGGCTGTACTAATGTAACTGTAACAGCAAATCCAAGCAACACTCTGGGTATGGTTCTTCTTGCTTTTACAGATAATTCAAGTATTATCGGAACGAGCAACAAGGGAATGTTCCTTGAATTCAGCTCTAATAACACTCTTACTAACAACACTGCAATTTCAAATGAGTTTAGCATTTACTTTGAGTCCAGTTCTAACAATATTATTTTCAACAACAACATTACAAGCACGGATGGATATGGTGTCTACATCTTTGATAGTCCTAATAATAATTTCACTTCAAACAACATTAGAAGCTTAAATGATAATGGGTTACATATTCAATCAAGTGCCAATAGTACTTTTTACAACAACCTCATAAATGGATCAATATCTGTTTACTTTGATGGAACGGTCTATCAAAACTTCTGGAACGTCACCTACAATTGTAATGCGGGTCCAAATATAGTTGGCGGCTCATGCATAGGAGGTAACTTTTATGCGGATTCAGGAGGAACTGGGTTCTCAGAAAATTGTACTGATTTAGATGAAAATGGGATATGTGATACTAATTATACTATGAATTCAGATAATATAGATTACCTTCCATTGACATATCCATCACCCGACATCTTACCTCCAGTAGTATCCCTTATTTCTCCAGCACCGAATGTATTCCTCAACAACTCAAACATGTTGTTCACATTCAAAGCAACTGATGACAAGAGCTCCAACATGAACTGTAGTCTCTATCTTAATGAAACAATCAAATATACAAATAGCAGTGTCCTTAACAATACAGATACCAACTTCTTGATTTCTTCAACAAATGAAGGTAGGATGAACTGGACTATAAACTGCAGTGACAGTGCAGGAAACACTGCTGCTGCATCCAGAGAGGTAGCACTAGACCTGACAAATCCAGTCATAACCTCTTTCACCCTTTCATCCACTTCAGTATATGTTGGTGATACAATAACATACACATGCACTGCAACAGATAATTCAGAATCATATGGAGGAAGTGTCACCACTGATGTAACAGGAATTGACACATCTTCTGCAGGAAATAAAATAGCAGTCTGCACTGCAACTGACTCTGCGGGAAGAACTGCAACTCAAACCGTTTCATATTCAGTAAATACACCTTATGTTCCACCTATTTCATCTGGAGGAAGATCAAGTTGTAATCCTTCATGGAATTGCACCGAATGGGGCGAATGCTCTACTGCAGGAATCAGAACAAGAAACTGCACAGACCTTAACCACTGTGGCACCACTTCAGGCAAGCCTGACGAGGTTTCGGCTTGTGTCTATACCTGTTTCTCCAACTGGCAGTGTACCGAATGGTCTGCATGCTCAGTGGACGGATTCCAGACTAGGACCTGCACTGATCTCTCAAGCTGTCCAAGTCCAGAATCAATCCCATCTGCGTCCAGATCATGTATTTACATACCTTCTGAAATAATAAGCGAGGATAAAACGGATCAGAAGATAATATCTGGAATAAGCGATAGTGTTAATTCAGCACTTCAAGCAATTGAAGAAAATAATCTGCAGTCTGCAGAAACCTTGTTTGCAAATGCAATACGCGATGTCAATATATTGGTGTCAACACCGAACGAAAACAACAGCCAGGTAGCTGGTCTTGTACTCAATAAGGCAATAGAGGCATCTGACAGCCTGATAGCAAATGGACAAATTTCCACTGCAGTAAACATACTTTCCAACGTATCATCCTCAGCGGGAGTTCTTGCCTTTTCAAATGCATCATTAGCAAATTCAATTGCCAAGAAAGTATTTGAAGTTTCAGTAAATCTCTTTGATAGTGTTGATCCTGAAAATTCAATGAACCTTATGAGCTCATTGTTGGGTACTGCACGAAAGATACTTGAACAGGACTTCATGTTAATAGATGATCTTGAGCTTAACAGAATAGATCCCGAGGAAGTGCTCAGGTTTTCGGATTTGGGCACTTCTGTGACAAGTATGGTATCTGCTGGATCATTATTAGATGATGCTGATAATTATATCTTGCAGGCAAGAACCTCTCAGAGCGAATCAGAGAAGCTTTCTCTCCTTCAAAATGCTTCTAACCTTCTTCAGGAATCATTCACGAAGATACCTGAGATAATTAGGGTTAAATACCAAACAAAGGAAGATGTTGCTAGCAGCGAACTCTATTCTCAGCTTGTTTCAGGGCTGTCTGAGGTTTCTGCTTCTGAAATAAGTTCCATATCCGGGCTTATTCAGACTGGAGGGCTCAGAGTGGAGAAGGAGATGTCTGTCTATGCTATATCTAATTCTGAGAATTCAAGTGAGACATTACATATAACATTTGTCAAGCTTAAATTCTACTCCCCGATGCAACTAAAGAACATCAGTGTAATAGAATATATACCAAAAGATGTCGCAGAATCTGTTTCAGACATAACATTCTCAATCCAGCCAACAATCATAGAGAATGATCCACTTGTATCCTGGAATTTCAGCCAGATGCAGATAGGAGAGTCAAAGACACTTTCATATGTGATTAAAGGAAGTGCAGATTCATTGTCAACATTGGCAATAGCTGCAGGAGAAGTTCAATTAGCTCCAGTAATAACCACTCCTGAATATCAGGAACCCGTATATCCAGAAAGAACAGAGCAGATGAGAATTGCAATAGCAGCAATAGTTTCGATCATAATTATAGTTGCATTTCTCTATAGCAGAAAGATCATAAAGCCTTTTTCTTTGCCTGCAATTGGATCAGGCAGGAAGCCTGAGTTCAGGCTTGAATGGGAAAGGGAAGACAGGGACTATTACAGGAATTCAAAGAGATGATTTTAATCTAGCATTAAAAATAGGTGATATGAAATGGAAAATCTTAAGGAACACATCGGTCCGATTGCCTTCATGCTGGGCCTTGTGCTTGCAGTAGTCCTTGGCCTTATGCCGAAGGTCCTTGGTGGAGGAAGCATGAACATCCTTGTATTAGGAGTTCTCGGCATCATAGTAGGGCTTCTCAATGTGAAGGATAAGGAGCTCAACAACTACATAATCTCCAATATCGGTTTCGTAGTCGGAGCGACAGCATTCGAAGCGGTCCTTGCATCCTTGACCCTTGGAATCTACAGCTCAATGCTGGTCTACATGGTCCAGAACATAATCCTGTTCGTGGCTCCAGGACTTGCAGTTGTCTGTTTGAGGGAAATATATAATGTTATGAAGGATTAATCCCTTCAGTTTTTTCTTTTTTTATTTATTTTTTTAATTATTTTTCCAATTTTTTTTCATTTTAATGCATT
>DYKD01000148.1 GCA_020722765.1 Brevinema andersonii | reverse complement strand
CCACGCTCAAGCCCGACTCGTTCGCGGTCAATTACCCTGGGCTGTGGAATAAGATCCTCGACGCGACGAAGAGTCAAGTCCATGTGATTGATATGCCGCCGTATCGGAGGATGGGGAAGGGGAAGGGGTCCGCGGGACAGAGGAAGAAGTAGGAGGCGGATGAAACCCCCGCTTCTTTCTTGACTGGAGGCAGGTTCTGCTTCGAGGGGCATTGTCCTAACCTTTAGCCAACTGCAATTTTCCCGCGCGATTGTTGATTTTGAGGGGGATTGGGGCTATACTACCGACATGGAAATTGAAGTGAGCGGAAGCCGCCTATAATCCGTTTTGTCGTCGTGCAATTTCTTGATTGGATTGTTTGCTACTAAATTATTGGATAAATAATATGAGCCTACATGATGCCATACTAGTTCCTGGTGGTGGCTTAAAAGAAGATTGGAAATTATTGCCTGTCTGGACTCAAAGACGTCTTGACAGAGTTGTACAGATCAAAAATTTTGATTTTGTAATTACGCTTAGTGCTGGAACAACTCATAAACCTCCGCCTTTAGACGAAAAGGGCTACCCAATTTTTGAATCTGTTGTAGCAGCAAAATACCTACTACAAAAGGGAATACCCCTCCATAAAATTCTGGCTGAGACTAGTTCCTACGACACGATAGGAAATGCTTATTTCTCAAGGGTAATACATGTTGACCCTCTAAATCTAAAAAAATTACTGGTAATAACATCTGAATTCCACATGCCAAGAGTTAGGGCTGTTTTCTCGTGGGTTTATGGACTGAAGATACCTGGCAAAGAATATCAATTAAGTTTTGAGGAAGTACCAGACGATAATATAGATTTTGATATTATTTCTGCCCGAAAAAAAAAGGAAAAGGAAAGTCTGGCCAGATTTGAAGAACTTAAATCGAAAATTAATTCCTTTGAAGAATTTCATCAATGGTTATTTCATGAACATAATGCTTATTCAATAACCAGCGATGGGCGCTCGACTTTGAAAGGCGACGTGCTTAAGAGTTACTAATCAGAAAAGGAAATTCCATGCGATATATCAGGGCATTTTTTCTGCGAATACTCATAGACCTCGATTGGATAATAACCATAGTGTTGTCCGTGGTTATTGCCATTTTGAGTTTATTGCAAAAAGTGCCATATGAAGTTTTGGCAACAACCACCCTCTTGGTTCTCGGCATGTTGGGTTTTGGAGCGCTACGGGATAGATTTGTATCAAAAGAGACTAAAAAGTTGTTGGAAGAGTTAAAAGCAAGTAATATTGCTGCACTCTACAATGAAGGCATTTTATCTGATAGGGCGAAAACTGGCATTGAAAGAGTAATTCCGCAAACTGTACACTTTGACTGGCTCACCGAAATTCAGGGCGCTACCAATGTAACAATAGCGAAATTAAAATTAAACTTCACTCACGATCCTTCTTATTACGCGGCATTTGAGAAAGTTTTAGAAAAAAGCGGCTCAGTAACTATCGTACTTTCAGATCCTCGCTCACCAGCAATGTGGTTACGTTACAGAGAAGAGCCAAACCCATTATGGACGCCCGATATACCAACTGCCGAAACTGCTTGGATTAGAGGATTAGAAGAACTATCCGAAGAAGCATACAGGCTTTCCCAATGGAAAAGCCGTCTAACAAAAGACGGAAAAGATGTCAGCAAACTTGTAATTAGAATCTTTCCCCATTATCCGACACACGCTTTTTACAGATTTGACAATAAGATATATGTTTACCATTATCCTTACCTCGAAAGGGGGTTTCATGCTCCCACTTTTCTTTTTTCAAATTCAGCAACTGATACACATCATTTTCTAGCAAGATGTATTAACTCCATTGTTAACAACTCTTTACCCCTTGACGCGGAAATAGAAGATATTTGGAGGCGATATCAAAGTGGAGGATTCTCCGATCAAGAAGTTGCAAAAGCAGAAATTCTCTATCGAAAGAGAAAAGGTTGATCAAAACAGGGAATGCCTAGTCGCGCACAGCACTTCAAACAAAGAGATGACTGTTGTGATAGATTCGATCCTTATCAGAAAGACCTGACCAATGCACAATTCAATGAGAACACAATTTACCGTAAAAGTATTAGGGTCTGGCACATGCGTACCTAGTGCCTCTAGATTTCCACCCTCATATTTCATCAAACCTGCCGTACCTTCTGATGAATGGCTCTTAGACGTTGGCACAGGAGCACTTCAACGATTAGCACAAGCAGGTGAGTCCTATAAATCGCTGAACAGCATATTCATTAGCCATATCCACACAGACCACATTGCGAGTTTGTTGCCCCTATTACAGGCATTAAACTTCACTCCTGGGTTTAAAAGGGTAGAGCCATTAGTAGTTTATGCGCCTGATACAGTTAAACAGTACTTAGAACTCAATTTATCCTTTGCACCGACTTTGCGCCCCTCTTTTCCATTTGATTTTGTAGCTCTAACTGACGGAAGTGAGATTACCAAGAATGGCTGGCGGTTAGTCAGTCGAAAGATGAGACATTCAACTCCAACTGTGGGTTTTCGCTTTACTTTGAACATGTGTACGCTTGTTTACGGTGCGGACACCGAACCATGCAATGAGATAGTAGAACTATCACAAGATGCTGATCTATTAATTCTAGAATCATCCTTTCCAAAAGGCCGACCATCCTCTGGGCACTTGACTACCGTACAAGCTGGAGAAATTGCAAAAACCGCGAATGCAAAGAGGTTGCTTCTCTCTCATCTGTATCCAGAAATAGGAAAATTAAGCAAGGAACAGCAAGAAGCAGAAGTTCGCCTATCAGGATTTAGTGGGGAAGTAATTTTTGCAGAGGACTTGATGACCTTGGAGATCGGTTGAAATGCATAATCCGCGCAGACTCAATTGGCTAGATAGATTTCGCCGTACAATTCAGACAGTTGGCGTTGACACATTTATAACAACACTTTCGGGCACAATTCTCATAGTTGCAATTCTTGTCAGTTGGATTTTTCCTCCCATTTACGACTATATTGCAAGTCTTCATATCTACGAAGCATTAATTTTGGTGACACTTACCCAACTTTTGTGGCAAGTCAGCGTCAGACAGAAGGAATCAGGGGTCAGAGTCATAGAGGAAGACGAAGTTGTGCAAGAGATTAATTCCAGAGTTGTTGAGGGGAAAATATCAAGTGTAAAGATGCTTTCAGCAGGAATTGCGTCTCGTGTCACTTTAATCGCTTGGCTTGTCAATCAAGGTATTCGAGTCCAAGTACTCACCCAAGACCCTAATACGGCCATAGATAAAAGTGACGCTGCGCGGTTAGCCAAGAATGTTGATACTGTTATTAGCGGTGTTTTTATTGAGCAAAACAAGGGATTGCTTGATATCCGTAGCTATCTTGGAACAGCCAGCACTCGATGTGTCATTCTTTATAACAAACAGAATAAACCTGACTACGTATATGTTGGATGGTATACATATCATGAACGCGGCAAGAAACTTCGGGGATTTATTAATCCAACCGTTGCATGTGATCCTCACTCGAAATGGGGGGAGAGACTGACGATGTTTGCAGAAAGAGAATTTGAACGCAATCTGGCTGAATCAGGAGAGAACTTAGTCGAGAGACAGCCACCCAACAACGAGCCCACTTAATCTTGCTTCGCTCATACGCGCCGCGCGCTTCAAACAAAAAGACAGCTGTCACACCGCCTCCCTTCGACAGGCTCAGGGCAGGTTTTGATTTCATTCTGGGAGAGACCGTCCACGAAT
>DYKD01000048.1:8679-23397 GCA_020722765.1 Brevinema andersonii | reverse complement strand
TTGCTGCTTTAAGGTTTGTAAACTGGACTATTTATAGGAATTTGCTTATATTCCCTAAAAAGGTGCCAGGTCTTGACAGTACATATAAAAAATACAGACCAGGTACCATTTTACAGACCAGGTACCATTTTACAGACCAGGTACCATTTTACAGACCAGGTACCATTTTCATGGAGGTTTCTTGAAAATATTGTATATTGACCAATGTTCCGGTGTCTCTGGGGACATGATAAACGCAGCCCTATTTGGGATCCATCAGGATAAAAAATTCATTGAAGACGTTATTGCTTCTCTTAAAGTGCCAGGTCTCAAAGTGGATTTGAAACAAGTTTCAATTTCCTCTATAAGCTCATGGAAATTCGAAGTTTCATGCAAAGAAGATGGTCCTTATCACAGGAATCTTGTGGATATAAACAGGATCATTGATGAGTCAGGTTTGAATGAAAAAACAAGGATTCTGGCAAAGAAGATTTTTGACAGGCTTGCCGAAGCTGAGGCAACTGTCCATAATTCGACAAAAGAGCAGATCCATTTTCATGAGGTGGGAGCCTGGGATTCCATCGCTGATATTGTCTGTGCTGCGGCTTCGGTCGTCAAGATTGCTCCAGAAAGGATCATGGCTTCCCCGTTTCTTCTTGAATCTGGTGGGACTGTTATGACAATGCATGGTCAGCTTGCTTGTCCTGTCCCTGCAGTTCTTGAGCTTGTAAAAGGTCTCCCTTCACGTATGGCAGATATCAGGACTGAGATAACAACACCTACAGGCGCTGCTATTGTCAGTGCGATTGCTGATGAATTTGGGGACATTCCTGGTATTGTGAAAATGACAAAGATAGGATATGGAGCAGGAACAAAGCAACTTCAACTTCCTAATTTTATACGTATCATGGAGATGGAAAACGATTCCATAAAAAATGGAAAGACGTTGGTGTTGGAAACGAATATTGATGATATGAACCCGCAATTGTTGCCAGGAGTTGTTGAGGGGCTCCTGAACCTTGGATGCCTGGATGCTTATTGGACGGTCATTCAGATGAAAAAAGGGCGTACTGGTTTTCTTTTAACTGCTCTCTTTATGGAAGAACATTTAAAAGATGTTCATGATTATATATTGATGAATACGACATCAATCGGTGTGAGATATTATGAGGTGAACCGGGTCAGCTTGAAGCGTGAGATTGTGACAAGCGAAACAGAACTTGGATCTGTGCGGTTCAAGGTGGTCACTTTACCAGACGGAAGCAGGAGAAACCAGCCAGAATATGAAGATATAAAAAAAATAGCAAAAGAGAAGGGACTTCCTGAGATAGAAGTAGCTCGGATCATTGGGGAATTGAAGGGATAGGTTCGGGTTCATTATAGTAAGATTATCTTGCTTGTAAATATAAAAATATTATAAATCCATTTATATAGCATAATAGAGAATTAGAATTTATTAAAAACACTTGACATTTACTTGTAAATATATTAATATTAGTTGGTTTTATGATTGAACTAACATAATTGATTTAATGTTTTATATTTTTCGGTTGGTTCATTTCTCTGATAAAATTAACGAAAAGAGGTTATTCAATCATGCAGGATTTTCTTGAGCAGATTCGTTCTTTCTCTGAGCAGTATAAATCAATTAAATTGCATCCTGAGCGGAATACAGAAAAGGCTTTGCCGAGCAGGAATTTTTTTATTGATGATGATAATGTATTATCATTACCCCGCAGTGATGGGGACGGCAGATATCCGCTTGGAAATGCAGGATTCAATTTTTGGGTTTACTCGTCAGGATATATGCATGGGAATGAAGGGCTTTTTTCATATTTTTTGAAAGCGACAGAGGGACAAGAACCCAAGATCGCTTTTTTTGCTGGGTTTTCCAAAGGCACTGATGAATATGTAAGGATTCCGCTGTTGTCTGTTCCTGTGATAGATGATGAGATAGGTTTAAATGTGGAGCGTTATACGGTTTTTTCTTTTAATGCTGTCTATTATATTACTGAATTGCCAGGATTACGTTTTGCAGTGCGGGTTTTTGTTGATATCCAAAACAAGATCTGTTTCTCTGTAAGTGCTGAGAATCTTGGCAGTGATGTTCAAAAGATATATTTATCACATTTTTTCAATCCTTTTCTTTCCAATGATGTTTTTGAAAGTTCAGAGGCCAGATGGTTCAAAGAGTCGATGTATGATCCTTCTTTGACTGGATCCAGTATGGGAACCTTTCTTTTCAAGGTAAATGAGGATATTGACAGGGTGACTTCTGTATCCAATTTCGGGGTTTTGAAGAGAGTTTTGACTTGTGAAAACGAGAACCAGTTGGTTTCACATGAGGAGACCACGTCAAGATACCAGTATGTAGGAGGGAGTCGTGACAGTCTGAATAATCCAGCCTCATTGAAAAAAGGCAGTTTCGGAAATCCCCGTCATCGGACGACATTTACAGAGGTTGCCATCGCAGGAGATCTGATTCATCTCAATCTTGTCAAAAATAAGAGAGTCCGATTAGACATGGAATTCTCTACGTCCCGGCATTGTCGTGATGATAATGAAGTCAATACTCTATTGAGGGGGGAGATCACTCCTTTGCAGATGGATATGAACCTTCAGAAGTTACAAGAAAAGGAGGTTGAATCCGAGAAAAGATTGAGTGTGATTGTTGGAAGGGAGACTGAAGGTCTTGTAAAATATAAGGTTCTGAATTCGTTTTTCCGCCATCTGAAGAAGCAGGTCGAGTTCTCTTCCTTGATCAAGGGATATGTCCAGCTTTCAGCAGGATCGTTGATTGGAATCAGGGATATTTTTCAAGCTATGGAAGCCTACCTGTTCTACAATCCGGAAGCTGTAAAAGAAAAGATGATAGAGGCATTCCAATATATGGCTCCTAATGGGCGTTGTCCTCGTCAATATGCATTACCTAAGAATCCGTCGGAACCTCCAGCAATGGATTTGCGTCCTTTCATTGATCAGGGAGTCTGGGTGATTTCCACTGTTGTGACCTATCTCCGTTTTACTGGAGACTTTGATTTTTTGAGGAAAGAATGCGGGTATCATGAGATTGTTGATGAGAAGGCGAAAAAGGTAAAAAAGAGCAGTCTATCCGACAGTGTGCTTGACCACATGTTTAAGATTATGGATTACCTGATTTCCAATATTGATAATGAAACGAAGTGTCTTCATGCCTTGTATGGAGATTGGAATGATGCTCTGGATGGACTTGGTGTAAGCCTTAATCCGGAAAAGGAATATGGGACAGGTGTTTCTGTCATGGCTTCCCTGCAGTTCTTCCAGAATCTTGATGAGATGATTGAACTCCTGTCAAAGATAGACAAAGTAGGATATGCTGACAAGATCAATGTTTACAGTAAAATCAAAAAGGAACTAGAGGAAGGGCTTTTCAAGTGGGCGGTTGTAAAAAATGCAGAAGGGCAGAAAAGGATTCTACATGGATGGGGAGACCAGAGATCATTCCTTGTAGGGAGTTTTGATGATCCAGACAGGAAATCACGTCATAGTCTTACTTCAAATGCGTTTTGGGTCCTTTCAGGAATTTATGACAAGGCGATCAGTCTGCGTCCTGTCATTCTTGAAGCATTTAGGGGTTTGGATTCGAAATATGGATTGATGACATTTACCCCTCATTTCGAGAAGGATGTGAAGAAATTCGGACGTATTCCAAAGCTTCCTCCAGGCACTGCAGAGAATGGAGCTGCGTATGTCCATGCCTCCATTTTTGGGATCATGGCACTGTTCAGGATGGGATGTCCGAGGCAAGCCTGGGAACAGTTGTATAAATCCTTGCCGTTTACACATGATATGGTTTCCTGTTCACCTTTTGTGATGCCCAATTCCTATGGATTCAACAAGGACATGAATATTGATGGGGAATCCATGCATGACTGGCAGACAGGAAGTGCAAATGTGGTTTTGAAAACCTTGATAAGGTATGTCTTTGGGATAGATCCGAAAATGGAAGGGTTCTGGGTGCAACCAGCATCTTGGATCCCTTTTGAATCCTTCCAATTCAATATTAGAATCAGGGCATGTGATGTAAAAATCAATTATCGAAATAATAGAAAAGGGAAAAGACAATTCAATATCGATGGGATTGTGCAAGAAAATATCAGAGACCATATCATGGATCTTGAAAAGGTCTGGGTCCCTTATGCGTCCTTGAAAAGTACTGTCATGGAGATTGGGATAGAGGATTAGTATTCCATTGAAGACTTGAAATTCACTGATAAAACAGTTATTATAAGGCATGAAAAACAAGATGCAGAAAATAGACTTGAAAAAGATCGGGATCATCAACCGTAATTTCATCATCAGAATACTCCAGAAGAATCGTGAAATCCCCCAGAAAGGGATTGTTTCCATGACAGGTCTTCAGAAGTCCACTATTTCTATCATTATCAATGACATGATTTCTGAAGGTGTCATTGTCAAGCGGGGGGAAGGCAGTGTCGGAAAGAAAGGTGGTAGAAAACCGGTCATGCTCGAACTCAATGTGAAGGATAGGGGATTCATACTGGTTCATCTTATAAGGAGTGAGATTCATTGTGTCGTGGTGGATATTTATGGGGGAGAGTTGTGGAAAAAGGATGTTCATCTTTCAGATGATGATTTCAAGATTGGCATAAAAGATCTGATTCTGGAAGTCAGGAAGGTTTTCCCTGCCATGAAGATAGAAGGGGTGGGTATATCTGTCCCGGGCGTTGTAGACTGTTTTGAAGGGGAAATCATCTATTCGGCACAATTGGGTGTTTCAAAGTTGAAGCTTCAGGAATATCTCAGTCAATTTTATGATGGTGTGATGATTCTTGAGAATAATGCTAACCTTTCAGCCATTGCAGAAAAGTCGATGGGCCTTTGTCAGCAGACAAATGATTTTTTGGTTTTTTTCCTCGAATTCCATTTTATTGACGGGTATTACCGGATCGGCTTGGGAAGTGGTTTGATGATTGACGGAAAGATTTATAGGGGTACGAATTTCAGTTCAGGAGAGATATCCGAGATCCTGAACGTCATTGTTCAGGATAAATTGAAGCCCCATGTTTCCTACTTTTCAGAGAAACTTCGTAAGGAATCGGGTTTGCAATTTCATGAAAGCAATCTTTCACAGGTTCTCTTGCTTGCTGAAAAAGGTGATAGTATCGCTGTCAATGTCATCAAAGATATTGCCAATGAATTGGGAAAAGAGTTGGCTTTGATTGTCAATTATCTTGATCCTGAAAAAGTGATCATTGATGGTTCAATCAGTCCGTATTACAACTCTTTTTTTGTATCTGAATTGAAGACTGGAATATATAATGGGCTGTTCACATTTTTAAAGAATTCCGTTTCCATTGAAGTATCTGTTCTTAAGAAAAATGTTCTGTCTGTTGGTCTGTTGAAACTGCTAGTTGATAAGATTTATCCTATTCCAGATTTGGATGTAGTAGCTCCTACTCAGAATTATAAATAGTTCTTGGTGAATAATTCCCAAATATCTGACCCTATCCCAGCACTTTTCACTTATGCGAAAAGTACGACCCTTTCTACCAGAGGGTTCCGAGTGGTTGACGAACCACTTAGGGCACTTCGCCTCGAGAGGCTTCCAGTCCTGGAAGGGGAAAAGTAAACAGCACGTTTATTGTAAATTAGGGGAGTAAAATCGACTATTTTTTTTATATTTTTTTTTGACAAAAGGTATTTAGTTAGATATTCTATATATACTGTTTTATTTTTGTAGTAATTCCGATTATGAAGTATAATATTTGTATACGAAATTGTCAAGGAGGGTGGTCGCTTTAAGCGGCTTAAAATATGGCTAATACCCAAGTAGAAGAGATTTCCTCTGAATCAATTGAATTCTTAAAAGAAATAGATGTATTTGAAACACCTTCTGAATTAAAACAACGGATAACTCTGGCAGAATTAGAATCATTTCTTGTAACCTCTAATACCGACATATCTGTTGAAGAAATATCGTGGTTGCCATATTCAAAAGAGTTAGATAAATAGAATGACTCGTGATAAATATCTTGAATTATGGAATAAATGTATTCTTCCTAAAATTAATAAATTAGCAAAGGACAATACTAATATTAATTTTAAAGGTGATTCAATTAAAGACCAGATTTGGTCAGAATACGAAACATTAAAAGGCAAGGTTCATACTTATTTGGCGGACAAAGAAGGGAGAATTGATAGGCATAAAATTGCTTCAGTAATGGCTTATGTTGTTTTAAAATTAGCGCCTTTCTATATCAATACTTCTGAGAAACCAATTTCTCCTGAAGAATATATGGCCAATGAAATTCTGGCTTTATTTTGTGCGATGATAATCGTCATTTCATTCGCAGTTTCAGATGCATTAAGGGTTGGTGATGGAAAAACTGCAGACCTTTTTAAAAAGGGACTTACCGATTTGCCTTGTAAACATGGTGATTTTAAAGCGCATTTGATTAAAATGATGTATTACTCTAAAATTAATTCAACTCAAGACATCTTTGTATTTTCTCAAGTGATGTTTCTTCTCGAAGAGTATACAAAGCTGTCATTTAAATCTGGGTTGCTGAAATCGGTTGGCTAATCTGGTCAGAAACGCTTTGACAATATTACTCCATTGGCATTTCCCCCTGATAAACAGCCTCCTTTCCAGTTTCTCGCCATTAAAAAAAATCAGTTTGATTCTGAAAATCCCTGCGTTAGTGGCATAATACTTATGGTATGTTTTAGCATTTGATTCCGTCTCTCGGCAAAGAATACTTTACTTTAGGGGCTTTAAAGCCCATTCTCCTTAAATTTTCAAAACAATACTGTAAAAAATAAATTCAATTATAGTGGTAATAATGCAAATAATGTAATGTTTTAGTATCAAAGCAAGTAATTTTTTTCTCAATTTTACTTGACTTTTATAAAGATTATGCTTATTATTTAGTTGGTTTATGAATCGAACCAACATTGTTGGCGATGATTGACTGTTTCAAAGTCCTTTTAAGGAGTATGAAATGTTTTCAATTTTAAGGGTATTATCAAGTCTGCTTTTTTTATCAATGGCCATACCAATAATGCTTTTCTCTCAACTGCTTGTTGATGATTTTAATGATAATACCCAATATAATTCCTCGCATGTTAATGATTTAGGTAAGGGCACGGACGATGATGGTACCATGACCTTGGATTCGGTCAGCGGAGGAATCCTTACTTTGAATTGGAATACGGTGGGAGATTACTGGTATTCTACTGTCGGTACAGTCAACACCTGGCCGTCATCTCTTTCAGGATCTAATCTTTCAATGTATGACTTTCTGGCAATCAGGATCAGTGGGGCTGCAGGGAATGAAAACCCTTCAATACAGCTGACTTCATTGCCAACAACTCCTGCGGCTTTTGCAGACAGGGTGTCAAAAACATTGCCCTTATCCGATTTTTTCCCGAATGCGCCATCAACAGTAACGCAGGATATATATATTTCCTTTGACAGCTATAAAGACACTTTGGATTTTACTAAGTTTTGGGGACTGACACTGCTTGCATCAAGTGGGTCTGGAACTATCTATATCGACAATATTGAATTTGGGAACTTTTCTACAAATATTTCCATAACGACAAACAAGAATATCCCTAATAACGCCTTGCATTTGGGAAGTCAAACGAATACGGTTTTTTCCTTTAAAATAGATACAAGGAATTCAGCAGATCTGACATCATTGAAGTTTTTCAATGGGGGAACCGCTGATACGAATGATATCAGTGCGGTCAAATTATGGGTGGACGAGGATTCAAGTTATGCATATAGCAGTGGAGATACTTATATCGGGACATTTTCCAATGTCAGTGGAATGTATGAATTGAGTGGTATTCTATTGGCACGAGATCTTACAGCAGGTCTGAATTTTGTCATTACCGTAGATGTTCGGACTAATGCAGTTCTTGAACGGACTTTTCGCGTTGTAGTTCCCATTGGAGGAGTAACAACAACATTAGGTGCAGTGACAGAACCATCTTCTGGATGTGAGAATATTGCTTTACAACAGATAAATTATACTGAGTCTTTGTTGTTGGATGATTTTGATGGGTCTCCTGCTTATGGTGCTAATGACATGGGCAGAGGAACTGATGATGATGGCACTATGGTTTCTGATACTGTTGCTGGGGGAATTCTTTCCTTGACATGGGATGGGATTGGGGATTATTGGTTTTCAACTGTCGGTACCATCAACACTTGGTCGACATCTCTTTCAGGATATGATCTTTCAATGTATGACTTTTTGGTAATCAGGATCAGTGGAGCTGTAGGGAATGAAAACCCGTCATTACAGCTGACTTCATTGCCAACAACTCCTGCGGCTTTTGCAGACAGGGTGTCAAAAACATTGCCCTTATCCGATTTTTTCCCGAATGCGCCATCAACAGTAACGCAGGATATATATATTTCCTTTGACAGCTATAAAGACACTTTGGATTTTACTAAGTTTTGGGGACTGACACTGCTTGCAACTAGCGGATCCGGAACTATAAATATCGATTCACTTAAATTCGGTACATGGTCTGAAAATATATTGATCAAAACAAACAAGAATATCCCCATTTCAAGCATTTCTTTGGGGGGGCAAAACAATACAGTGCTTTCATTCAAGATGCGTACATTGGCTTCAGCAAATTTGTCATCATTGAAGCTGTTCAACACTGGAACAGTCACCACAAATGATATAACCTCGATAAAGCTGTGGGTAGATGAGAATGCAAGTTATAGTTACGATAGCGGAGACACTTTTGTGGGAACTTTTTCTAATGCGAACGGTTATTTCAGTTTAGGAAATATAGCTCTTGGACGTGATCTTTTGTCAGGATTGGATTTGATTGTCACTATTGATGTCAAGAATGAGGCTGTTGTAGGAAAAACATTTCGAGCTATGATTCCAGTGGGTGGAGTAACCACAACACTGGGATTAGCAACTGAACCTTCTGCAGGATGCGCAAATAAGAGTTTCCAACAGGTAGGAGATAACATCCTTTTCATGGAAGATTTTGAGGATGGAATCGGTTCATACTTCATTGAATATTATGAGACAGGCCTTCCTGTTAAAAGCACAAATGTCATCATTACAAGCAATGAGAACCATACATTGAATGGCAGTAAATCCCTGGAATTTCCATACCGCATGGGAAACGGAGTTTCGGATGTAGCCATCATGTATTGGGAAATTCCGTCGGATTATATCACTGCCATAGCGGAAGGTTATGACATCTTTTCCTTCTGGGTCAAGTCCGATTTTCCTGCCAATTTCAAGTTTGAAGTGAAAGATTCGAATGTTCCTGCTAATAAAGGAACGCTTACGTTCCAGGCCAACACAGGTTGGCAAAAGATCACAATTAAATTCAAGGATTTGGCGAAGTTAGGTCTTGACCTTTCCAAAATTTCTACAATGATAATCTATGCCTTGGACAAGGGAACAACTGGATCCTTATATCTGGATGACTTCGAGCTTTTGAAGAAAATTGAAGTGGAAGTCTTTGAATCAACAGGGAAGAACAGGCTTTTTTCTGCTTTGACAATCCCCAGCAGGAAAATCAAGTCACTATCTGAAACTTTCTCCCTTAGTGTCAAAATTGAAAAAACATCTACTGTGACAATTGCTATCTATAGAACAGATGGATCAATCGTCTATAAAATGGTCAATGGAAGCTATCATAGTGGGGATACGATCAGTTCTTCTATTCCCCTTGAACAAATAGAAAAAATGAAGAATGGTGTTTATGTCCTCCATCTGGAGGTTGATGATGGTTCACATAAGGACAAACTCAACAAATCTATCCTGTTGAGCAGATAGGAGAATAGAATCTCCTTCTGTCATTCAGATTGACGGAAAAGGTGCTTATGAAAAAAACAATCGTGATTTTGATGTTAGCTCTTACGCCTGCTGTTTTTGCTGCTTTTGAGAACGGTATGGAAAATGCCTTTTCACGGGCAGTCGCTGGAACTGCTGAAATCTATGATGACGGGGTTTTCGGTTCTGGTTTCAGGAATCCAGCCTTATTGCTTAACAGTGAGAAATGGCGGACAAGTCTAGAGTATAATACGGATTATTTTGGAGATCTCTTCTCTTCTTGGATTTTTACGCTCTCGAAGAAAATCAACCAATCTGCCTTTGGACTGGCAGTCTCTGATTTTTCTTCAAAAGATGAAGCCTTACCTTATGGTGAGTTAAGTATGGTTTTTTCCGGAGCTTATCAGGTGTCTTCATCCTTGAAAGCGGGGGTGAACTTCGATTATTTCAGAGCTACGTCTGATATTTTATCCGGTTCAGGATTTAACGCTTCCTTGGGTTTGGTTGTCACTCCTATCAAGAAACTTGACATCGGTCTTGTCTGGGATAATGCCTTGGATTTACCTTTGCTTTGGAACAATAGCAGGAAGGAACCCATGCTGAAAGGCATGTCTGTCTCGGCAGGCTACGGACTGGAATTTTCCAGGATTTCGTTCTATCTGATGGCCAAATATGATTCCCCTTATCTTGTCTTATCTGGGTTTAAGGTGGCGGATGGGAATGTGGATCTCTTTTCTACAGGTATGGTAGTGAAGTTTATGAAGATGTTCTATCTGACAGGAGGCTTTTCCACTACGCAGAAAAGTTTTGGTATGGGCTTGGAGCATAAGGGATTGCTCGTCTTTTTTTCTGATAATTTCAAGCCAGTAGGAAACAGGAAAAGTTTCTCTCTGGGGATAAGGATATGATAAAGTCAACAAAGTCCAATAAAATAGTTCTATTTTATACAGAGGAGTTTAACATGTTGTATAGGATATTCTTATTGATGGTCTGTCTATCGAGTGGTTTTCTTTTCGCGCAGGAAGGTGATTCAGCTGATGGCAAGGTGCAGAGCGCCTTGACTGGTACTTCGAGTCTAATTGATTCATGTGACATCAATGTAGCACGTGAAAAGTATTCGATTCTTGAGGACAGTGCTTCAAGACTGTTTCTCGCTTCTGACAGGGAAGCGCAACAAGGGGATTTGGCCTTGAGGATGGATTACAAACTGGATCCTTTCAGTGCTTTGGGTACTTATGTGGCTGCCCATTGGATGATATATCCTTCTTTTGATTTTTCAAAGGCAGTCAAAGGGAATATCTGGGTGAAGGGGGACGGTAGTGATAATGTCTTTGGCGTTGGTCTTGTTGATGATGATGGGGAAGTCTGGATTGCAAAAGACAGGGACATCCTCCGTTCTGCAGACTGGGCGTCTTTCAGTTTTTCTATAAAGGATTTCCAGTTATCTACATTAGGTTCCTTGGGGAACGGTAAACTTGACTTGTCTGGGATAAAAGGTGTTTATTATGTGATTGAGGATATACAGGGAAAGAAGTCACAGGGAACTGTGAAGGTTGATAATTTTACATTTGAGGGAGCTGAATATCCTGTAGAAGTGGTGGCACGACCTGAGTTTTCCCTCATAAGCACAGGTTATGTTGATCTTGAATATCACAAGATTACAAGTTACTTGCCTGCGCTCTCATCAGAGTTCAAAAAAGGAGATCTTCTCTGGGCATTGACCTATCTGAATATGGTCTACAAGACCGGGAATCTTCTTACAGTAGGTGTGATCAGGATGGGTGCTTTGGATTTTGGTATGGCGAACGACAGATATGGTATTGCGAACGTGTTCCAGTCAGATTTCACTCTTCTTCTTTATACTCGTCAGCTGATCAAACATATCAATTTCGTCAAGTTGGGAAGGATCGGACCTTCGTTGAATGATTATGTCATGTATGAACCTTATGAGTTTGCTGATATCGGGAATAACAGGGGAAGAACAGGCCATTTCTTTATGGGTGCCCAGGCTGGTGGAAAAGCCGTTGGTCTCTTGAATTATGATACGTATTGGATCAAATTATGGCATGATAGTTATATAGGCGGTGGAAAAGTCTGGTTTAATTTTTGGAAATTCAACCTGGAAGGCGCTTTGAATAATCTTGATTACAAGGGCTTAACACAGAAAGATGTGACACATTTTCTGTCAAAATCAGTCATCAAGGATCTGGCATGGTCTGGACGTTTGAATATGACTATAGATAATGTCTTCAATAATGGGACGATTAATCTGACAGGTCTTTATGCAGGCAACCAATATGCAAGGAATGGAAAGATCTATTACAATGTCAACTCCGAACTAGGAACAATGACTCCCATCACAGATGATGATGAAATTGTACGTGAGACTTATGATTTTGGAGACATTGTTCTTGCCAAGGACTCGGATCAGAACCCTGTATTTGAGTCTCTTGAGACCAATATTACGAAAAATGACACAATGTACAAAGCGACTCTTGTTCTGGAAGACCTGTTTTTGAGGAATCTGAAGGTTGTTGCGGATTATGAGAGCATAGGTCCTTCTTTCATGCCTATGTTCAGGAACAAAGAGGTTCTCCGCGAAGTTCCTACTTTCAGTTTTTTCAATCATCGAACTGTTTTGACTGGTAAGATGAGTTATAAGTTCTGGAGAATCGGTCTGTCAGGTTCATACCAGATGTTCAACTCTACTTTGGAAGATTCAAATTTCTACTATTTTAAGAATGGCAGGAATATCACGGGTGGTTTGACATTTAAGCTTCCTCTTGTGGAAGTGGGATGTGGAGCCGGTCTTCTTGACATGGAATTTGTCAACCAGGTTTTTACCAAGTATGCAGGCATAAATTATAATGCCAATCTATCCATCAGGTTGTTGAGCAAACTTGTACTTTCAGGAATAGCCGGTTACAATGTCGGCACAAGCAAAAATGATTTGGCGACTTCCTTAAGTGATGTGCTCATCGCGACAGCAACTTTGAAATGGAATATTTTTAAGGATACCATTGTTCAGGCGGACTACTCCATGATGACTCCTGCTGATAGCAACTGGATGAATTTTGGATCTCGTGGTCCAAATTCCTATGACCCAAAGAACCAGATCAAGGTTCTGGTCCATGTGGATTTCAAGATTTAGTAATATTAGGATTTCATGTTTTTTTGTCTTGTTTTTTTATTGTCTTTATCTTTAGGAGGAAGGATCTATGTTAAAAAAAGTAAAGTTGTTTTCCATTCTATTATTGGTCTTGATGGTTAGCATGTTGTATGCTGGCAAGCAACGGGGTATATATGTCTGGGAAGGGTATGACGTAGTCAGAAATACGAATAATACAACTCGTTACAGCATGACAAACTGGGTTGATTTTCTAGGTTTTTGTGCGGCTCCTCATCAAGAGACAAACAAGAAGATAACATCTGTATATCTATCTGTATTTGAAGGAGGAGGTTATTCCCTTTTTACTCCGGTCGCCAATAAGACTAAGTTGCGCTGGTTTATACGTGATCTTCATAGCAGAGATATGCGCGTTGAGGCATTGATGGGCGACCCTTCTTGGGCTACATCAGGCGGAAAAACATCAGGACTCAATACTGTTCAACAAGTCATCGATTATAACATCAGTGTGACTCCTAATGAACGTTTTGATGGGTTGATTATGGATATCGAACCGGATGTTGGAACTGCAGCTGGATGGACAGGCTATACTAATTTTTTAGGCGGAGTGAAACAGAAATTTGTCGCCTATAATGCTACAAATAATCCTGACATGGGTTGGGGTGATTCCATTCGTTGTTATTATGATACAGATGGATATGGGTATACACTTTATCAAGACATTTTAGACAGGTGTAGTTTTGTTTCCATGATGTCTTATTCAGAAACCTATGCGGGTATTCGTGATTTTATTGCGAACGAGATTTCGTATGGTGATTCTATTGGATGTGAAACAAGATTTGGTGTAGAAACTGGAAATTTCACTCCTGAAACGATCACTTTTTTTCAGGAAAGCAAGACAAATATGGAATCTCAGATAAATTTGGTCGAGAATTATTTCAATTCAAGTACGAGTTTGCATGAGGTTTTCATCCATGCGTTTAAGACCTATGCTCCTGAGGTAGGTGCTGTAGGTATTGCCAGTAACATGCCTACTACGACGGCTCCCACTTATGCAACCAATCGTGCGCCTTATGTCAGGGTGCAGAAACCCAATGGAGGAGAAGTCTGGTCAGGATCCAATTGGATCAAATGGTTTTATGCGGACAGGGAAAACAATGTTGCAACAAACCAGATCCAGTTGAGTATCAACGGAGGAGGCACATGGGTTATTATCACTAACCTCCCCTCTACAGTCAAGTCAAATAGGTTGAATACGCATAAGTATGCAAATTCTGCAAATGCCCTGATAAGAATAATATCAAAACAGTCAACTCCGGTTATTTTGAAGAGCTTTGACAGGTCAGATGCTGTATTTTCCATTGCCAATAGCGGGGAAGTCCTTTCTATTATGAAGAATATAGATATTCCCAGTAATGCTTTTCTTGCAGGAAGTGATAATAATGCAGTTATGGCTTTGAATATTAATAGTGGAACCAGTAACCGAAAGTTGCGTTCTTTTCAGCTGTTTAATAATGGGTCATTGCCAAATACTATGATTGGTGCTGTAAAAGTGTGGTTGGATAAAGGGAGTACTGCCAATGCTTGGGACTCTGATGATCAGCTTGTTGATACTCTATCCTGGAATACTGATCACTGGGAAAATTTGGCTATCAGTTTCACGAACAGCCTGAAGAACGGTCTCAATTTTATTGTGACAATAGATATTTCTGCAATGGCAGGAAATGACACTTTCAAGGCAAGAATCCCTGTGAATGGTGTAGGGACTTCTAATCTTATATATGG
>DYKD01000048.1:0-8579 GCA_020722765.1 Brevinema andersonii | reverse complement strand
CTTTCAAGGCAAGAATCCCTGTGAATGGTGTAGGGACTTCTAATCTTATATATGGGCCCTCGTCTGAACTTCTAAACGCTTCCTTTCAAGTTGTCAAACAGACCTATCTGTTTATTGATGATTTCAGTGCACAAGCGCAATATGGCTCATCCCAAAATGATTTTGCCATAGGGGGAGAAGCTAATGAATATACGGACGATGACGCTACAATGCGTTCAGTTGAATTCGTATCAAATGAGAGTTGGATCTGGTTGCCTTGGCAAAGTGATGGATCCAGTTATTGGTATTCTGTGCTTGATGATGATGATGCAACAACGGATGGGATCATAGGTTTTCCTGCTACAAACTACATGGGCGTATCTTATGAGTATCTTGTACTCCGTTTGCGTGGTGCAGCAAATTCAGTAGGTTCCAATATTGGTATTGTGTTCAGGGATTACGCGAATGTCTGGAAAAGGAAAATGCTTAAAGATTATCTGCCTATGGGGCTGACATCGGCTTTTACAACTGTTGAAATGCCACTTAATGATTGGAGGTCCCTTGGTGTTAATACAGGAGCTATTAAGTCAATGTCGTTTGACATGTTGCCACATAACCTTGGTGGAATGTTGGTTGACCATATCTATTTGAAGGCAAAAATACCGACACCTCTCGACGTAAGTAAGAATTTTACCTATTCAGATGGGCCCGTTTATCGGATACTTCCAGGGCTGACAAATCAAAACGTATTAAGTTTCAATATCCTTTCTGGCACAAGCGGGGATAAGGTCAGGAGTGTTAAGATCAGAAATAATGGTACCCTGCCTGTTGCAGATCTTAATACTGTCAAGCTTTGGTTTGACAGTGATGCGAATGGCATTCTCAATACTTTAGACACTTATCTGACGAACCTACCCTGGAATGGGAGTCTGGGCATGTTTTCCAACAACATCAGGTTTGCCAGCAATATAAGCGGTTCTGGACGCAGTTTTATTGTCACAATAGATTTGAAATCTACAGCGACTTTCTACTCAACTGCAGATTTCGCCATACCAGTAGGAGGTGTTTCAACTTGGAGCAATTTGCAAGGACCAACAGCTGCTGTAGGAAATGGGGTTATCCATGTCTTTTACAATAATGGGTTTGTTGATGATTTTTCATTACAATCCCAGTATGGAATACAATGTAATGACAGGGGGTTTTCCACAGATGACGATGGAACAATGATAGGAGGGGATTACGTTACAAATGATTCTTTCCTTTTATTGAAATGGGCTGCAGCTGGCAATTATTGGTACAGTGTTATCAATGATGTGACAGGCTTTAATGCTTCAGTGTATTCAAATTTCAGCTTTAAGGTGAAAGTGAATACAAATACAGCCGCTTTTTTGGTTACATTTCGTGATATTAACAATAATTGGGAACAGCGGAGTGTGACGAATTATCTTCTGTCAAAGCGTGTCACAACTAATTGGCAGACTGCTGCTGTGGATTTCCGTGACGGAAAGATTTGGGCAAACTTAGGGATTGTTGATTATTCAAAGATTAAGAGTGTTACGATTCAGGATTTCAGCAGGGATACAGGAATTCTTTTTGTTGATGATCTTATGTTTGTGGGTTCATTTATTCCATCTCCTCTGACAGTGACAAAATATGTTACCTATTCTGACGCACCTGTTAATAGGTTGTTGCAAGGTCTTACGAATCAGAAGGTGCTGGGAGTCAATATAGTATCTGGAACTGTTGGGGATAAAATCAGGGACATCAAGATCCGAAACAATGGTACTTTGCCGGCGAATGACATAGATAAGGTCAAATTATGGTTGGATTCCGATTCTAATGGTATCTTGAATACATCAGATCTTTATCTGACGAACCTCCCTTGGAATGCTGGAATTTCCATGTTTTCCAATAATGTCAGGCTTGCTAGTAATATTAGCGGTACAGGACGTAGTTTTATCTTGACAGTGGATTTGAAGTCTAACGCCTCTTTTTATTCTACTGCTGATTTTGCTGTTAATGCGAATGGAGTGGAGACATGGAGTAATAATATAGGTCCGACTGCGGCTGTAGCAAACGGGAATATACACGTTTTTTACCAAAATCATTTCATTGACGATTTTTCTTCACAGGCGCAGTATGGAAGTCAGGCAAATGATCGCGGATTTACGACAGATGATGATGGAACCATGGCGGGTGGTGACTATGTCACTAATGAGTCTTATCTCTGTTTGAAATGGACAGCTGTTGATAATTATTGGTACACAGTTATTAATGATTCTACAGGTTTTAATGCAAGCTCTTATTCAAACTTCATTTTTGATGTGAAAGTCAATACGAATACGGCATGGTTTTTGGTCACATTTAGGGATATTAATGGTATCTTTCAACAAAGGAGTGTGACGAATTATCTGCCAGCAAAAAGAGTGACAACAAACTGGCAAACTGCGGTTGTTAAACTCAAAGATTCCAAAGTTATATATAGTAACGGTTCTTTTGACCTAGCCCATATAATGACAATAACTATTCAGTCTTTTAGCAGAAACACGGGCGTTCTTTTTGTTGATAATCTCATGTTTTCGCTAGGAACGCCGTTTGTTGGTCAAGCCCAAATAGGGATGGTGAACATTTTATCTAATGCGACATTAAATGGTGTTCAAACAAATTCCATCCCTGGTGCGACGCATAATTACATTGTCATAGCCTCTAATTATGGGACAGCCCCTGCAACAAATGTAAGTATTATCAATTCGATTGACTCGAATGCCCTGTATATGACAAATATCATTGATGAGGGTTCATCTTGGGTTGTGGAGTATTCTACAAATATATCTCCTTTTTTGTCGTATGTGGGGACATTGCCTGCTAACAAAAATAAAATCAGGCACGTCCGTTGGGTAAAATCAGTCATGGATGTTTATCCAGGGGAACGGTTCCGTGTTAGGATTAAGGTCAGTATTAAATAAGGTATGACAACTGTAAATGAGGTACGTTATGAATAAAAAAATGCTACTGTTCTTGTTGGTTATACCAATAGGATTCCTGTTTGCTGCTGGGAGCGTGCCTTATGAATACAAGGGGAAAGCTGTCAGAAGTATTTCAAAATCATATACTGGGAAAATTGTGAATGGGATCACTCCGGTATGGGATTTTAATAAAGGGATGCAGAATAATTTTGGCGGATACGGCAATCCGTTCGTGGCACAAGGCTCAACGATTTCTGTCAGTTTTGATAAGGGAATCAAACGTGGACAGAACGGGAAAGCCCTAAAATTGATAGCGAATAAGACACGTGATGGTTGGTGCGGATATTGGTTCCATCTTTTTGATATGAAAAAAAGCCAACGCCAGTATGTGGATATGACCCCGTATTCCCATCTCTCATTTTTTATAAAAGGTGAGAATGGGGGGGAAGAACTCAATTTCAAGATCGCTGATAATATCTGGGAAAAGAAAGAGGATTCTGTTGTTGTTGGTCGCATTTCAGATTACGTCAAAGGTGGAAAAATCAGTTCAACAGAATGGCGTGAAGTCCTGATTCCGGTCTCTGCTATGTCGAAAGTGGACATTAAGAACATGGCATTGTTCTCATTTGAATTTTCTGGGAAAGGGAAACAGACTGTTTATATTGATGATATCACTTTCAAGACACAGAAAAATTTGGAAGTCCCTATCTATGGGGATGTCTTTCAGGAAACGACAGTGGCTTCCATCAAGCCTTACAATAAGGCCATGTGGGTCTGGCATCCCCTCAACTATCAAAACACGAATGCCATGAAACAGTTGGTCAAATTTTGCAATGACAAGGGTGTCAACATCCTTTTTCTCCAGACATTGATGAATTACTACAGGGTGGAAGCGAATGGGGAAATGGTAGAACTGACGGATGATGACCTCCTTAAGAATAAGGGATTGAATGTCATAGGAAAATTCAAGGATCCAGATGCTGACAAGCGTTTTCTGGAATATGCGCATAAGAACGGTATCAAAGAAGTTCATGTGCTTGATGGTTACAAGATTTATGTCCTCGAACCTTATCACCCCAAGATGCTGGCCCAAGTCCAAGCTACAATTGATGAGAATAACAAGGACAATAACAGGTTGAATGACTGGGATGGAGTGCATCATGACAATGAACCACATCTTGTGCCAGAGTTCCAGGACAAGTCCAAGCGTGAAAACATTCTTGTCCAGTTTCTGGATCTTTCCAGAAAGACAATGGATCTGATAAAAAAGAACAATGCCAAACTCCTTTATGGTGTTGATATCCCTTTTTGGTATGATGAACCTGACGAACAGCTTAACTATGTAGGGGCTGTAAAATACAACGGTGTGACAAAGCCCATGGATTTTCATCTGCTTGACATGATAGACAATATTGGCATCATGGATTACAGGAATTTCGCTTATGGTCCGGATGGAACCATAGCACATGCCAAGGATGAGATTGAGTATGCTGACAAAGTTAATAAGAAAATCTATGTTGGTCTTGAGACATTGGAGATTGATCCCGCAAAGATCACTTTTTATGGCATGTCTGAGGCTGAACTGGACGAAGTCTTAATGCAGACTGCTGAATCGTTTCAGGGCAATCCTGGTTTCGATGGTTTTGCTATCCATTATTATGAGTCCTATATGGAACTGATAAAGTATCCGTTTGTGGATTATAGGAATCTGAAATAGTCCAGAATAGGTGTTTTCAATTTTGATTATACATTTGGAGGTCTGATTATGTTAAAGAAGATTTTTGTGTTGGGATTCATCGTTTCTTCTCTTGTTTTCTTCAATTCATGTGCCAATAAGAATGATTCAGAGAAGATCGTGTTAAGGTACTCCGCTCCTGGTTTTGAACAATATGATAAGATCCGGGCGGGAATCGGCAAGGATTTCGAGAAACTGAATCCAGGTGTGAAGATGGTTTATGAGGGTGTAAACGGTCAGGGATTTTTTGAGAAGATCCTTGTACAGATTGCTGGTAATTCCGAGCCTGATGTCTACTTTATGCGTGATTTCGAATTGGATGACTTCTCTTCACGGGGAGTGTTGCTTCCTTTGAATGATCTCATCAAAAATGATCCTGACTTCAAGCTTGATGATTTTTATACGATTCTTATAGATTCCTACAGTGACAAGGGTAATATCTATGGTCTTCCTGGGAGTTTTACGACCGGTGTCATATACTATAATAAGAATATATTGGACCGTAAAGGACTCAAGGCCCCATTGGACCTGTCATGGAAAAATATCGTGGACTTAGGGTTTAAGATACAGGAGAAGACCGGAGAACAGGTGTCCCTCTTCCCTCTTGTCCTTGAATATAATGACTGGCTAACATTCATTTTCCAGAATGGTGGTAAACTTTTTTCAGATGATAAGAAACGTTGTATTATCAATTCGCCGCAGTCCATTGAAGCCATTACTTATGTGAAAGAGCTGATCAATAGATACAGGTTTGTACCGAATTCTTCGGATCTCCAGATGTCAGAAGCATATCAACTGTTCATGATGGAGCGTTGTGCCCTTTTTACAGGCGGGCGTTGGTACTCTACGTCTTTCAAAGCGATCAAGAATTTTGAATGGGGGGTCATGCCACATTTATATGGAAAGAAGAAAATGACACGGCTTGATTCTCATGCTTGGGTCATTTCCAAGAGGACAAAACATCCTGAAATGGCATGGAAGTTCCTCAAGTATCTCACTAGCAGTGAAGTGAATGCGAAGATGGTGGAAATAGGGGATTCAGTGCCTACTCACAAGTCTGATATCGACAAGTTTGTGAAAGAGAATCCTGAGAACAGGGTGTTTATCGATTCCATAGCCTATTCCTATTCGCTCAAGAATATGATGAGTCCTTACATCCCTTGGAACCGTGTCAATTCGGTCATCAAGGACCAGATGGATCTTTTTCTTATGGATAAACAGGACGCTGTTACATCACTTAGGAATGTTGAAAATTTCATCAATAAGATAATCGAAGAGAAATAGCACTAAATAAAAGGATTCTGCAATGTTACAGTATGATGTTTCGTCTAAAGTAGAAAGCAGGTTTATTGAGAAATCCGGATTTCAGCCAATCTATAAGCCTACTGAGAAGATGCAGGTTGTGGTTGTTGACAATTTTCCTTTGTTGGGAAAGCTAACAGCACTCCGGTTTCTTGAGTGGTGTGCTAAAAATCCAGGAGGTGTGATCTCACTGCCTACCGGGAAAACACCGGAATTTTTCATACGTTTCACAGAACATTACCTCTCCAAGTGGAATGATAAGGAAACACAGCAAGAGATGGAAGAGTTGGGACTGCAGGGGTTGAAACGTCCAGACATGAGTTCCCTCCATTTTGTACAGATTGACGAATTTTATCCCATACTTCCTGAACAGCAGAACAGTTTTCATCATTACATCAGGATGTTCTATCTGAAAGGATTCGGGCTTGATCCCCAAAAAGCGATGCTTATTGATACATCAAAAATCGGTGTACCAAACGGATATGAGATTGCAGAGATTTTTCCTGGTTTTAAGGTGGATCTCAGTTTGCGAACAAGGCATGCTCGTTCAAGGCTTGAACAGCTTCAGAAAGATACGATTTTTGGTGTGGATGAATTCTGCATGGCCTATGAAGAGAATATCCGATCTTTGGGTGGTTTAGGTTTTTTTCTAGGAGGGATAGGTCCTGACGGGCATATCGGATTCAATGTGAGTGGCTCGGATTTCCATTCAACAACGCGCTTGACTGCCATCAATTATGAAACTGCTGCAGCCAGTGCAGGAGACCTGGGGGGGATTGAGACATCGCGTGACAGACCGGTCATTACCATAGGGCTAGAGACCATCACAGGAAGGAAGGACGCCACTGCCATCATTATGTCTGCAGGTGAAGCGAAAGCCAGAATTGTAGCTTCTTCAGTCGAGTCTGATCCAACCATAGAGTTCCCTGCAACATCACTTCATAGGCTGTCTGCAGCCCGGTTTTATATGACAACAGGATCAAGCATGGGTATGAAGGAACGTAATTATGTCCGTCTTCAGAACAAAGAGAAAATAGAAGCTAAGGATACTATCAGATATATCATAGACCTTTCACTGAAAGAGAGGAAGCCTCTTTCATCATTGACATCCACAGACCTGATGAATGACAGGTTCGCTTCACTTGCCATTAAAAAATCAGGGATAGAAGTGGCAGAAGCGGTTCCCTTTGTCAGGAATTTTCTCCTGAAGGGAATAGAGAATGGGATGCGTAAAGTGACTGGGCAGACAATACTTCATACATCTCCCCACCATGATGACGAGATTCTCGGATATATGCCTTATCTTATGCACCAGATCAGGGAAGACAACAGGCATTTTTTCTCCTATATGACAAGCGGTTTTACTTCTGTCACAAATGATTATCTTGTGAAGTTGCTCTCCAACCTCGGAGCATTCATGGAACGCCGGGAGTTTTATTTTTTGACAGGATCCGGTTATTTTGACAGGAAGAATGAAGCGTCACAGAACGATGATATTTATCATTTTCTTGATGGTGTTGCCGCAGATTCTGAGGAGATCAAGGCAGATGCGATTTCCAGAAGATTATATCGTATTTTATCTCATGTGCATAATGAGGAAGACCCATCAGCTATAAAACGAATCATTGCTGAACATATTTCCTATTGTGAATCACGGTATCCAGGACAGAAAGATGTGGAGCCAATCCAGAGAATTAAGGGAAAGATACGTGAGTGGGAAGCTGAATTGGTATGGGGATATTTCGGATATGAGACTAGTTCGGTCATACATGCCAGGTTGGGTTTCTATACAGGTGATATTTTTACGCAGCAACCGACAATGGAAGCTGATGTCAAGCCGATCCTGGAAATATTGAGGAAAGTCAACCCCAGCATAGTTTCTGTAGCTTATGATCCTGAAGGGAGCGGTCCTGATACGCACTACAAAGTCCTACAGGCCATTGCAGAAGCTATGAGGATTTATGAGAAGGAGAGTGGAAATTCGTCAATAAAAATCTGGGGATACAGGAATGTCTGGCATAGGTTTCATCCGTCTGACACGAATGTGACTATACCAGTTTCACTTAATTCCATAGGTGCGTTGAACAACATTTTCCTGAATTGTTTTGGTTCCCAGAAAAACGCCTCGTTTCCAAGTTTTGAATATGACGGTCCTTTTTCAAAACTGGCACAGAAAGTATTTGTTGAACAGTATGCGATGATGAAAACCTGTCTGGGTGAAGAGTACTTTTTCAGGAATTCACACCCAAGGTTGCGAGGTGCAAGAGGAGTAGTCCATCTGAAGGAAATGGGCTTGCAGGAATTCTATGCCTATTCAAGGGAATTAAAGGCGGCGACTGAGCGAAAATCCTGAAAAGTCCCAGTCATTTATTTCAGTATTGTCTTTTTTGTGTTGAGGTTGACATAGACAGTATGAAGGATAAGAATAGATAGGACTTTATAGAGTTAAGTAAATGGAATTTAAGAGGAGTTGACCATGAAAAAAAAGATGATTGTATTAGCAGGTTTAGCAATTCTGATGGCACAACCAGTATTGGCTATGACCAATACCACGGCAACCACACCGATTGTATCCAGATTATTTTCAGTGGCAAGCA
>DYKD01000047.1 GCA_020722765.1 Brevinema andersonii | reverse complement strand
AAAAGACAATTTCAAATCAGACGGCATTAACGAGAGAATTTCAAAAATTGAAATCACAGACAACAAAGCAGTTGTGAACGAACCTGAATCAGCTTACAGCCGAAAGACAGCAACCATTTCAACTATGAAATACAGCGACTTTTTAAAAGAACTTTCAAAGATTCTAAACATTAATATCTCAACACTACATCAATCAATCAAAGACGCGGAAACAGACATCAATAAATATCTTAACCTAAAGACACTTAGAATAATCAAACAGGATTTCGATTTTTTCTTGATGACACAAGCCTTTGACAAGTATTCGATAGAATATAAAAAAGTTACAAATAGCATTCATCCAACCAATCTGACAGACGAGCAAGGAAGCGTTCTAAAAGAAGTTCCAGCGTCTGATGTCGGCAAATTGTTTTCAGACGAAAAAGTAGCCGACTCCTATTTTTTTGAAGAATTGTATTATGATTCTGACTTGGAAAAGTCAAATATCAAGACAGAAATAAAAGAAGTCATTGTGTTTTCAAAAATTCCGAAGAACTCCATTAAAATTCCAGTGGCAGGTGGCAAATCATATTCACCTGACTTTGCCTATATCTGTATATCTGCCGACGGCACAAAAAAACTAAACTTGATAGTCGAATCAAAAAATGTACATATTGAGGATCAGCTTAGAAGTGAAGAAAAAATTAAAATTAAACATATAGAAAAATTTTTCGGAGGCTCTGTGTCAATTAAGTTTAAAACGCAATTTAACTCTGACAAAATAAGTGATTTTATCAGAGAAATGATGCCAATATAATTTCAAATATTCATATTTAACATAATTCTTTGGAGGATCAGATGCCCAAGATTAAACGCGCGCTTGTGAGTGTGAGCGACAAGACAGGAATCGTCGAGTTCTGTAAAGAACTCCAGCACAAAAACATAGAAATCATGTCTACAGGTGGAACTTATAAGCTCCTTTCCACAAACGGAATCAAAGTTGAAAAGATTGAAGACTACATCCAGTTTCCAGAAATCCTGGATGGTCGGGTTAAGACGATTAACCCTATGATCGCTGGTGGCATTCTCGCCATGAGGACCAATCCAGAACATAAGGAACAGATTGCCAAGCATGGTATAAAGGAGATTGACCTGGTCGTAGTTGATCTTTATCCCTTTGAAAAAGTGACATCAAAACCTGATGTTGCCCTTCAGGATGCGATAGAAAACATTGATATTGGGGGAGTGACTCTCATTCGTGCAGCTGCGAAGAATTATCAGGATGTCTCCATTATTTGTTCAATCGCGGACTATGCGCCTTTCCTGGCAGAATTGAAAAATGGGGACGGTTCTGTTTCCCAAGAATATAATTTCGCACTGATGAAAAAAGCTTATCTCAAGACCGCAGACTACGATGCCAAAATATCCTCCTGGCTCTGCAATTATGGGAACAAGTCTGACACTCCGGATGTCCGTACGCTCCAGCTTGAAAAAGTGCAGGATCTGCGTTACGGTGAGAATCCTCATCAGAAAGCGGCTTTTTACAGGGTGGGAGAGCCTTCCCTTCTTTCTGACATCAAACAGCTTCAGGGTAAGGAATTGTCATTCAACAATATTTTAGATATGAACTCAGTATTTGAGATGGCAGCAGAGCTGAAGAAGTATTTTCCAAAAGAGAATGCTGTTGTCATCGTAAAACATAACAACCCTTGTGGCATAGCTCTCGGAACTCCCCAGAAGGATGCTTATCTTCGCGCTTACCATTCAGACACGGCATCCGCATTCGGTGGAATCATTTCAGTAACCCAGGAACTGGATGGAGAGACGGCAGCGGAGATCGAGAAAGTTTTTTACGAAGTGATCATCGCACCATCCTATTCAAAGGAAGCTTTGAAGATCCTGGGAAACAAGAAAAACCTTCGTCTTGTAGTCATGGAATCTTTGAAAGAGGATATTCCTGTCAAGAAAACAGGGCTTGACATCAAGACTGTCCGCGGTGGTGTTCTTGTCCAGGATACGGATGATCTTCTGTGGAATGAACTCAAGGTTGTGACAAAAAAACAACCTGACGATGCAGACATGGAACAGCTGAAGCTGGCCTTCCTTATCTGTAAATACGTCAAGTCAAATGCTGTTGTCTATGCAAAGGACAACATGATGATAAGCCTTGGTTCAGGACAGACTGCGCGTGTCTTTTCCGCAGAACAGGGAATCAGGAAAGCCGAGACTTTCGGGCTTTCAGTGAAAGGGACATGTATGGCTTCAGAAGCTTTTTTTCCGTTCCGAGATTCAGTTGATGCAGCTGCAAAAGCTGGAGTCAAAGCGATTATCCAGCCTGGTGGATCCATCAGGGACCAGGAAGTGATAGATGCTGCAAATGAACATGGGATTGCCATGGTATTTACAAGCATGAGACATTTCAGGCACTAAACAAATGGAACAGGATTAGATAGCTTTTGACTTTTCATTATCCTGTCATTATCTTTTCATAGTTTTGATGTTAAAAAGAAGGACAAAATGCTTTTACAAATCCTGAAATGCAAGATACACAGGGCTCATGTCACACAGACAGAGTTGGAATATGAAGGGAGCATCACCATTGACGAGGTGCTTGCCAAAAAAGCAGGCTTACTGCTCAATGAGAAAGTGCTGGTTGCGAATATTCGAAATGGCGAGCGGTTTGAAACATACGTCATATACGGACCAAAGAACAGCGGAACGATCTGCATCAATGGAGCGGCTGCGCATCTTTGTGAAGTAGGGGATGAAGTGATTATTATGGCTTTCGCAAGTATGGATGAAAAAAAAGCGAAAAAACATAATCCCAAGATCGTGAAAGTTGACCAGAAAAACAGGTCGATTTAGGATGATTCATCCATAAGCCTGTGTTCTCCTTCCAACTTCCTATGTTCCTCAATATCCTGCGTACATTCCATGCAGCCAAGGTATTTTCCATACATGTCACGGAGAGCGAAAAATTCTATAAGAATTTTGTGTTTTTCTCCAGTTTCTTTGTTTACAGTCATATTAATCCAAAATCTGGCTTTATCCCGTTTACCTTCTTTCATTTCTGAAATGATCCTTTCAACAAGGTTAAGGCTTTTTTTGGGGTGGCATTCCCTGAAATCCATTTCCATGGCAGCCATAGGTCTGTAGAAAAGCCTGTTGTGATGCTTGTTCCAGCCGATCACTTTGTCATTGGCATCAATGACAGTCAGCTCTGCAGGGATGGTCTCAAACATGGCTTTTACAACAGGTTCGCTCATAAGGTCAATCATTATTTTTCTCCTGAAGGGCTTGTGTTGAAAATCAAATCTGTTCCAGACAAGTCTGGAATAATCCGTTGTTGTAAATACTACAATGATTTTATTTCGTCAAGTCCATCCATTTGTAATCAATAAAGACTCCTTTGATTTTTTTGAAAAAACCCATCTTTTATATTATGCTTTCATCTCTATTTTTTTATTCAAGGATATTACATGACCAGAGACGAAATTGACAGGAAGGCTATTGACCTACATGCCTTATATAAAGGAAAAATCCAAATTGCTCCTAAAGTTCCTGTAAAACAAGCATCTGACTTCACTTTTTGGTATTCCCCTGGCGTTGCGGCTCCCTGCCTTGAAATCAAAAAAGACATTACAAAAGTCTATGACTATACTAACCGTGATAATACTGTCGCTGTAGCAACTGATGGAACACGCGTTCTCGGACTGGGAGACATTGGTCCTGAAGCCTCTTTGCCAGTTATGGAAGGAAAAGCCCTTATATTCAAATACCTTGGTGGTGTGGATGCCATTCCTATTGCTATAAAATCCAAATCTCCTGAACACTTTATGGATGTTGTCCAGTCTCTTGAACCGAATTTTGGTGGAATCAACCTTGAAGATATGGCGCAACCAAAATGTTTTGGCATATTGGACAAGCTTCGGAACAGTATGGGAATCCCAGTCTGGCACGATGACCAGCAGGGAACCGCATTGGTTGTCTTAGCTGGGGTTATCAACGCTTTAAAAGTCGTCAACAAAAAAATTACAGACATCAGGATGGTTTTGCTTGGGGCAGGTGCTGCTAACATTAATATTGCACGGATGCTTATCAAATATGGTCTTCCGCCAGGGCAAATGACCGTGATTGATAGCAAGGGAATCATAACAAAACATAACAGGGATGCAGACAAGGATTCGTACAGACAGAAATGGGATCTTGCCCAGATCACTAACGAAAAAAACAGGGAGGGTGACTTGATCAACGCTTTTAAAGACGCTGATTTCGTTGTTGCCCTCTCTGCTTCCCAGCCAGGTCTGATTACAAAAGAACATATAAGCGTCATGTCTGAAAAACCGATAGTGTTTGCATGTGCGAATCCACTTCCTGAAATCTGGCCTGAAGACGCAAAAGCAGCAGGCGCTTTTATTGTTGCAACAGGCAGATCGGATTTTCCAAACCAAGTAAATAATTCGCTTGGTTTTCCAGGACTTTTCAGAGGTGTTCTCGATGTGCGCGCTTCCCGCATTACTGATGATATGTGTATTGAAGTCGCTGAGGCGATCGCAGGGTATGGTGAAAAGAGAAAACTGGACGAGAACCATATTCTCCCCTCCATGGATGATCTGGGACTGTTCGAGCATTCCGCCATGGCCGCAGGAATGGCTGCCGTCAAGGAAGGACTGAACCGTATCCCTATAACTACGGAAGAACTTCGAAAAAAAATACGTTCAAGGCTGGATGAAAGCCATGACATGTTCAAAAGACTGATGAAAGAGACAGATTAGAAAAATTCAAACAGGAGAATCCAATGAAAATCCCAGGAATGCCAGGAAACATCGCACAGATCATGAAACAGGCACAACAAGCCCAGGAAAAACTTGAGAAGGAACTTGAAACCATTGAAGTGGAAGCTTCTGTTGGTGGAGACATGGTCAGCATTAGGATGAATGGAAAATTCCAGGCTCTCTCTGTGACTGTGAACCCTGAGATTTTAAAAGAGGATGATGTTTCCATGTTACAAGACCTTGTTCTTTCAGCTGTCAATGAAGCAACAAGAAAAGTAAATGAATCAAGGGACGAAAAAATGAAATCAACAATCGGTAGGAGCATACCGGGAATGGGGAACCTGTTTTAGACCATGAGCAAAACCCTCGATCATCTTATCAGTGAACTTTCAAAACTTCCTGGTATTGGTGGCAAGAGCGCTGAAAGGATTGCTTATCACATCTTAAAACGCGAACAACATGATAATGAAAATCTAGGAAAGATGATACTGGCTCTCAAATCCCAGGTCAGACCTTGCAAAAATTGCGGAAATTATGCTGAAAATGAATTGTGTGATATCTGTAACAACAGTCAACGGGATAAAAGCCTTTTATGCATTGTTGAAGAAGCGAAAGATATAAGAATTTTCGAAAGGCTCAAAGTCTATAAAGGGCATTATCACGTCTTGGGTGGAGTCATTTCCCCTTTACATGGAATCGGTCCTGAAAACCTGAACATTACCAGGTTGGTTGAAAGAATTGATTCAGACAACATAAGGGAAATCATTATCGCCTTGAGTCAGACAACAGAAGCCGAACTTACTGGATTATACTTGAACAAGCTACTTCAAAAAAACAAGATCAAAATAACAAAGCTTTTAGCTGGAATTCCAGTTGGGAGTGACTTGGAATATATCGATATAATGACCTTGAGCAGATCATTTGAAGGCAGACAGGATTTTGAAAAATAAAATGTAAATTATTTTTTTACATGTCACAATATGTAACACAATCTTAGCTTTTAAAAAAATAAAATCTCATTTATTGTAATAAATAGCAATGGCATGCTAATTGCATAATAATATGAATATGAATTTTGAAATGAGAAAAGGTATGAATAAAATGAATACATTGCTTGTTCCTTTGTCTAGTCACTTCAAACTGAACATTAAAGATGATGTTTTTGTCTCTGATGAGTGGAATGCCATTTTTGACGGTTTATCCCTAGATTCTGAACTTTTAAAACATTCGCAAAATGTAACATATTATTCCATGCTGATATTTGATCACATGAAAGATTTATGTAATCTGAATGACCATGACCGTGAAATTCTGTTTTTTTCAGCTTTCTTGCATGATATTGGGAAAATCTATGTAAAGTTTGATGTTTTACATAAATCTGCAAAACTTACACCTGAAGAATTTGCAGAAATCAAAAAACACCCTGTTTTTGGATTTGATTTCCTTCAAAAATTCAAACATTTTTCCCTTGTACTGGATAACATCTTGCATCATCATGAAAGATTTGATGGTAAAGGATACCCAAAAGGTTTGTACGGAAACAGTATTCCTATCTTGTCCCGTATCATCGCCGTAGCTGATGCTTTTGATGCTATGACCTCATATAGGTCTTACAAAAAGACCTATTCTCGTGATTATGCTTTGGGGGAGATCATAGAAAATGCCGGATGCCAATTCGATCCTTTTGTAGCTGAATGTTTCATTAACATCTGCCAGACAAAAGAAGTCTCATTAGGCTTCCAAAGTTAACATTACAAAAGTCAAGTTTAATCACCCTTCTTCCGATAATAATCATAGAATACTGTTATAATATTGTTTTATTGCGGAAGGAATCAAATGCCACAAGACAATCCATTCGAAACATACAAAAAGGCCCAAGTCCAGACTGCAAATCAAGGTAAACTGATAGTTATGCTTTATGACGGAGCTATCAGATTTTCAAAAGCAGCTATTGAAGATATCAAAAATAAGAAGCTTGAAGGTGCTCACAGGAATATTGTAAGAGCTGAAGATATTGTGACAGAGCTTCTTCTTTCCTTGGATTATGACAAAGGTGGAGATATAGCAAAAAAACTTGCCAGTATCTATGTATATGTAAATGAACAGCTTTTAGAAGCCAATATCACAAAAAAAATCGACCCTCTTGAACTGGTTATCAGGTTAATGACTGATCTTCGTGAAAGTTGGGTAAAAATATCAGGTCAAACTACAGAAACAGATAAGACAGACATGGATAAAAGAGGTGGTCTTAACATTTCTGGCTGATACTGTAACCAGAGTTACAATTTGTAACACCTTTCACTTGTTGATTTTTGCTAATCGCAATAATAATCACAATTAAGCCTTGGCACTCTTCTTGCTATATATTTTTTAAGGTTTAACATTTGAATAATGAGGAAAAGCCTATGAAAACATCTGAGTCCCCTGTTTATGTGTGTGCCCAGTGTGGTAAACAGCTTACATCTCTTGATTTCAAGATTAAATCACTCTTTTTTTCTGACAAATGGGTTTGCGAAGATTGTGCCATTGCTGAAGACGAATCTTGGTTAAAGGATCCTACACAACAGCTTTCCCCAGAGTTTAAATAGCCTTATTCTGTACTAATCTGTTTTATAAAGGACAGGGTTCTATCTCTGTCCTTTTTTTTATATAGGGTTATATATCCTGAAGTTATAGTTGCTTCTCCTCTTTTTTGACTTTCTATATTTGCTTGTATAATTTCCAAAGATGAATAAAACGTCTCTGATAGGCTTTCTATTATCATTTTTCCTGTTGTTCCTGATTTTTTCTTGTAGCCAGAATCCTGCTATAATCAGAAAAATATATCCGCTCATACAGACAAACAACACGATCTCTACAAACTATGGTTCTCCTGATTTTCTTTCCCAAACCAAAGACGGTTTGACATTAGACCTGGGTTTCATAAACAGAAACAACTTATATAAACTGGCACGTGCCAATAACAAGAATTTCGCAGGAGACCGAACCCTTCCCTTGCTATCAGTATTTAGGCTTCAAATCCAGAATAACAGCCCGGATGACATCCAGCTCGACCTGAAAGACATTGTTATCACAGCTTCTGACAATAGCAGTATCCCCATTTTGGACATGGATTCATTCAAGACACTCTACCCGAATCTGTTCGATCAAACCCACGAATATTCTTTCCTTTTCTATACAAACATCATTTATACAAACAAAGGGAAATCATCTCCTCTGTTCAAATCAGGAACCATTAGTCCTTCTGAAACAAAAGAAAGCATACTGGTTTTCCCGTTTATTAACGAAATGACACATACAATGACATTGAAAATTACGAACATCTCCTTTTTAAAGGATAAAAAAAGGACATTAAAAAAAGATTTCAGTTTCCAGATATTGCAGACAATAACACGCTATGAGGAGAAGAAAAAATGATCGAACGTTATACTCGCAAGGAAATGGGGGCCTTATGGAGTGAAAAAGCGAAGTGGGATCGCATGCTTGAAGTGGAAAAACTGTCATGTGAGGCATGGGCTGAACTGGGCGTCATTCCCAAAGAAGCGGCAAAAACAATCCGTGAAAAGGCAACTTATGACATTGAACGGATCAATGAGATTGAAAAAACAACAAATCATGATGTCATTGCTTTTGTAGAATGTATAGCTGAAAAACTGGGAGAGCCTGGACGCTATGTCCATTATGGACTTACCTCCTCCGATGTCCTGGATACTGCCCTGGCTGCAGGATTAAGGGATGGCTGTTCTCTGCTGTTGAAGGGTTTGAAAGAAGTTGAAGTCGAACTGATACGCCTTGCAAAAGAGCACAAGCATACTGCCATTATGGGCCGGACGCATGGAATACATGCTGAACCTACAAGCCTTGGACTCAAATTTGCCCTTTGGTTGGAAGAGTGTAGAAGAAATATCAAACGTCTTGAATTGGCAAAAGAAGAGGTTTCTTATGGCAAACTTTCAGGTGCGGTAGGCAGCTATGCAAATATCGATCCTAGCATTGAAGAATATGTCTGCACAAGAATGGGATTGAAGATCGAACCTGTCTCAACCCAGATTGTCCAACGCGACAGGTTGGCGCAGCTCTTTACAGTATTTGCTCTCATTGCAGGGATGTTGGAAAAAGCAGCTACAGAAATCAGGAATTACCAGCGTACTGACATTAGGGAGCTGGAGGAAGGCTTTGCCAAAGGTCAGAAAGGCTCTTCTGCCATGCCACATAAACGCAATCCCATCACTGCTGAAAGAATATGCGGGTTAGCCCGTGTTGTACGTGGATATGCCATGCCTGCACTGGAAGATATTTCACTCTGGCATGAACGAGACCTCACACATTCATCAGCTGAAAGGATTATTGTTCCTGACGCATTCATTCTCCTTGACTATATCCTCAACAAATTTGTCAATGTGCTGAAAAATCTGGGCGTACTTCAAGAAAACATCAAGAACAACCTTATGAAAATGAAGGGTCTTTGGGCTTCTGGAACACTGCTTCTGGAACTTGTAAACAAGGGCATAAAACGGGAAGTGGCCTACGTGATGGTCCAAAGAAATGCCATGCGGGTCTGGGCTGAAAATCTGGATTTCAAACAGCTTCTCCTGGAGGATAAGGAAATCATGGATACTTTAAGCGTGAAAGATGTGGAAAATGCCTTTAACTGGGAATATTACCTTCGGAACATTGACGTCATATACAAAAGAATAGGTCTAAGCTGAAATCATACAGCCTGTTTTCCGGTTTTCCGAAAAAGGATTAACAGATAATTGACATTCTGTTTTTTTTTTACTAATTTTTGCCCTTGTCACATCCTACGGAGACATATGAGATGAATATTCCTAAAAAAGCGAAATTTCCCATTGAAAGCCATTTTAAAAAAACATATCTTTTAAAACTGAAGAAATTCATAAAAAACAAACAGACCCCTTTTCTTGTAATAGACCTCAAGGTTATCCGGAAAAATTTCTTTAAATTAAAAAGTGGTTTTCCTTATGCCAAAATATACTTTGCAGTGAAAGCCAATCCTGCTCCTGAAATCATTTCCCTTCTGGCAGACCTTGGTTCAAATTTTGACATAGCATCAATCTATGAACTTGACAGGGTGCTTGAACTGGGAGTTTCCGCAGACAGAGTCAGCTATGGAAACACTATCAAAAAAGAATGTGACATAGAATACGCTTTCAAGAAAGGTGTCCGGATGTTTGCCTGTGACAGCAAGGAAGAACTGAAAAAAATCGCACGCTCAGCTCCTGGTTCAAAAGTTTTTTTCAGACTTCTTATGGAAGGGTCTGGTGCAGACTGGCCTCTCTCAAAAAAGTTTGGTTGTCATCCTACCATGATCTACAATCTCGTTCTCATGGCAAAAAAGCTGAATCTGATTCCTTGGGGTATATCCTTCCATGTCGGTTCCCAGCAACGCGACATCGGACAGTGGGACAATGCCATAGCACAATGCAAATACCTCTTCACTTCATTGAAACAGGAAGGCATCCAGCTAAAAATGATCAATATGGGAGGCGGCCTACCTGCCCAATACACAAAAAAGACGCTCTCTACAAAAAAATATGCAACTGAAATCACACGATTCCTAAAGGAAGATTTTGGAAATACAATGCCTCAAATTATCATCGAACCTGGTAGATCTCTTATAGCAGAAGCTGGCATCATCATCTCTCAAATCATACTCATCTCAAAAAAAAGTGCCACAGACCTTTACAAGTGGGTCTATCTTGATGTGGGTAAATTCAACGGTCTCATTGAAACATTGGACGAATCAATAAAATATCCCATTTTCTCAGAAAGAAGAGGACAGGAAAAGGAAGTCATTCTTGCAGGGCCTACCTGTGACAGCGTTGACATCCTTTATGAAAACTTCAAATATAAACTGCCAGATAACCTCAAGATCGGAGATAAACTTTTCATAGTATCAACAGGTGCCTATACAAAAAGCTACAGTTCAGTTGAATTCAATGGCTTCCCCCCCTTGAAAATGTATATCATGAGATAACTCGCTTCGTATTCCTTTGTTACCATAAATCATATAAACTTGAATATTCCCTTTTTATACTTTATTTTAAACCATCTTCATGCTCATTGAAAGGAAGTCCTATGTTTTGGGAAAAAGAAATTGAAACAATCTCCCGGGATGACCTCAAAAGACTTCAGTTAAGACGGCTTCATGAAACCATACAGCGTGTCCGCCTCTCCCCACACTATAAAAAAAGAATCAATACTGGAAAAGAGATAAAAGATCTTAAGGCTCTAGAAGAATGGCCTTTCACTTCAAAACAGGATCTTCGGGATGGATTTCCCTATGGTTTTCTCACGGTTCCGCTTGAAGAAACAGTCCGTCTTCATTCCTCCTCTGGCACAACAGGAATTCCGACAGTCGTCTTCCATACAAAAAAGGATCTGGAACTGTGGGCAAACCTTGTTGCCAGATGCCTTTATACTGTAGGAGTCCGTAAAGATGATGTTTTCCAGAACTGTATGGGATATGGCCTATTCACAGGCGGACTTGGTCTTCACTATGGTGCTGAGAAACTCGGATGTCTCACAATCCCAATTGGAGCTGGAAACAGCAAACGACAGATTTGGTTCATGCAACAGTTCAAAACGACTGTCATGCATATTCTTCCCAGTTATGCTCTTCATCTTCATACTTTTTTTGATGACGACACAGGTCCAGCAACAGATATGGACTTCCGTATCGCTATTATTGGAGCGGAACCGCATACTGAAGAGATGCGCAAGGAAATTGAGAAACTTTATGATATCAAGGCCTATAACTGCTATGGTCTTTCAGAAATGTGCGGCCCTGGGGTCGCCTTTGAATGTCAGGAACAGGACGGTCTCCATATCTGGGAAGATTATTTTTATTTTGAAATCATCAATCCAGAAACCGGACAAGTATTGCCTGACGGTGAAGAAGGAGAGCTTGTCCTGACAACACTGACAAGGGAAGCCATGCCTCTGATACGTTATAGGACAAGGGATCTTACACGTGTCATTACAGAACCATGCAAATGTGGACGAACTCACAGAAGGCTTGCGCGCATCAAAGGTCGTTCTGATGACATGCTTATCATTAATGGCGTGAACATATTCCCCATGCAGATCGAACAGACACTGATGAAGATACCGGAAGTAGGAACCAATTATCTTGTGGAAATCCACAAAGAGAATTTCATGGATAGGATTCATATAAGTGTGGAAGTGAATGAAAAGAATTTTACAGGTTCCCTCTCTGGTCTTGACCATCTACGGAAAAAACTGGTTGAAGACCTGCGTGTTGAACTGGGAGTGAATACGATCATCAGATTATGTGAACCTCATTCCTTGCCGGTTTCTGAAGGAAAAGCGAAAAGAGTCATAGGCCTGAGAAAAGAGGAGAAATAAAAATGGCTTATCAACTTTCTGTTTTTGTTGACAATCAACCTGGAAAGCTTGATAAACTAACAGGAATCCTTGGTAGTAACAATGTCAATGTGAATTCTATCACTATAGCTAGCGCAGGCGAATTCGGCATAGTAAAAATCATTGTTGACGATGTGGAAAAAGGCGAACAGGCCCTGAAAACAGCGAATTTCGCGGTTTCAAAGAAAAAAATCATAATGGCAGTCATTCAAGATAGACCCGGAAAATTGCACGAAATCATTTCCTTGCTTTCTTCAAAACAGATCAATATTGAAGACTGTTATGGATACCAGCTCCATGGTAAAAACGAAGCTGTCATAGTCATGGAAATTGAAAAATTCCCTGAAGCAGAAAAAGTCCTTAAAGAGGCAGGCATCCGGCTTTTGTCTGATTCATAGCAAGATAGATTTCCTTGCTTGTAACTTTACCTGATTGTTTTCCAGATATGCATCTCACCCTTTTCATCTTGCCATGCTATAATGAAGTCATTTATCTTGTTTTCTTTTTTCAGCCTCTTGCATTTGTCGATAGCTTTAACAGACCCCATAGCAAGCAAGCCTGCTGAATACCCGTCAATATCCATGATATGAGGTCCCATGACTGTTACGCTGATGATATCACTGTCTGGATATCCTGTGAATGGATTGATGATATGTGAGTATCTTCTGCCATCCTTGATGAAATATCTCTCATAGTCACCTGAAGAGAGGACCGCTTTTTCTGAAATATTAACAATTTTGAGAAAAGCACCTTCCTTTCTTGGATGACGGATACCAACACGCCATTTGGTTCCATCGGCTTTCCTGCCCCAGGCGTATAAGTCTCCTCCGATATCAACAAGACCAGAACTGATTCCTTGTTCTTTCATGTAAGCGACACTGCGGGAAAGGATGTATCCTTTTGCAATCCCCCCCAGATCAATGGACATTCCTTTTTTCTTGAAATAGACCGTGTTTTTTTCTACAACAATGTCTTGAAAATCGGTTTTCTTTTTTGTCTTGTTGATCAATCCTTCTGATGGAATGACGCCTGTTTTTTTGGCTTCTTTCCAGAGCGTAACAAGAGGACCTACAGTCACATCAAAATATCCGGCCGTCTCCTCATGAGCATGCCCTGCTGCCTGTAGAATCTTTTGCATTTCCGTGCTTACAATGACTGGTTTTTCAGAGGCGTCCTTGTTAATCCTGCTGATCTCACTGTTTGGATTATATATGTTGAACAGGGCAGCAAGTGATTGCATCATTTTCAAGGTGTCATCAACTGTTTTTTCTGTCTTTTTTAAATCCGTCCCCAATGCAGTAATACGGACAACCGTACTCATCATGTCAGTCTGTTTTGTGACTGTCTTCAAATCTTCTTTCATGATACAACCTGAAAATGCCAAGGAAAATAAAAAAATGACAATTGACGGATACAACTTCTTCATTTTTACCATCCTAGAATAAGTTATCTGTAGAAGATACAAAACAACTTGATAAAATGCAAAATCTACAAATAAGGATTGCCCCCCCTTTGTATCTATCCACGATGGCCATAGTATAAAAACAGGGAATTGACTTTCAACAACTTCTTTCATATATTCAATCAAACATCATTAAAGGAACAGAAAAATGTTAGACATCAGGCAAATAACTGAAAATCAGGACATGATTGTAAACAGGCTTAAAAATCGGCATTCTTCAGTCAATCTTGCGGAGATTGTTGAATTAAATGACAGGCGAAAAATCCTGATAACAGAAATGGAGAAGCTTCAAAACATAAGGAACAGCGTCTCCAAGGAAATCCCCCAATTAGCCAAACAGGGTGTTGATATTTCTGCTAAAAAAGAGGAAATGAAGAAGGTAGGAGACAGGATATCTGAACTCAAGACTGAATCAGATAACATTGAAATGAAGATGAACCTAATGCTTTTGAACATCCCTAACGTTCCTTCTTCAGATGTTCCTGAAGGTAAGGACGAAACACAAAACAAGGTCATTCGCACTGTGGGCGAACCTGTTAAATTCCCATTCGCACCTCAGCCGCATTGGGAAATCGCTGAAAAACTGGGTATCATCGATTTCAAACGTGCGACAAAAATTTCACAGTCCCGTTTTGCGATCCTCCGTGGTGCTGCAGCAAAACTGGAAATGGCTCTCATCAATTTTATGCTTGATCTCCATTCCAAGGAACATGGTTATGAAGTCATTGTCCCTCCCCTTCTAGTGAACAGTAAAACTCTCACAGGAACAGGCCAGTTGCCTAAATTCAAGGAAGACCTGTTCAAGACAGAGAACTTTGATCTCTATCTTGTTCCCACGGCTGAAGTGCCACTCACAAATATTTATTCAGATGAGATTTTGGAAGAGAAAAAACTCCCTCTCTACTTCACCGCATACACGCCCTGTTTCAGGTCGGAAGCTGGTTCATGGGGCAAGGATACAAGAGGACTTATCCGTCAACACCAGTTTAACAAGGTGGAACTGGTAAAGATCACAAGACCAGAAGATTCAGAAGCAGAACATGAGAAGCTGGTGGCTAATGCGGAAAAAGTGTTGCAACTTCTTGGTCTTCCATACAGGGTTGTCCTTCTCTGCGATGGGGATATGGGCTTCTCTGCACAGAAATGTTATGACATTGAAGTCTGGCTTCCAGGACAGGATTGTTACAGGGAAATCTCTTCCTGCTCCAACTGTGGCGATTTCCAGGCACGCAGGGCCAATATGAAATTCAAAAGGGAAGAGACAAAGAAAAACGAGTTTGTCCATACGTTGAACGGTTCAGGTCTGGCAGTAGGAAGGACTCTTGTCGCCATACTGGAAAACTATCAGACAGAGAAAGGGACTGTTAAAATTCCAGAAGCCCTACGATCATACATGAATGGAATGATAGAAATAGGATAGAAACATGGAGACTCATTGCAACTATCTTCGCTATCCCCATTACAAAGAGCTGGACTGATACAATATTTTGAAATGACTTTCGAACTTGGATGGAAAACATTGAAAGCTGTCATGACATACGAAGGGTTATCCCAACTCAACACTCCCAGAGATGTTATCAAACACGCCTTTGAATCCGATCTTATTATAGATGGGCAGAAGATAGAAAATATTGAATTGAACGAGCAGATCAACAGGGTTGTGCAGGTCTTTTATGAAAGAAAAAACTGACCTCCGCATCGGTTACGACGCTAAACGCCTTTTCCATAACTCTACAGGACTTGGTAATTATTCACGTATAGTTGTTGACAGCATCTCAAGGATAGCGCCAGAAAACCACTATTATCTTTATACTCCTAAAGCCAGAAAAAGCACCGCTAACGAATATTTTTTTTCTGACAGGTTCAACATCCGGTCTCCCTTGTTCATGCCGGCTTCCATCTGGAGATCATTCCTTCTAAGCCATGACATAAAAAAAGATGCGTTAGACATTTACCATGGCCTTTCCCATGAAATCCCCTATGATTTAGACAAAACCCAGACAAAGAGCATTGTCACTATACATGATCTGATATACAGATTTTATCCGGATGATTTTAAGATCTGGGACAGGCTGATATATGATAAAAAATTCAGGTATGCTTGCGATGTAGCAGATATGATCATCGCTGTCAGTGAGAGCACAAAAAACGATCTTGTCAGGGAATTCGGAATTTCCCAAAACCGGATAAAAGTGATTTATCCAAGCCTGGCCAGAAACTATCTTTCTCAAGTGACAGAAGAAAACAGGAAACATGTGAAAAAAAAATACGGTCTTCCTGAAAGGTTCATTCTTTCAGTTGGAAGCATGATTCCGAGAAAAAACCTTCTTTCCGTAATCAAAGCCTTAAAAACAATGGATCCTTCGAAAACCCCACAGCTTGTTGCCATCGGGAATGGAAGTGATTATTTGAGAAAAGTCCTGTCCTATATCGATAATAATAAGATGAATGACAGGATTCGCATACTGACACGTATTGACAACCAGGATCTTCCAATGCTTTACTCTTCTGCCATACTTATGATTTATGTGTCAAAATATGAAGGATTCGGATTTCCTGTCATTGAATCCCTATCGCAAGGAACTCCGGTCATCACAACTCGGCTTTCCTCGCTTCCAGAAGCTGGAGGACCAGGAGCGCTTTTTGTTGATCCTGATGATGAACATTCCATCGCTGAAGCGATACAAAAAATCCTTGTCTCTCCGGAAATCGGAACATCCCTTGGCATTGCAGGTAAAAAGCATGTCTCCAGGTTTAATGACATGGAATCTGCAAAATCCATCCTGCATGCTTATGATTCCGTATTGAAAAATTGATCAAGACAGGGTTGACTCCTGTTTTTTCATTCTCATTTCCGAAGTTTTTGATAACTTGTCTTTTCAAAATATTGAAGCTAATTTTTACTTTTACAAGCAGAATATCATGCTTCTTTCTAAAGGACTGATAATGGCTTTATCCATGATTTCAAAACAAGACAAGGCAATTCTGGCAAATCTTTCCAGGATTCTTCTGAAATTCTGGGACAGGATCGTCTTAGGTGTTTCCAGCACTATTTTCCTGACCTTATCAGACGGATTTGCGGCCTTTTTACTGGCAAAAGTGATTGATATAGTTGACAAAGCAGGAAACTACATCAACAAAAGTGCTGAAGTCTCCTATCACATGCTTCTCAATTACAAGGATGTTGTTTTTTTTGATAAGACTTATGCAGGGAAGGAATCCATCTTCTCCCTCATTATCATTATGGTTGTTATCGCAATAGCTATAACCATTTTTAAAGGTGTTTTTACATATGGCCGCTCCTATGGATATAACTCTCTCATCCATAAGACTCTCATGCACATCCGGAACCTCATATATAAAAAACTTATTATCCTTCCTCTTTCCTTTTATGATAAAAATCGTACAGGCGACCTTATGGCCCGCACCACCAACGATGTTGACAATATCAAGGGGTCGCTCCAGTCACTCATCGGAATCGTTCTTGAAATGGTTCAGACATTCTTTTATGTCATCATGCTTCTTGTCTTGAACTGGCAATTGACTTTGTTTGCAGGTCTTATCATTCCGCTCATGGCTTTTCTTTTAAAAAAATTCGCTAACCCGATACGAAAAGCTAACATAGGAATTGTTGAAAGCATTTCCCGTATTACGGTTTTTCTGCAGGAAACGCTCCAAGGAATAAGGATCATAAAGATATTCAACAGGGAAACGGACGAAACAGGAAGATTTGAAGGTCTTACAAAAAATGCATATTCCTCCAATATGCGGGAAACACGGATTTCCACACTGCTCAAACCCATCAACGATGTCTTTGCTGTTATTGGGTTCATGTCCGTAGTCGTTTTCCTTTCCTACCAGATGCTCTATCAGGCATACAGTCTTGGATCAGTGGTCGCTTATGTTGCCTTGCTGAATTTTGCCTACAAACCGCTTAAGAACATTTCAGGGATCAATGACGCGCTCCAAAGGACACTCGCTTCCTCCACACGTATTTTCGAACTTATCAACCTTGAAGATGAATATGCAAAAAGACCCGAATACCCCATTTCTTTTAATGACCTCTCTGGAAAAATCAAGTTTGACAATGTCTCATTCAGCTATACGCCAGAAAAACCTATATTGAAAAAAATAAATCTTGAAGTAACTCCAGGGAAAACACTGGCCATTGTCGGACCCTCAGGAAGCGGAAAAACGACTCTTGTGAATCTTATCCCTTTATTCTATCAAGATTATGAAGGAATCATAACCGTAGATGGAATGGATCTTAAAAAGGTATCGATTCAGGACTTACGTAAAAGAATTGCCATTGTCCCTCAAGACACGATCCTGTTTTCAGGGACCATCATGGAAAACATCCGTTATGCAAAACTGGAAGCCACAGACAGCGAAGTTGAAGAAGCAGCCAGGCTTGCAAATGCCCATCGATTTGTTTCGAGCCTCAAAAAAGGTTATGATACGGAAATCGGTGAAAGAGGAGTGCAGCTTTCAGGAGGTGAGAAACAGCGTATTTCCATAGCACGCGCACTTTTAAAAAACCCGAAAATCCTCATACTTGATGAAGCTACATCCGCCCTTGATACTGAATCAGAACAGCTTGTGCAGCAGGCTCTCCAGACACTTATGCGGAACAGGACAACTTTTGTTATCGCTCACAGGCTTTCCACAATAAGGAATGCAGATAGTATCATTGTCCTGGAAAAAGGACAGGTTGTTGAACAGGGAACTCATGATGAACTCTACTCAAAAGAGAATGGACTTTACAGGAAACTCTCAAAAATCCAGTTTGAAATGAATTCCTAGACACTAAAATGAAACGCAGTATCTCTTTCGTCATTCCAAATTACAATGGAAATCATCTGCTGGAAAAAAACATACCCTCATGGATTGCGGCAGCTCATACTTCCAGGATTGACTTTGAAATCATTGTAGTAGATGATGCTTCAACTGAAAGTCCAGAACCGCTTCTGAAAAAAAAGTTCCCTGAAATCCGCCTTATAAAAAACAACATTAACAAAGGCTTTGCGCCCACTGCTAATGCTGGCATACTCAAGGCAAAAAAGGATCTTGTGTTTCTAGTGAACAATGATATCAGTATTGCACCCGACTATTTTGAATCCCAATTCAGATATTTTGATGATCCACAAACTTTTGGAGTGATGGGCCGCATCATGACTGAAGATGGAAGCGCTATCCGCGATGCTGCAAAATATCCTCAACTTGGCATTGGTGGAATACATGCCACAACAAACTATATTCCCATAACAACCGGTTATAATGATTCCCTTTTTACATTTTTCATTTCAGGGGCAAATGCCTTGCTGGACAGACAAAAAATCGTACAAATAGGCGGTTTGGATGAAGCGTTTGCCCCTTTTTACAATGAAGACGTGGAACTATCCCTCCGTGCATGGCGTCTTGGTTGGACATGCTATTACGAAAACCAAGCCGTCTGTTTTCATCCTCTTTCCACTACAATCAATTCTTACCATAAAAAATCGGATATCCGGGTTATTGCTTTAAGGAACAGGATGTATTTAAACCTACTACATCTGTCAAGATTTTCCTGTTTGATATATACAGGAATAATATTCACAAGGTTTCTGCTTTCCTGGCTTATTATAGACAGGACATTTTACAGGTCGTTTTTCGGATTATGCAGGATGGGAAAAGCGTTAAAAAAAGCCAAAGCGGATTTCAAGGAAGCTACAGTAAAAACAGGTACTGAGATATCTTTACGTCATGTAGTCAAGCGTATTATGGATAGTTGCACAGGAAAAGAAATCCGAAAATTTTAAATCAAGAAACAGTCTACTTGCTTAAATCTATTTCCGTACCGCCAAAAACAGTATTTACATTTAAGACCAAGGAGTTTTTGCCTCTAAAAACTCCATTCTCACAACTACCTCCTGTTATGATCCGCCTCATGGACGGAAAAAACATGGAACAATCTAACTAAAAAACAGAAACTAGTCAAATCCAAAATAATGATGTTTGTTACTCTCACGCACCGCCCTCTGCATCCATATCCTGAATCAAGGCGTTTTCCAGACCTAGTCCCAAAGCATAATCGACAATGGAATCATACTCTTCATGAGTCAGGTTCCGATTTAAAGTCTCATGAGCATTTGCCTTCCAAGCCGGAAAATACTGGCTCATTATCGATATAGTCAAGTCTTTAGAAAGTTCATCTGCGATATATTGCAAGACTTGTCTTGAATTTTCCATCTGTCCTGGAAGCACAAGATGTCTCACAACAACTCCTTTTTTTGCAATCCCATCATCATCCAGCTGTAGCAGACCGGACATCCTCAACATCTCCTTGACACTTGCACGATTTGTTTCAACATAACCCTTGGCATTGGAAAACTCTTCTGCCAAAGCATCAAAAGCATACTTCATGTCAGGAAGCCAGATATCAACATGCTCTTCCAATGCTTTTACAATGGAAGGCCTTTCATAACCGCTTGAATTATATACTACTGGAATGGACAGTCCCTTTTTACGGGCAAGCCCGAGCGCTTCAACAAGAGAAGGAAGAAAATGAGTCGGCGTCACCCAGTTGATATTATGGACTCCCCGTTCCTGCAATTCCAGATATATGTCAGAAAGCTGTGTTGCTGTAACCTCTGGAAATTCATGAAGCTGGGAAATCGGAAAATTCTGACAGAACAGGCAGGAGAGCGTGCAGTGATGAAAAAATATGGTTCCAGAGCCTCTGGTTCCGGAAATGAAAGGCTCTTCCCCTCTATGGATGTTATGGCTTGCCACTCCAGGCAGCAAACCGCTTCTACAAAAACCTTTCTTGACAGATCGGTCAACATTGCATTGACGAGGGCAAAGGTTACAAGGCGAGTAAGTGAGTAAAAGATTATTCATAAGTGGGAAAATATCTGATTTTGCAAGAAAAGTCAATTCAAAGGCCAAATCCCCAACTCAAATTAACTATTATTCTGGTCATCTGAAAGTTTTTTTTCACATTGTAATAAACCTGGTGTGGTGTTGCCATATAATCCAAAAAATAAAAGACAGAAACCCCATAAAACTGGTTTTTTCGATAGTAGGAAACTCCGCTACCGACTCCTATATTAAACCCTTTTATCCTGTATCCTGTCGTTGGATATTCTGCTAGCTTCTTTACGACCGATTCCGGATAAAGAATTCCGTTTATATATCCTCCTCGGGCTTCAACATATAGGTTTACAGAATTGATATCCATAGTATTTAATGAAAAACCGATGTATGGATTTTCTATGTTTATCAAATTGGCTTTCTCATCTATTGTTTCATACAGAAGTTCATCCAAATGAATTTCCTGGTTGAGGTAGACTTTGTCATACCCAAACTTGATTCCCAGATGATTCAGGACAAAATATTCGACAAAGAGTCCGAAATCCCAGAATGAATGTGAAGGTGAGGCAGTTAAAATATTCCCGTCACTGTATATTTGGTTCCATTGCAGACCTGATTCCTCGTCAATAATCTCGCTTTTTAAACTTATTCCAGGAGCATATTGGATACATAAATAGATATTGTCCTTAAAAAAACCCTTTGTTGGGTTTTCATTGTCTTGTGAATAGGACAAATCTGTAAAAATAAGGTTTAATCCGATTGCTGTTATCATTAAAATCGATGTTTGAAAAAAAAACTTCATGGCAACTCCTCAATATGATATCTTGATTCCAAAACCGTGTACTGAACCAAGGCTCATTACAGGTATATAGACATAACTGACTTCCATCCTTTTCATGACAATTCCTAATCCAGTTGAAAATCTTATAGAGGCTTCAGGATCAAAGTCATACCCCATCCTTATCTTGAATTTTTCCATCAATTTTATCTCGGATCCAACTGAAGCTGACAGCGTCGAGCCATATTTTTTTTCTTTGCTTAGCTGTAGATAAAGGTCGGATTCTACGAGGTCCAAAGATAAAAATTTCCAATCAGCGCCAATCCGTATATTTCCAGGTAATTTTTGACTGTTATTTTCCTTTTCATTAAGATTATGGTCATTCAGGCTGGCGCCAAAGACCAGTTTTTTTTCCATCAGTCTTATTTGTATTCCATAATTCATAATGGAGTCAAGTTCTGCACCTGTCCCAAAACTTGTAAAGCCAACCTGAAGATTGCACCCTAAAGAAAATAGCGAGCTCTTCGGGAAAGTAATAGCCAATCCTATTCCAGCCAAACATGAAGAGGGAGATGCTGTTCCAAGATATAGGCTACGTGAATCATAAATGGGGAATGCTGATGTCGAAAAGCCCGTAAAAAACGCGTTTATAGCAAAATAGGGCCAGTATCCTGCCATATTGATGTTTTTCAATGAAGTGTCATCAATCCAAGAATGATAAGACAGGCTGGCAGAATGGGAGTTCATTCCTCCTAAGGCTGCAGGATTGTTTATAGCGCTTGATATTCCGCTTGCTGCTACATCAGCTCCGCCTAAAGCCTGATTAACAACATCGAATGTCCTTATCATCTCTAGGGAACTCGAATATCCTGATCCTACAGATAACAATAAAAAAGTCAAAATATATCGCAACATGATTTTTCTCCTTATCGATTTATCTTGATATGATCATTTTGCATCTCATATCAACCCCATCACCTTTGACATGGACAATGTAAACCCCGGAATATAAGGGTAAGTTGTCGAACGACCATTTAATCATGTCATCACCCCGATGTTGTCCAAGATCAGCCACCTTTTTCCCGGACGAATCAAAAACCTTGACGTACACATTTCCTGATGAGCCTCCACAATATATTTCAACTTCTTTTGTTTTTTCAAAACTTACGATTGTAGGAAAAACAGCAGGAGAGCCTTGTGTCAAATCCTTCAACCTTTCATTGATGCCTGTTCCAAAAATCATCAAGTCATCTATGTTCCAACCACCAAACGTGACAGAAGAATCGGTCCTGCCAATACCAAACCTGATCTGAAAAGAAGGATTTCTTTGTGCATAGGTAGTGACATCGAACATTGTCAGTACCCATGATGTGTCATTATAAGCGGATAAGTTTCTGAATATGGGTTGCCACTTTGAACCATCATAAACTTCAATCCAGACATCATCTTCATATTCAACATTCAACCAACGTCTGAATGAAAACCCGACATAACCTGCTTGTGAACAATCAATCTTAGGAGAAGTCAACCAATATGTCTTGCTCATAGAAGACGGGTATTCTGATCCCAATCCAGTCCCTGCAATTCTATTGTCCGTTGTACAGGAAAAATCGGCTCCTGGATCATCATTGCCAGCGACAGTATTTCCGATTTCCCAGATATTTTCCGATGTCCACCCACGGTTTATTGAGAAATCATCAAAAAATATCAACTGATCCTGTATGGCAGCGGGACAATCCCTGTTTGCAGATAAAGGAGAGACAGTATATTCATTTTTTGCCTTTATCCAATAAGTATATTGAAAAGCAGGATTGACTCCCACGTCCAAATATGACCTGTTAGTTCCAGGAATTATAATAGGGACAGCAGCAGTGAAATTGTCAGACAGCCCCCTATAAAGAGTAAAGCTGGTGACTGACTTGTTGTATGACCATACAATACTGTTGATTCCAGGCTCCCATACACTGCAATCGAGTATTTCGACCTTCTCAGACAGTAGAAGATCCTTTAAGCCTACAGGGTCTGAAACAATGGATATTCCACTTGCATTGCTTGCCTGTATCCAATAGGTCGCAGGTTTTTCATTTATAAATATTTCACATGTAGTAGATGTGCTGTTTGATAAAATGATTTTTGTGGACGTC
>DYKD01000147.1 GCA_020722765.1 Brevinema andersonii | reverse complement strand
CCCTTTCCCGTTTTCGGATTTATCGCGTACCAAAATGCGGCCTGCGGTTGTGCTTGCCGAAGCGGGACGTGATGATTGGATTCTCTGCCAGGTGACAAGCAATCCGTATGGCGATGAGAGAGCCGTGACGTTAGCAGAAAAAGATTTCCAAAGCGGTTCTTTGCGCCTCACCAGTTATGCAAGGCCAGGAAAATTATTTACAGCAAATGCAAGCCTGATTGCAGAAACCATTGGATTATTGAAAAAAGCGGCTACCAGGAAATTGATCGAAGGTGTAGTTGAAATATTGGAGAAAGGTGTGTAGGCACGGCCTGCCGCGCGATTGGATGGATCGCGAGCAGGGCGAAGGGCATGAGTTCCTGCACGAGGCGACGCAGGTGAAGAATATCTGGGTGCCGACGGGGGAGTGAGGGGGAGGGGAATAGTAGTTCACTCACAAGAGGAAACAAGAGGAAATATGTGGCATATCGTAGAATTTTTGGCTTTTTATGTTTTTTTACCATTGATGATTTTGGCAGCAATCATCTTTGATGTCACTCTGATACGCAATGCTCCTAGTGTAGCGATTAAAGTGAGAAGTTTAGGAGGTTTTGTAGGGGCATTATTTTCAGTAACACTGATCTTTCTTGATTTATCGTATGGCGGATTGATTCACTTACCGCCTGTAAATTCTGTAAACCTATGGGCGGTTTCGTTCTCAATGTTTGTTATTGGCTTTTTATTCTTATTGTTCATTGACTTTCTCCTAAGGAGAGGGGTAGTTCCTTTCGTAATCACGGTTACTACCGCTGGTTCAATTATCTCGCCTTATTATCTTGTATCATTGTCGCAGTCTCGCGAATTGACTTCAATAGGCGTTTTAAGTTTTGCAGTAGGTTGGATTGGTTATTTTTCTATTATGTTTGGAAGGTATCTAGTTGGATATAACATGGAAATTAAAGGTAAAGTACCGATTAGCGGTAACACAAATGTTGAAGGCGTTAACTTATCAGATCGTGAAATAACTTTTTCTGGCGATATAATAGTTGGGAGAGATATTATCCTAGGAAGCAAGGATACTAAACCAGTCCCTGATGATGAAAGAGCAAAGGGAACTGATTTGAAGAGAATATTGAAAGAACTTGGAAAACAGTATTTCAAAATTTCCATTGCCTATCCTAAATTAATATCCAAAAGGTTTGGTTCGCCATTTATAGTTCAATTATATTTTGAGGAACTGGCAACAAACGTCAAAATGAAAATCATGAGTGTTGTGGGGGAAAACTACACTGAGGAAGTTTATAAAACTGAACTTAAGTATGGGCAGGTTGTAAAGGTGAAATTGTTTTCACCAGACATTGTATTTGCAGAGCCTATCATAAAAAAATTAGACTCATCTTTGAATACGATGACATTTCTTGGAAAACCTTCTGATTTATGTGAAGCAGGGGAGCACAAAGTAACATTGTCAATTTTAGATAACAAAACAAATGTTGAATATCAATCGGAAACCTTTTCGGTTAAGGTTGTTGACTTCGCTTTCGATCACATTTCTCGCCCCTTACTCTCAAAAGCATCTACGACATTTTTAGCAATTGGCTCGTTTGCTATGTTTGTGCTTACATTTTTGGAACAAATTGATAAAACTGTTGGGCTTACATCTGGCACGGCGGCGGGAGTATTGGCGGCAGTGGTTTATGCCAACTTCTACAATTTATATCAGCGTATCCGCCCCAATACGCCTTAATTGGAAAAGCCTGATTTTTCATAAAGATTTCACTCTGATACAGTATCTTGTTTAGAAAAGCGAGACCATTTACCAATGCCAGAAAGAAAACTTCGTGTCTTTCTTTGCCATGCTTCGCAGGATAAGCCTGTTGTCCGCGAGTTGTATCAGCGTCTCCTTGCCGAAGCCTGGATTGATCCGTGGTTGGATGAAGAGAAACTTTTGCCAGGTCAGGATTGGGACATGGAGATTGAGAAGGTTTTGGAAGACTCTGATGCAGTGATAGTGTGTCTTTCAAGTCAATCACTGACGAAGGAAGGTTATATTCAGAGAGAACTTAAATTCGTACTTGACATAGCATTGGAAAAGCCAGAAGAAGCAATCTTTGTAATTCCACTGCGATTAGAAAACGTTACCCTGCCACGTCGACTGAGAAGATGGCATTATGTTGATTATTTTCCAAAAGAGCATATTGATTCTTCGTATAAACGTTTGCAACACTCGCTAAAGTCGCGATTTGATGAGAGAAATCGACAAGAGATGGTTGACGCAAACAATATTTTGGTTAAGAACAATGTGCACCAGGAATTTGAAGACTATTCTTTGAAAGGTTCAAGGTTTCATGAAGATACAGTGATAAATGTCGATCCTGTTGTACAAGATTCGAGTCCCAATCATAGTATTTCCAGTAATTTACGCCAAAGTGTGAAAGGAACTAATCTAGAGGAATCCTTTGGGGGTGAGGTTGCAAATTTTGTCAAAGTTGTTTTTGATAATGAATCAAACGGTAAAACAATAGGTTTCCAACAGCCAATTGATTTATCGTTCGAAGAAGCCGTTTTGGGAACAAATAGACTTATTCAATTGGTTGACAGGAATATTTTAGTTAAAATTCCTGCGGGCGTCTATACTGGTTCTAAAGTTAGACTAGCGGGTGCAATTCGCAAGAAAAACGAGGCGGTTGATCTTTACTTGGCAATTTCAGTTATGCCCCATCCATTTATTGAACGAACGGGTTTCGATTTATATATGCAATATCCGATTCTCGAAATACTGGCAGTTAAAGGAGGAAAATTGCAAGTCCCTGTTTTAGAAAAGAATAAATCTGTGTTCATATTAATCCCGCCAAACACAAAGGATAAGCAGGTATTTCGATTGACGAATAAAGGTATTGTGAATTTGAAAGAGCCTACAAAATATGGGGATTTTTATGTAGAGGTAGTTGTTTACGATCCCCTGAATACGTCTCCGCGAGTTAAAAAGCTCCTGGATGATATTAATAGCTACGTCAAATAGATGTTTTTTCGCCTTTTTGATGTAAGGCTACATTCTTTCTAGATTCATAAGGAGATCCTATGTCTAACGAAAATGTGCAAGGATACGATAAAGCTAAGGCTGAAAAATTTTACAAACGACTGAGAGTCAAAATCTCAAGATGGCTGCAAGAGCACAAAGCTTCGGAGCAGGTGAGTAATTATTTACTTTTCATGCCCGATCTATTTGCGTTGTTGATGCGTTTAATGGGAGATTCTAGAATTGACCTGAAAATCAAGTTGCAGATAGGAGGAGCAATTCTTTATGTAATATCTCCTATCGATCTAATTCCCGATTTACTCTTTCCCATAGGATACGCCGATGATGTAGCTGTAATGCTATTCGTGTTAAATCGGCTAACGTCACTACTTGGTAGCGCGGGAGAGGAAATTCTTCGCGAACATTGGGAAGGTGATGGAGACGCTATCATAGCTATTAAAAAGATATCAGCAACAATCTCGCAAGTCCTAAATCCAGCAATTTTGGGTAAGGTAAGGGATTATATCCAGAGACTTTTTTAGGGAAACAGCCTCCATCACTGGGCGCGGCTGTCTCTGCGGCGGGATGTGGGTGGTCAACGGACTTTGTCACGGAATCGCGGACGGGAACGGATGGATGGCGCGCAGATGGAAATCCGTTTCGACACTCCCTGCGGTCGCAACGCAAGGCCTCGGGGTGGGTGGAATTGTCCGTGCGGCGGGTTGTGGGTTTTGGCGGGCGAGTTTTGATGTAAAATAAT
>DYKD01000146.1 GCA_020722765.1 Brevinema andersonii | reverse complement strand
CCTCTTTTAACAGGCGGTTGGTTGTCAACTCCTTGTCTTCAGGCAAACCATAGAAACGGTTATGAAGGCGGTGGATTGAAACCACGGCTCCTATTCCCTTAAGCTGGGCCTCGCCAAAAACAAAAGTCAGAATAGGAATGAAAAGGTCCACATCCACGACTCCCAGTATCTTTTCCGCATCGAAGGGGGGTTTCGCAATGAGCCGCTGGAGGATAAGGGAAGAATTGTACTGTTCGCGGTTCGGATCGAAAACATCTTTTAAATTGATTTTTAACTCTTTTCTTTTGGTTTTAAGATGGAAGGTGTTAAAGATAAACCTCTCTAACTTTTCGAGGTAGGAATAATCCTTTAGTTCGATAGGCGCTATGTAAATGTAGGACATTGAAGATACTGTTTGTTATGGTCATCTTTTGAGATGATATTTTTCAATTTTATTGTAAAGGGTAAGCCGGCTGATCTGAAGGATGTCAGCCGCCTGGGCAATGTTCCCTTTCGTTTGATTCAATATCTTGATGATATGAAGTTTCTCGACTTCTTCAAGGGAGTCTCCCGCTGAAGTCGTTGACGGTGAAGGAAAGGGAAAGGATAGGTCTTCCACCTGGATATGATTTGTTTTGGCTACCGCCGTTGCCCTTTCAATGACGTTTCTCATTTCTCGAATATTTCCCGGCCAATCGTATCTGGTCAACATTTCCATGGCTTGAGGAGAAAAATCCGCGACGTTCTTATTCATCGACTCGGCATACTTACGTAAGAAATAATTGGCAATAAGAGGAATATCCGTTCTCCTTTCCCGTACAGGGGGCAACAGAATGGAAAATACATTTAACCGATAATAGAGGTCTTCCCGGAAACTCCCTTCTCTCATCGCCTTTTCCAGGTCCTTGTTGGTAGCGGAGATCACCCGAAAATCAACGTCAATCGTCTTATCGCCTCCAAGCCGGGTAAATTTTTTCGTTTCAATGACCCTGAGCAGATCCATCTGCATCTTTTCGCTGATGTTTCCTATCTCATCTAAAAAGAGCGTTCCTTTATCGGCCATTTCCAACTTCCCTTTTCTCCGGTACATGGCTCCGGTAAAGGAACCTTTTTCATGACCGAAGAGTTCACTTTCCAGCAGACCTTCAGGGTAGGCGCCGCAGTTAATGGTGACAATGGGGAAATATCTGCGCGAACTCCGACTGTGGATTGCCCGGGCGATGAGTTCCTTTCCGGTACCGCTTTCCCCAAGGATCATGACGGTGGAATCGGTTTTGGCTACCGTATTGACCATCTCCATCACTTTCTTGATGGCGGGGCTTTCTCCCACCACCTCATCGGGAATCAAAAGTTCTTCAATCTGTTGGCGCAGTCGGATGTTTTCCGTGACGAGCCTTCTTTTTTCAAGGGCGTTTTTGATCAGCCTGTTCAAGTCATCGGGATCGATCGGTTTGGTCACGTAGTCAAAGGCTCCGTCCTTCAACGCCTGAATGGCGGTATCCACAGCGGCATAAGCGGTGATGATAATGGTAACGATATTTTTATCAATCTCCTTAATACGATGCTGAAGTTCTATCCCATCCATGCCGGGCATCTTGATGTCCAAGAGTATGATGTCCCATGGATTTTCCTGAAGCTTCTTCAGGGCGCTGTTAGCGTCTTCGGCGGTATCTACACGATAACCATCGGCCTTGAACCATTGATAAAGAGAGTCTCTTACCGAGGCTTCGTCGTCAACAACCAGTATGCCTATATCCTCTGTTTTCATCTCCGTAATCCCTTTCATATTCTGCAAGATTTTTATGCGTTGTTTTTAGTAGGCCGCAGCCGGGGCAGGGTGATGGTAAAAGCAGTGCCCTGGTCTACTTTGGATGTTACCTCAATAACGCCTGCGTGTTGTTCCACTATGCTGTAAACAACGGATAAACCCAATCCCGTGCCTTTCACTTTTGTGGAAACAAAAGGTTCAAAGACATGGGGAAGGACGTCATCAGGAATTCCCTTGCCATTGTCTTCAACCCTAATCCGAATCCGGTCTTTAGCTGTATGGCAGTCTGTTTTAACGGTTATTTTTCCGCCGGGTGATGTTGCCTCAATGGAATTAACGATCAAGGCAACCAACATCTGCCTGATTCCATTGGCGTCACACTCGATCAAGTCATTACAGTCGTCCAGTTCCGTAAACAACTCCAGTCCCTTCATCTTGACGCTGTGGTCCACTACCTTAACACTAATATCAATGATTGGATTCAGGTGCTCTTCAGTAAAATTCTCCGAGGACTTTCTTGAAAATACCAGCAAATTTTTGACAATGTTGCCACACCTTTTGCTTTCATCGGAGATGAAGGCCAGGTTTTTTTTAACCGATTCTAAAATCTCGGGACTGATATTTTCGCTGCTCAGATATTTCGATGATACCTTGGCGTAGGAGAGAATTCCGGAAAGGGGATTGTTGATTTCATGGGCCACCATTGCCGAAAGTTCGCCCTTGCAGGCCATCTTTGCTGCCTGTATCAATTGGAATTGAGCCTTCTCGAGTTCGTCAGTTTTTTCCTTCACCCTGTCTTCCAATTGAGAAGACCAGCTTTTGACAGCTTCGTTTGCCTCTTTCAGTTGATGGGTCATTGTGTTGAAAGAACGAGCCAGGTTTCCCAGCTCATCCCGGGAATTTATCTCAACCTTGGCATCAAGGTTGAGGTTCGCCACTTCTTTGGTGGCGTCATCAAGCTTCTTTATGGGACTATGGATGATTTTTCGTACGACCACACCCTTCACGAAGGCAGTCAGCAGTATCAAGAAACCGGAGTAGATAATCATCTTGTTTCTGGTTTCGATGATTTTTTTGTCTCCCTGCTCCAGGGATAATTTGACATCAAGAATGCCCAGCAATTTTTCCTTGGAAGAATGGGCATGACAGGCAGCCGTAAAGCAGCTGGGTTCGTTCTCGATGGTGGTGATCAAACCCAAGATGCGGTGACCTTTCGGAGATTTCAATATCCGGCTGCGGTCTTTTGTAGGTATAACCCCCTTGGCCGGCTCTTCTGTATGACAAACGTAACACTGCTCCGCTTTTTTATCCACAATGGTGCCCAGTTCTTCAGGCTTGTCGGAAAAGGAGATCACCCCTATTTTGTTGTAAATCCTTATTCCGTCGAATATTTCTTCCTTCGCGATGCTCAGGATGGTGTTGGTTAAAGCATCCCGTTGATTTTCCAGCATGCTGTAATAAGTAGCCCGTTTGATGACGTGACTTATTTGGACGGCATTGTTAACGATATCTTCCCGAAAAAGGGTCGTGAAGAAATAGATGTTGATATAGGTAATAACCCCGAAAGAAATGATCAACAAGACAACCAGCAGCAGGAAAAATTTTACGCTGATGGAATTACCTACAACAGCAACTTTATTAAGTATCTTTGGAAGGTTCATGCGTCGTTTTATATCATTCCATGTCGGCTATTTCAACATAATTCTTGTTGTCCAAACGCCGATACAGGGAAACTTTGAAAAACGTCGGTTTTCCGCACCTCGTTGCAGACAGCTATTTGCAAGATCGGTTTGAGCTGAAACAGTTTGTACCGTACGGGATAAAAAAGATTGTCTTCCCGCGCTATTCACTGTTGCTGGCCGGGCCAAAAAGACTAAGACTCGGGGTTATCTTTAATTTTTTGACTTTGGACGGATAGGAAGGTTTCAGGAAGCGCTCTTACCTTCCGTTTTTTTCCGGTGTCGAGGACGAAGAGGCTTCCCTTTTCCGGGGTTTCTTCGTCAGGCATCTCTTCATAGCCGACTATCATGGATTTAATATGATCCAGAACATGATGGCCGGTT
>DYKD01000145.1 GCA_020722765.1 Brevinema andersonii | reverse complement strand
TTGTAACTGAAGATAAGGAAACTTACCCATTAAAACGATTAATCTCTTTGGCCGGAAAGCAGCTAACGCCTGTTTTACCTCAGCCGGATCTTAAACTAAAAGAAGGATGCATAATCTTTGGAACATTAAAGGAAAACATCCTTCTTCAGGAGATGAAGAAAGAAGGACTCCTGAAAGGCTGGAAAGATGAGATAGAGGATTCTTTTCTCATTCGTACCATCTTTTTCAAAGGAAAAAAAGCATTGGTTGTTGCGGGGAGCAATTACAGGAGCAAAATCTATGCGGCTAATAAATTAGGAGAAATTCTAAGTGCTGGCAATGAAGATATAGAAAGGATTGACCTTGCGGTCCACCCCCGTTTCAAATATCGCTGTTTCTGGAACTGGGACCACGCCACTAACTGGTTTTTGATGAAAGAATCATTGGCAAGGTCTGGCTCCGCCCATTCTGATTATTATCATACGAATGATGAGTTTATTAAGGATATGAAGATACTCCTTGATTATATGTCAGCCCAGAGGTTAAATGTCTTGACAATCTGGGGATTTCTGCGTGCTCGTGGGGGTAGCCATAAGGTAGAAGAAGCTATTGAAACCGACAAAATGCTACTTCGATATGCTCAGGAGCGGGGAATACATCTTTGCCCAGGGATTGGTTTGAATGCCTATGGCGGTATCTTCTACGATGGTAACCATGAGTTCTGTCTGCCAGTATGGCTGGATAAACATCCTGAACTTAAGGCGGTTGGAGTCACCTATCCTAATGGCGAACATGAACTACCCGGTAGACGTCCAATGCCTGTTGCTTGTCCATCACAGAAGGAGAATATCGAATGGTATAAAAGAGGAATCCGATGGTTGATAGAGACATTCCCCGGGATTGGAGTTACCTTAGAAGCTGGTGATTATGGGACTTGTAAATGTCAGTTATGTCAGTCACAAAGGAATAATTATGGGGAAGAAGGTTTTTCACTATATGATATGGGAAAAGCATATGGGATAATGGCAGATACTATACAGGAGATAGCACCAAACACACTCATCATTGCTGAGACATATTCTAATCCAATGTATGGTGATGGCAAAAGAACTGGTTGGGGACAACCCCTGCATCCTACGGCCCGAAAGGCACTAAAACAATTTCCTAAAGACATTATTCTCTCCTTCGTTGTTGATACGATGATCGGACAAGGAGCACAAAACCCCTGGCCAGAGAATCTTGAGGTTCCAGGGCGGCCTTCAGAAACTATTGTCCGTGCCCACTGGGGCAGTGCTTGGACATCTGTTCATCAACTTGCCCTTGAGCAGATTTTTGAGATGCATCGGAAAGCATTTAAAGCAGGAATTGAAGGAGTGGTAATCTTTGGTGAGATCTCCCCTTTTCATGTTAATAATGAGATTAATTATCTGGCTCATAGTAAATTTGCATTTGATGACGCCAAACTAAATAAGGACTGGTTCATTAAAGAAATCTTGGGGCCTCGGTTTGGTGGAGAGGAACTTGCCAGGGTATATCTGAAGGATACCCTGCTTATTCATCAGGACAGGTCACCCGAATATGATTTAGAAAAGTTAGATACTGCTCTAGCTCAGGTTAGAGAAATCATGAAATCCCAGAGTGGGGAGATTCTACATCGCTGGGTATGGCTCTATGGGCGTTTATCTGCCAGAAAGAAGATGGGAGAATTTCACATTGGCGGATTGATATAGATAAAATATAGTAGCAGAGTCCACTCTGCTAAAGGAGGAAAATGTTAAAGAAAATTTGAATCTGATCTTGGGGAGATAGTATAGTTCCATTGTGGATTTACATCGTGATACTGTAAATTGCAATCCAAAACTGAGCAGTTTTTTGCAGTTGAAAACTGACCCACCTGCTGTTCCAAATTCCTTTTTTAACCTCTTTGAGTTATCCTCCTTCTTATCTAAAGAAGGAGGGAAAGGAGATGCTGGATATGACAGATTATGGATTGATTAAGGCTTATAGGAAGCAGGGTAAAAGCAAAAGATGGATTGCCAGAGAATTAGGGATATCTCGGAATACTGTTCGGAGATATCTTAAGGAGGGATAGAACCAAAGTACCAACGAGACTGGATACCTTCCAAACTTGACCCCTACAAAAACTATATACTGGCTAAACTATCTACCGGTCCCTATACCGCCACCAGACTTTTCAGGGAGATAAAGGAGCAGGGCTATCCCGGTGGCTATAAGATTCTGGTAGATTATGTAGGTAGAGTAAAGGGAGAGAGAGAAAAAGAGGCGATCATAAGGTTTGAGACCCTCCCTGGTCAGCAAGGTCAGATAGATTGGGGAGAGGTAGGGAAAGTAGAAGAGGACGGCATTTTAAAGGATCGTTCTTTTCTTCTTCTGACTCTTGGTTACTCCAGAAAGAGATACTTGGAATTTACTACCAGCCAGGATATCTATGCCTTTTTGGCCTGTCTGCAACACAGCTTTGAATATCTGGGTGGAGTACCAAAAGAGATACTCTCTGATAACATGAAGACCGTTGTCTTAAGAAGGGAGGATGGAAAGCCGGTATTTCACCCAACCTTCCTTCAGTTTGCTGCCTATTATGGATTCATTCCAAAGCCAGGCATTCCTTATAAGGCTAGAACCAGAGGTAAAATAGAGAATGGTATTGGCTTTGTAAAGAGAGATTTCTATCTGGGTAGAGAGACTCTTCCCACTTCTCTCTTGAACAAAGAGGCAAAAATCTGGATAGAACGGGTGAACAATGAGGTTTCTGCTGCTCACGGAGAAGTAGTTTCTGAAAGAGCCAAAAAAGAAAATCTTCTTCCTCTTCCTCAAGTTCCCCTTGAGATTAGCAGGCTTTATGAAAGGAAGGTGGATAAGACAAGCCTTCTTTCCTTTGAAGGGAATCATTATTCTGTCCCTTACCTGTTTGCTGGTCAAAGAGTGCTTGTTAAGGTGAAAGAAAATAGAATTAGTGTGTTCTTTGACGGGAAGACAATTGCCCATCATAAGTTAGCCTTTGGTAGAGGCAAAAGAGTGATGGATCCAGCTCATTATAAAAAGGAAGACAAAAACTACCGGAGCAATAAAGGACCACAGCCTATCGGCCAGATTCTAAAAGAGAGTTTTCCCTTAAATCTTCTTTTAGCAGGAAAGTATCAGTTTGTAGAGGTGGAGAAACGGCCCTTAGAGTTCTACGAAAACCTGGCCAGGAAGGAGAAAGAATGAACACTTTAACTTTAGAACGGGTTAAGAATAATCTTGCTACTTTTGGTTTGAAGGGGATCTTAACGGTTCTTGATGAGAAATTAAAGGAAACACAGGAGAGCTCTCCTTCCTATAGCAACTTTTTGGATGACCTTTTAGAGGAAGAATTAGCCTTTAGGCAAAACAGACGCATCAGAACCCTTCTTAAGTTTGCCGGCTTCCCTTTCTTTAAGACCCTGGCTGAGTTTGATTTCAGCTTTCAGCCTAATTTAGAGGAGGCCGCTATCAAGGAATTAGCCACCCTCTCATTCTTAGAGAGAAAGGAAAACATCGTCTTTTTAGGTCCACCAGGGGTAGGTAAGAGCCATCTGGCTATTGCTCTTGGGATAGCTGCCTGCCAGAAAGGAAGAAAGACCTACTTTACCACCTTAGAGGATTTAGTAAAGAACCTGAAGAAGGATGAGAAGATGTCCCGCTTCTGCTCAAGGCTACCCCTCTTAATCATTGATGAGATTGGTTATTTCCCTTTGGATAGATTGGAGGGCCATCTCTTCTTTAAGTTAGTAAGCAGTCGCTACGAGGCCGGCTCTATTATTCTAACCAGCAACAAGAGCTTTCGGGAGTGGACAGAGGTCTTTGGAGATGCAGTA
>DYKD01000144.1 GCA_020722765.1 Brevinema andersonii | reverse complement strand
CGTTATATCGAATCAGTGCAATGAAGGTGGACAAACTGCAGAACATATACGTTGTAGACGGTGGTAATAATCGAATCATGAAATACGATTCGGCTGGCATCTTTATTCAGCAAATTGGAAGAGCGGGTCAAGGACCGGGTGAGCTGTTAGATCCGTCGGACCTAGATTTTGATGAAGAAGGCTTTATTTATATTACGAATAAGGGAAACAACCGTATTGAGATTTTCACCCCCAAAGGTTCATACTTCCACAGCTTCAAGATCCATCCTTCTATCACTTCATATCACCACGCCAGCATAGCCGTTGGTTCTCATGGCGAAATCTTTCTCAACCTTCCTACAGCAGGATATTTAGTCACCGTCTTTTCCAAGAATGGTGAAAGGCTAAGACAATTTGGTACCATCAAGTCATTTGCAACACCACTAGAAACGTACCTATTCAATTGGGGTTCTATGGAATTCGACCGTGAAGCGAATGTGCTGTATTTTATGTTTACTGCGAGGCCTATGTTCCAAATGTACGATAGTCAAGGCGGACTTTTAATAGCTAAGGTTGTAGATGGATTAGAAGTCCGTCGCGCCTTCAAAGCATGGGAACGAAATAAAAAAAAAGCACGACCTGGAACCGTCGGTTGGATGGTCTTTTTCTATGATCTTCTATTGCTGCCTAACAAGCATTTGCTCGCGAGTACCGAAATTGGCCCCTGTTTGTATGAATTCGATTCTGAAGGTGATGTCGTGAGAAAGTTCGTGTTAGCGCAGAAGCAGGAGAAATGTTATCCTGAGATGTTGGCTTATCTCACTGAAAACAGCATACTATTGGGGGACGGATACCACAACTCCATCGCTATCTTGGAATAGATCGTCAAGGAAAAAGCACGGCAATCTGGCCAATTCCCCAAATCCGCGATCTATTCTGCTTTTTCTATAATCCAGTGAATGGACTCTACTATGGAACTGGAGAATGGTTTGAGGACACTGTGCAGTCCTTCTTTTTATTGAGTTTTGACTTTCAGCAACGCCGATGGTCAAAACTCCTTTTTCTCACCGCCGATACCTGCTATCATTATTTGCACAGCGACAGGGATGCGCAAGGGCGTATTTATTGCCTAAGCGGCGCTACCGGCCAGTTAAGCTGTTTTTCGCCAGAAGGGCGACTTCTTCTTCAATCCTATCTGCCGAACGACAGTACTCGAAAAATTGGCGGGATGCACGTCATTCTCAAGAACCGCTTGCTGGTCCATACCTTTACGACCGTTGGAGGTGAATTGAAATATGGCTTGGATATTTATGACTCTAAGGGCGAAACGATTATGGAGGGAATTGCTTTTCCAACGACTAATATCCTCCTAAAAACAGACCGAGATCGACGGATTTACGTTGAAAATAGAGATTACGTAAGCCTGAAGCAAAAGTGTAAAAATTGTGCTGGCATATTGGATATCTTTGAGATGATACCCGCCTTTGTCAACTAATTCATATAAGACAGCGGAAAGGCTGTAGCAGTCGCCGTATTTCGGCCTTTTCTACACCATTTCTTGAAAGGAGGCGAATAGTATGTTTCGCGCACGTTTTTTTGGCAAACGGCTTAAGAGGGATCCTCCCTCAAAGTACCAATGACGAGTTTGTCTAACGTGGTACTCTTTTGGAGCCTTGGCTTTATAGGATTAAGAGTTGCAAAAACGACGGACAGTTGAAGGAGGAGTTATGAAATTCAAATCAGGAAAATCGAGAGTAGTCATGAAGACAGGTCTCTTATTGTTGCTTGTTCTTCTAAGCTGGTTTTCTTTTGAGTCCACTAGAACAGCCAATGCCTCTGTACAAGACAGGTATTTTTCCGGACCATTCCCCTGCTCATGTTGGCATGATGGTGGTTTTGAGTATGGATGTGGATTTAGGTGCTACATGGGGGGAAACGACTGTTATGAATCGGCCCATTGCTTCTGTCCATGCGTCTATTAAGATAATTTAGCAGCAGCCTACTTAGAAAACAGAAAACATGTGCAAGATTTCTTTGAAGGAGTCTTGCACATGTTGACCTAACACGAGCAATAAAACCCTCTAAAGGATTACCGATGAACCGATTTTCTTTCATGTGGCAGATAGTAAATCATTCTTGGATCGTTCTTTCGTTTATTTCTTGTTTATATTCTGGCGAGAATACTCAAAGCGGAATACCATTTAATGAACAATATATTCATAAAGAATATAAAGCCTTTTTCAAACATTTTGATATTCAAGATACTCTTTTTTTCGATTACAACAATTTAATAATAGGCGATATTACTGATTTTATTTATATGGGAAAAGCTTGTGTTTTGTTTGATCGCATATCGGATTCGCTATTCTATATTGACATTGAGAACAACCGATATAAAAGCCTTACAGTAGCGGAGAAATTGCCCGGTTATCATTTAAGACCTATCGCATTACAAAAGGTAAGCGAAAAGAAGTTTATGGTCTTGAGTGATCGTTACTATTATGTCCTTTTTAGTGAAGGGACAATAAATAAAGTATTCAAAACTCCAAATTACAGAGCATCTTTCAAGTTCATTATCCAAAACGACAACGTCGTTTTCTACTATCACCCAACCCCTGCCCAATTATCATTAGTAGAAATGAACATGAACACAGGACAAATTAAAACTTTGATCCCGTTGAATGAAGTTGGGAAGAATCTTAGAAATTTACTTATTAGAAATCCAATAAATGGCGGTTTCTTGTACGACGAAAAAGCTGGCTTCTTCATTGCAGATGCCTATGAAAATATGATTTATAGATATGATTTCACAGGAAAGTTAGCGGATATTTATCACAGTAGTTATAAGAGATTTAAAATGGTGGAACACGATGCCATTCAGAACACACCTGAGGCTATTATGGGCTTTTGGCGGCAATCTAGGAAGAAACCTTTTGATATGGTAATCTCAATTCATCTCTTAAATGAAAACACTATTCTAGCGGCCTATGTCATAGATAAACGACCATATATAGAACTTTTTGACAAAGATACTGGCAAAGTACTCAATAATGAAGAGATTCGTCTTCCACTACCGCCTAAATATTGCTCGGATAATCTGTTGTTCTTGGAGGGTCCCCCTCAAAAAATTGAAAAAGAGGATCAATTACCAAACCCATATCTCATAAAGTTTCAATTAAAAAGGAAAAGCTTCCCATGAAGAGACTTTCCAACTATGCCTTTTACGGAATTATCTGCTTAATGATTTCTGCTATTGTCGCCAATTATGTTTCAACGCTGAAGAGGCAAAACACTGAGAAAAAACAAATCGGTTTGGAAATAGACACATTCCCAGCTTCTCTCCTGTCTGAAGACTTGTCCCAGGCTAAAGGCGTACGAATTGTTTTTATATATTCGGAACTGGAGTGTGAAGAATGTGTCATTTCCTACTTAAAAGCACTCAAGGAGGTGACGCTGAAAACTAAAGGCAGAGTAGCCCAAGTTATTGGTTGCGGGGAATTGATGGCAATCAAATTTAGTCACTATGATAGAGCTTATGACTTGAATTTTTCATTTATGAAATGCAGTGAAGAATCGTTGTTTAGATTGATCCCCGGATTAGAAATGCCGGCAATTATCTTGATCAATAAAAACAATCGAATTCTTGGCTGTTGGAAAGCCGATCCCTTGCATATGTCCTCTATTATGGCAAAAATTAGAAATGCTGTTGCTTTTTAAAAGGAAGATTTGAGATTTAGATTTCTCTATTCTTCAAAACATAGAAAATCAACACAGAGATAGCCGTCCCCATCAAATTCCATAAGGTTTCCCCCATTGTTTCTTTTATTGCCCCTTGCTTTCAACAAACTATTTGAAAAATTCCTG
>DYKD01000046.1 GCA_020722765.1 Brevinema andersonii | reverse complement strand
CCTGCTTATGAAGGATTTAACAACTATATTTATGTAGGAGGGAATAGTTATAGTAATGGAGCCCAAATTTGGAGAAGTACTACTGGAGAGCCTGGAACATGGTCTAAGATTTTTGATTTTAATACAGTAGACACTAACAATAGAGAAATATTATCTTTCTCTATACCTGGCGATGGGTATTTGTATTTTTCAACATATAATCCTAATGGTACAGAAGTGTGGCGTACAGCAGGCGGAACTTCTGATTTTGAGCAAGTGAATGAAGAGGGTTTTGTGCAAGGGAATCAGTTGACAGGTACAAATACTCGCAGTATCTTAGCTCGCTATTTATTTAATGGCACCTTAATTGCTGGGACAATGAATGGAAAGGGAGGTTCTCTTTATGGAACTCCTATTACTATCCCAAATACGATTCCTGCTAACGTTAAAAAAGACTTCCCTGAAGATGCCTTGAAGATACTGGGGTCATCCGTACCAGGTTTGGAAGGGACTTTTGATCCTGCAAAAGGTGAAGCTTTATTGATGACATTAGAAGGGGTTAATTCTGGAAGTGTGCATTTTCGCATATTTACTTTAACAGGAGAAACGATTTTTGATGGGGAAGTGACGAGTGATGCACAGGGTCATTTTAAATTAGATATCCCATCAGATATTGCGTCCGGTGTTTATATTATTGAAGTGAATGGACCAAATTTTCATTTTACCAAAAAGTTGGCAGTTTTACAATAAAGGAGCCAAATCATGAAAAAGAAAATTTTATTAATCATCTTAAGTCTATTCGTTTTTTCACAATCAGGCTATTCTCAAGGGAAAGTGGGTTGGTCCATATTTCGCAAACTCATCTCTCCTAAAGTAAAATCTTCCGCTACGACAGTTTCTTTAGGCGTTCGGGGTGATTTGTCCGGAGTGTTTTATAATCCCTCTGTTTTAGGTTATAATATCCACAGGGAATTATTTCTGTTTTCAGAGATAGGTCAAGATTCAGGAACATCAGGAGGATTGATTTATGGACATCCTCTTGGGAAATCATCTATTGCCTTTGGAGTTGCTTACTACAATGCAGGGAAGATGACTTTGTCCTGGTTAGATGATGGGGTTTTAAAAGAAGAGAATGTAACAGCTCAGCAAGATGTTTTGGGATTAGTGTCTTATGGTATGAAAATGAATGATTTTATTTCTGTAGGAGCCACTCTAAAAGGTGCAACAAGCCAATTCTTTGGTAAGGCTTCTGCTGTAGCTTTTGCTGGAGATACTGGAGTCGCTGTTGCTCCTCATTTGGGGACTTTAAGTTTAACGGCCTCAGTACAGAATATGGAATTTTTTTCTTCCAAATTTGTGAATACAAAGAATAAACTTCCTTTTTCAGGCTACGCTGCCGCAAACTATGTGTTTTTTATAAAAGGATTTGATCAGGCGTATGTCGCGCCTGGAGTGGATGTGACTTATCTTGTAAAAGATCAAAAATTCATCCCCGATTTTGGTTTGGAAATAGGCTATGATCCTTTTTCTTTGAGTTTGGGTTATCAGTTGAATGATGAAAATTCTTTTAATATAGGTGCCATTTATTTAAGACCCCAATATGATGTAGCCTATAGTTTTGTTTTAGGGCAATATTTAAATCCTGCCCATAGAATCAGTATTGGTTATAGGATACCATAGGAAATTCCTTGATGCAATGTATCCTCTCACAGACCCTATCCACAATGCTTTGATCCCAACCCCCATTCAACAGCTTTATCCCGGAAACGGATTCTATGACCCTCCTATTCCTGGCACAGTTCATGGATAATAAGGACCTCACAATCCCTCTGGTTCTTCCAACAAAAATTGGAACAACAGTCATACGCAAGTTTTCCCTGCCAGAACTTCTTGAGATGATGGGAACCTAGAAAACGTCTTTCACAAACTGCAATGCTTTTCCCGTTTTTCCCTTGTCAGAAACAATCCGTTTCAGGAAAGCGCTTCCAATAATCACACCATCGAAATAGCGGGAAAGCATCTGCACATCAGCCTTTGTCTCTATTCCGAATCCTACTGCCAAAGGTATATCAGTGATGTTTCTGAGTTTTGCTGATAATCCTGTCAGGTCTTTCCGTATCTCAAGTTTTTTTCCTGTCACTCCAGGCTGGGAAACCACATAAATAAACCCTGAGGCGGCCTTAACCATCTTTTTCAGACGCATTTCTGAAGAAGTGCTGCTTGCAAATAAGACAGTTACAATCCCATACTGTTCACATAGTTTCCTGAATGAACCTGCCTCTTCAAGAGGAAGATCGGGAATGATCAGACCATCAACACCAGCATCAGCAGCCCTTTTGATGAACTTTTCTGTGCCATATCCATACACAATATTCACATAAGTCATGATTGCCAAAGCGACGTTTGTCTTTTTTCTCACTTTCCTGATGTTATCAAAATGGTCATCTGTCACATACCCTTTGGCAAGAGAAGAAGCTGTTGTCTGTTGGATGACTGGTCCATCTGCCATGGGGTCTGAAAAAGGAAAGCCTATCTCAATAATATCAACCCCGTTTTTTTCAAGCCCCAATATGGTTTTTGAAGTTGTAGAAAGGTCAGGATAACCGCTTGTAACATAGATGATACGAGTGGCTGAACCTTCTTGCTTTCTTCTTAAAAAAGCGGATACAATCCTATTCGTTTTTTGGATACTCATATTTTTATCCTATTCGTGTCAAGATAATCCTGGACCGTATGCACATCCTTGTCCCCACGGCCTGAAAGATTGACAATGATAATCTGGTTTTTTTTCATTTTCTTAGCTACTTTCATCGCATAAGCGACAGCATGGGAACTTTCCAGTGCAGGCATGATGCCTTCAGCACGTGTGAGGGATAGGAACGCATCAATCGCTTCCCTGTCAGTGACGCTCACATATTCCGCACGTTTAACTTCCTTAAGATAACTGTGCTCAGGTCCCACTCCCGGATAATCCAGTCCTGCTGAAACAGAATGCGTTTCAGTCACTTGGCCATCCTTGTCCTGAAGAAGATAACTTTTTGAACCGTGTAAAATTCCTGGCCGAGTTCCCTTGGCACTCAACGTTGCGGCATGCTTGCCAGTGCTGATCCCTTCTCCGGCAGCTTCCACTCCAACCAGGCGGACTTTCTTATCCTTGATGAAAGGATGGAATATGCCAATGGCATTGCTTCCACCACCGACACAAGCGCAAACCAGATCAGGCAAGCGATTTTCCAATGCCAAAATCTGTTTCCTGGCCTCAACACCAACAATGCGTTGGAGATCCCGGACTATCATTGGATACGGATGAGGACCTGCTGCTGTTCCGAAAAGATAATACGTGTTCCCACTGTCAGAAACCCAATCCCGTATAGCTTCATTGATCGCATCCTTGAGCGTACAGGAGCCTGAATCAACAGCATTTACCTTTGCACCAAGAAGCCGCATCCTGTAAACATTCAATGCCTGACGTCTGATATCTTCTGTACCCATATATATTTCACACGGCAAGTTGAACAACCTTGCTGCTGTGGCTGTTGCAACACCATGCTGTCCTGCACCCGTCTCAGCGATAATCCGTTTCTTACCAAGATGTACGGCAATCAGGATCTGACCAATCGTGTTATTGATCTTATGGGCACCTGTATGGTTCAAATCTTCACGCTTAAGATAGATTTTTGCACCACCACAGAGTCTTGTAAGATTCTCTGCAAGATAGAGTGGCGAAGGCCTTCCCACATACTGCTTGAGATAATAGGACAAGGTCTTTATAAAATGCGGATCCTTTCTTATCTTAGCATAACCTTTTTCAAGTTCATCAAGAGCGGACATGAGGATTTCAGGCACATATCTGCCACCATAACCTTCAGCTCCACCAAAATAGCCATAACCATCCGGACTGGCTTGGGATAATATCTTTTTACTCACAAAAAACTCCTTTACTTCATTTACAATAATACACCGAATTTTCTTTCACCATAACTCCCGCATATATGACATCACACTAAGAGGATCAACAGCATAATTCCTGTAATAAAAACTGAGATGCAGATGAGGGCCTGTGGACATTCCTGTACTTCCTACATGACCGACAACCATGGCATTTGTGACAAAATCACCCTGTTTGACAAGCATTTTAGAAAGATGAGAATACTGTGATATCAACCCAAAACCATGCTCTATCATCACAGTCTGCCCTCCGTAAAAAAGATCCTCTGCAAGTATGACCACTCCAGGAAACACTCCTCTCACCAGATCTCCAGTACGGCTTGAAATATCGACACCATAATGGACAGACTGCTTAACACCGTTGAGAGTCCGGCGTTCACCAAACAGAGATCCAAGCTTCTGGTTTGTCACAGGGAAAACAGGGGAATTATCAAAATAGATGGAGTCCGAATAATGCTGCCGCGCTTCCTTCAGCAATTCTGCTTCACGTTTGATGCGGGGACCAATCTTCGGGTCTGGAACTATGAATTTCTTATCCAAGGAAAAAGAGATCTGTTTGCGTGTACGTTCGTATAAAGGGAATTCATTGGAAACAATCATGATCCCATCCCGAAAAATCCTCATTCTTAATATTTTTCCTGCGTCTTCCGGAACACCAATGAGAAAAGATGCCTGTTTTTTTAGAAGCAACGGTTTATTTGTCCTTTTTGAAGGGGTTTCAGAGACAAGGAAATACTCTGATTTCTTTTTGATACCTTGCAATTTTACAATACTGATCTCGCCCTTATGAAAATCCGAAGGGCAATAGATAATCCGCATTTTTTTGGATGCTGAAAGCGTACTGGCCAATACAAAAAACTGGAAAAAGATTGAAATACCTGCAACAATCCGGATCACTTTTTCGACCGTCCTAAGGCAGAAAGAACCTTGCTGATTTTTTCTAAGTCCTTGACACCGGGGGAGACTTCCACTCCACTGTTCACATCAACACCAAAAGGCCCATATTTCAGTACATTAAAAATATTGTCAGGATTCAAACCACCAGCTATGAAATATCTTATATCATGTTCCTTGAAAAATAAGGCACGTGATTCTAGAATCGAATAATCAAAGGACTTCCCTGTTCCACCAAACGCTTTCTCGCTGTAAGTATCAAAAAGAAAAGTGATGTCCTTTCGTGCAGATTGATAATAGGGAATCGTGTCCAGATCAGACTCCTTCCTTACCCTGATTGTCTTGATGACAGGGAGCTTTAGGACACTGGCAAGAGCAGGCGACTCATCTCCTGCAAGCTGCACCATGTCAAAACCAATCTCATCAATCTTCCTCTGCAGATCAACCGGAGACGGGTTGACAAAAACACCAACAACAAAAACCTGCCTGTCTGAAAATCCGTCAAGCTCCCGGACACGTTGGACTATCCTGCGGGCTTCCCCGTCTGAGACATGCCTTGGGCTTTTTTCATAAAAAATCATTCCTATGTAATCAACTCCCAGCTTAGCGATCTCTACGGCCTGTTCTTCTGAACGGACACCACAGATTTTTATTTTGGGACTAGCCATAGGATCATCTTCTCCCTTTCAGTTTTTTCAATAATTTCGAAGGGTCAGGCTGCCGCATAAGGGATTCACCTACCAGAATCGCGTGAAACCCTGCCGCTTTGAGCAAGGCCACATCTTCCGGAGAGGAAATCCCGCTTTCACTCACAGTAAAAACACCTTTAGGAATCATTTTTTTCAGCTCTAAGGAAATTTTAAGGTCAGTCTTGAAAGTCTTCAGGTCACGGTTATTGATCCCAATAATGGAAGCTCCTGCCTTCAAAGCTTTTGAAAGATCCTTCCTGTCATGCACTTCACAGAGAGTCTCCATGCCAAGTTTCTTGACAATATCAATGAATTGGACCATTTTTTTCTCTGTGAGAATCGCTGAAATAAGAAGTATCATGTCAGCACCAGCAGCACGGGCTTCATAAATCTGGTATTCATCTATGATAAAGTCTTTCCGCAAAAGCGGAATCCTGGCAAATTTGGATATTTTGGAGAGATAATCAAGCCTTCCAAAGAAAAACTTTTCGTCTGTCAAAACCGAGATGGCACCTGCACCGGCAACTTCATACTGCTTCGCAATTTTTACAGGATCAAAATCCTTCCTTATGATGCCCTTAGAAGGAGATCCTTTCTTCACTTCAGCAATAATGCTGAATCCTTTCTTCATCCTGTCTTTGAAGTTTCCATGGCGGGGAGGCTTCCCTGCTTCCAGGACTGCCTTCAATCTTTCCAAAGACAACACTCTCTTGGACTGGCTGACTTCCTTCTTTTTCTGTTCAATGATCTTATCCAGAATATTCATCTTTTATTCCTTTTCATTGGAAATGATTTTCAACTTCTCAAGTTTTTCAAGCGCCGCTCCTGAATCTATTGATTTTGCAGCAAGCATGATGCCTTCAGTCATATCTTTTGCCAAGTTTCCCGCAACAATGGCAGCAGCGGCATTGATGAGGACAACATCCCTCTTCGGTCCTTTCATCCCTTTAAGGATCTCCAAAATCATAACCGCATTTTCCCGTGGACCTTCACCTGCCAAATCTGATGCGACTGCCCTCTTCATTCCAAAATCCTCAGGCTTGATCACATACTTCCAGGTCTTTCCATCTTTTACTTCAACAACAGTCGTTTCGCCACAGAGGGAAATCTCATCCAACCCATCAGCACCATGCAGGACAAAAGCCCTCTTGACACCTATACGAAGAAGCACATCTGCCAGAGGATCAAGCAACTTGTCACTAAAAACACCGAGCACACGGCCTTCAGCACGCGCAGGATTTGTGAGAGGACCAAGTATGTTGAAAACGGTTCTTACTTTCAATTCGCGGCGTACAGGCATAACATATTTCATGGCAGGATGATAAAGAGGCGCAAACAGGAAACCGATTCCCACTTGATTGATGGCTCGTTTCATGATGGCAGGTGAAGCATCAATACGAACACCCAGTTCAGTCAGGACATCAGAACTTCCAGATTTGGAAGTGATCGACCTGTTTCCGTGTTTGGCTATGGTCACACCAGCGCCAGCTGCGACAAAAGCCGCAGCTGTTGAAATATTGAATGTGCCAGACATGTCACCACCAGTTCCACAAGTGTCAACACAATACTTGTCAGCTTTGATCTTGACACATTTTTCCAGCATAGCCAGGACTGCACCTGCAATCTCACCAACAGTCTCGCCTTTTGTCTTCAAGGCTGAAAGGTATCCTGCTATCTGGATGTCATTCCAGTCACCGTTCATGATGCTATAGAACGTATGATAGGACTCCTCTTCAGAAAGATCAGTTGATGCAGTCAGACGTTGCATGATGTCATGGTACTTCACACCAAGCTGCGGAGAATAAAGATCCTCGCCAATACCTATACCGAAAAAATTCTTCAACATGTCCTTTCCTGCGTCTGTCATTATGGATTCCGGATGAAACTGAACGCCTTCCACAGGAAATGTCTTATGCCTCAATCCCATGATAAGATGATCCTGGGTCCATGCTGAAACTTCAAAATCTTCAGGGAGTGAAGAACGTTCTACAATGAGGGAATGATAGCGTGTCGCAGAAAAAGGATTTTTAATATTCCTGAAAATGGTCTTCCCATCATGAAAAACATCTGATACCTTACCATGACGCGGTTCAGGAGCCCTAATCACTTTTCCACCAAAAGCCAATCCTATGGCCTGATGTCCCAGACAGACACCGAGAATCGGGATTTTTCCTGCAAAGGCTTTGATGGTTCCTACTGTGACACCGGCATCTTCAGGCCTGCCAGGTCCTGGAGAAATGACTATATGACTAGGTGCAAGTTTCGCGATTTCCTCAACAGTCACCTTGTCATTCCTGAAAACTTTCACATCATACCCAAGCTCACAGATGTACTGATAAAGATTATAAGTGAATGAATCATAATTATCTATAAGAACAATCATTGCAAACCTCCTCTGGCAGTCTCAATCGCCCTGAACAAGGCCTTCGCTTTGTTGACACACTCCTCATGCTCTTTTTCAGGAACAGAATCAGCGACAAGCCCTGCGCCAGCCTGCATTATAAATTTGTCTTCCTTAAAGATAACAGTCCTGATTGTGATACAGGAATCAAAGTTACCGTTAAAAGCGTAATACCCAACAAGTCCAGAATAGACACCACGTCTGACAGACTCCAACTCTTCAATGATTTCCATGGCTCTGATCTTAGGAGCACCGGAAACAGTCCCTGCGGGAAAAACCGCTTTTACAAGATCGCTCAACCCGATATTTTCCTTGATCTTCCCTCTCACAGTGGAAACGATATGCATGACATGGGAATACCGTTCAATATACATGAACTTTTCCACATTGACAGATCCCTTGTCGGAAATCCTCCCCAGATCGTTCCTGCCCAGATCAACAAGCATGAGATGTTCTGATTTCTCTTTTTCATCAGCAAGAAGGTCAGCCTCATTGCGGGCATCTTCCTGAGGAGTTGCACCTCTGGGACGTGTCCCTGCAATAGGACGAACCATCACTTCCTCTTTTTCCTTGCGGACCATCACTTCAGGGGAAGAGCCTGCAATCGTCATTTCAGGGAATACCAGGTAGAACATATAGGGCGAAGGGTTGATTGTACGCAAAGCCCGATAGACATTAAAAGGATCGACATTTGCAGAAGTTGTAAACCGCTGACTAAGGACACACTGGAAAATATCACCAGCACGGATATGCTCTTTCACTTTTTCAACAGCCTTGCAATAATCGTCCTTACGAGTCATGGCATAGAACTTGTCATCTTTTTGCCCCATGAAAGTGATGCTCTTCTCCTCAACAGGAGGTTTCCTGAATTTTTCCAGTGTCGTGTTTATGGAGAGGAGACCTTCCTTGAAAACCAGTTCTGGATCCTTGTCAATGAAAGCATTATAGATGATGTAAATCTTATGCTTGAGCTGGTCAAAAGCAAGGATGTTTTTCATGACAACGAAATAAAGATCAGGGTCTCCTGTCGGTTTTTTACCTGAATCAGGGAGGGTTTCAAACAGGCGGACCTGTTCATACCCCACATAACCCACAGCTCCACCCCAGAAAGGGACGTTTAATTCAGGAAAGCTGACAGGACTATATTTTTTTATTGTCGCTTCCAGAACATCAAGCGGGGTATCATTGGTGGAATCCACATTTTGACCGTCTGTCTCAATACTGATGTTCTTACCAAATGCACGGAATATCATCTTGGGGTCAGTACCGATGAAGGAAAACCGGCCTACAGTCACACCTGCTTCCACACTTTCCAGCAAATAATCATACTTACCAGAATGGATCTTGCGGAAAGCAGAGACTGGGGTTTCCATGTCTGCCAGAATTTCTACAAAAAGAGGGACAACAGTACCGTGTTTTGCGACTTTTAGGAAATGTTCCTTGTTAGGAAAAAACATAAAACCTCCATAAGGTCTGAAAAACAAAAAAGCCATGAAACGTAAGGCGTTTCATGGCTTGTGATTCCCAATGAAAAGGGATACACGGGTTACGCCTCACATATCTGTCCTATTCCAACGCCAAGCCCACTGCATAGAAAGAGCGCACGTCCGTATATCATCGTATCTATTCATGAAGAGAATATATATGTGAAAAAATGAAGAGTCAAGAAGTAAAAATACCCTGACCAATGAAATTTCAATACAAACATCCAACAGTTTTATTGATTCAACAAAAGCGTCTTTTTGACAACGATACTCACGCATTCATTTATCTGGCTATCCATGTTCCTTGTTCTTTCTGATGTAAAGCGCTAAAACAAGTTCTTTATTGATGAATTTCCAGTTTAAAAAAAGAGCCTGATTCCGTGAAAGACATCATGTATCCGCCCCACCCCGACATTTCCTAAGAATGAAATGCTAACCCCTCGGAGACTCACTCCAGCGGGTCATGACCCGCTGGAGAAAAGGGAAGGAGCAAAATGATTACTTCTAAAAAAGAACAGTCTGCCCCTCATACGCCAGATCCAGGACTATATTCGAATTTGGATACATCGTTTTCCTGTATTCCTGAGCTTCTTGCAAGGTCTTCGCTATTTCTACGTCAGACATCTGTGGATCATAGTGAAAAAAGAACAGTTTCCGGACACCAGAGCCTACTGCCAGATCAATATCTATATTATAGGAACTATGGCCCCATCCGATTTTGGTTGTGAGGGAATCAACCATTGAATACTGTGTATCTACTATGAAACAGTCAGCATCCTTGAAAAATTTCCTATAAGATTCATACTCTTCAATTGGTCTATCCATGAATTCTGAATCAGTGGCATAAACCAGAACCTTCCCATCGCGCTCAATCCTATAGGCATAGGAGACATTTGGATGGTTCAACGGATACAAGGAAACCTTGAATCCGTTTATATCATAAACCTTGCCAACCTGCAAAGTCATGGCATCCTGCTTGGAGCCCAACATTGAAAATTCCACGGGGAAATAGGGTCCCTTGAAATGGCCTTGTATGATAGGAAGGATATCTGGAACACCCCCATAATAATGGATCGTGTTTCCGGGAATAAAAACCGGAATAAAAAACGGGAGACCTTGCAGATGGTCGAAATGAAAATGTGAAAACAGGATGTGTGCAGTCCCTTGCCCCTGTCCAAACCCTTCCTTCAACAAGGAAAATCCCAAAGAACGGATTCCACTGCCAGCATCCAGAATCAGCCTGTCTCCGTTTTCTGCAAGAACCTCTATGCAAGGGGTATTCCCACCATACGTACGTGTCTTATAGAACTCCGCTCCCTCTATATACTTATGGACATCCTCACGTGTCCGGATTTTTTTGGCAACAATATTATCTACCATCCCCGTCACCAATAGTTCCACCTTCTGTGAGAGTTGCTCGTTTGACAAAGGTGTAGGAATCGACCCTCGTACACCAAGAAACTGTATTTTCATATATCCTCTTTCGTCCTTGCTCTCGGGTAACAGTCCAATACGACACCCTTGGATTCATCCCAATATACTTCCATCACTTTCTTTTGTCAAAAAAAGAATCCATGTAAAATGACCTAAGCTCTACCATTCAACCTCAATACCCACAGGACAATGGTCAGAACCTTCTACCCCATTATCCACAAATGCACCCTTCAAGAAAGGCAATGTCTCTTTGGTGACAAAAAAATAGTCGATCCTCCAACCTATGTTCCTTGTACGTGCAGCTGTCCTATAACTCCACCAGGAATACATCTTTTCATCAGGATGAAAATACCTGAACGTATCAACATATCCCATATCCACAATCCTATCCAGCCAATCACGTTCTATCCTTAAAAACCCAGAAGTATTTTCATTTTCCTTTGGATTGGCAAGATCTATCTCATTATGTGCCGTATTGTAATCACCGCAGATGATAAGCTTGTTGTTCTTTTTCCTGAGCTTTTCCATGTATTTGAAAAAAGCATCATAAAAATCCAGCTTGTATTGTAACCGTTCCTCATCCCTCTGACCATTTGGGAAATAGGCATTAACCAACAGGAAAGCACCAAAATCTGAAACCAGGACCCGTCCTTCCCTATCAAATCTGTCAACTCCTATTCCCTTAGTCACCTTTACAGGTCTCCTCTTTGAAATAAGCGAGACACCACTATAACCTTTTTTTTCAGCATGGCTCCACTGATAATCCAGATTTTCCATGGACCTGAGTTCTTGTGGAATCTGCTCTTCCTGCAGTTTTGTCTCTTGCAGGCAAAGCACATCAAAATCATATTTGGAAAGAAAAGAACCGAACCCCTTGTTCATCACAGCCCTGAGCCCATTGACATTCCAAGAAACCAACCTCATTTCTGCGATCCTCCCAATGTCAATGCTTCCCGCGTGAGTGACAGGAACTCATCTGCACTGTTAAAGACTATATCCGCCTTTTCAAAATCGAATCCCCTATTCAGACGGTTTCTTATGATGGCGCAGGACATCCCTACTGTCTTAGCTGCGGAGAGGCCTTTGTCTGCATCTTCTATGACCAGACAATCCGCAGGTGTAATGTTCAGCCTTCCTGCGGCATAAACAAAAACATCCGGCTTCGGTTTCGTTCTTAGACCTTTCTTTCTGCCTACAATCATGATATTTCTCTTTACACCATGAGCCTTGAACATCCCAAAAAGATCATCTTCAAAAGAGTTAGATGCAATACTGGTCTTTAGCCCCATCTTCTGGAATAATGAGATGGTCTGAAACGTCTGTTGGATAAAAGGAACAGCTCCACTTTTTACAAAAGCAGAATAGTTTTTCCTGCGTTCATCGAGTATCCATTGGATCTGAGCAGGAGAGTATCCCAGCTTGTAACGTTCGTTCTCCCCTTTCACACCAACGCCAAGAAATGTGAAATATTTCCAATACTCTTTCTTGATAAGCTTGTGTCCCAGATGACTGAAAGCCTTGGCATAACTCTTGAAATAGAAAGGTTCAGAATCCACCAGGACCCCGTCAAAATCATAAAGGACAGCTTTTTTCTCTTTAAGAAGATTGATCCATTTGTCACGCTTACTTGACACTCAGCATCCCTGCAAACAGACAGAATCCCATAAGTATCCTGTGGAGCATAGGAAGAAAACGCATGTCAAACAAAGTAATCTGCCAGACTCCAGGGAGATAGAACTGCAGGAGCGACCCAAGCGACCAGACAATGCCTGCCAAAGCGACCCATTTCCAAGCTGTGGCAACATTCCTAAAAAGAAGCACGATTCCCATAATCCCGGCAGCAGAGAAACAGATGATATCAATCCATTTAAAAACATCAAAGACCGTCATAGAAACCTCCAAAAGATAATGAAAATATCAAGAAAAATATGTTCAGAACTATGGAATGTCAAGTATAGAAGGATAAAATTTGACACTTCCCCCCTGTACTGTTATATTCAAGACTTCTTTAATCAACCCAAAGGAGATTTCACATGAAAAAATACAGGATTGCAGTCATTGCTGGTGATGGAATAGGCCCAGAAGTGATTACTGAAGGAATCAAGGTCCTGAAAAAAGTGGCAGTCCTTGACAAGCAAATTGACTTCACTTTTGACCATTTCCCTTGGGGATGTGCATACTATCTCAAACATGGAAAGATGATGGATGATGACGGACTTGAAAAGCTGAAAACCTACGATGCTATCTATCTCGGTGCCGTAGGGACTCCTGGAGTTCCGGACCACATCTCTGTGCGGGATCTTCTACTGAAAATCAGAAGAAACTTTGACCAATACGTGAACCTTCGTCCTGTCAAACTTTTACAGGGTGCAAGTTGCCCCTTGAAAGATGTGAAACGTGAGGACATAGACATGATCGTTGTCCGTGAAAACAGCGAAGGAGAATACTCCGGTGCAGGAGAGTGGATATTCAGGGACAAACCTGACGAACTCGTTCTTCAGACAGGCATTTTCTCCAGAAAAGGGACATCACGTATCATGCGCTATGCTTTTGAAACGGCACGTCGCGAAAAGAAAACCCTCACAAGCATAAGCAAAGGTAACGCACTCAATTATTCAATGGTTTTTTGGGATCAGGTTTTCAAGGAAATCAGCAAGGAGTATCCTGACGTTAAGACAGCCTCTGTCCTAGTTGATGCAGCAGCGATGTTCTTCGTAAAACAGCCACAGAAATTCCAAGTCATTGTCACATCAAACCTTTTTGGAGACATACTCACAGATATTGGCGCTGCTATTGCTGGTGGGATGGGTCTTGCTGCTGGTGCAAATATTAATCCAGAAAAAACTTTCCCCTCCATGTTTGAACCTGTACATGGATCTGCCCCGGATATTGCAGGAAAAGGGATTGCGAATCCCTTGGCAGCAATCTGGTCTGTAAGCCAGATGCTCGATTTCCTGGGACACGAGGACTGGGGAAAGAAAGTGCTGGACGCAGTTGAAACAGTACTTGTTGAAGGGAAAACGCTCACTCCCGATGCTGGCGGAAAAGCGAGCACAACAGACGTGGGAAATGCAATAGTGAAAGCACTAGGATAAGACAGACCATCTTTTCCGTCTATCCACCAAAAACCTTGAACCATCTACCCTTATAGCGACAAGTCTACACAATATAAAAATCCTATTAGTATTTTCATCTGCTGGAAGGAAATCTGGTACAATATATAGCCAAATAGGTAGCTGGTGAAGAATGAATTTAAACGATATTAATCCAGTTCGTGAACTTGACATTCAATAAAATAGGTATTATTTTAGCTATATATATGATTAAAAAGGCACCCATTTTATGAACTCGATTTCTGATGTTTTCTCCCAATCTCCATGGCTTGAAGACCCTGATTGGGAAGTAAAAGATCGCAATCTCAGACGTATCCAAGAATCTAGCATTAGATTCAGGCATCTCTCACCCCAATTTCTGATTCATCTGAAAGGAATCAATATTATCCGTGGACCTCGTCAGGTAGGGAAGACCTCGGAACTCAAACTGCTTATCCGTGATGCACTCCATTCGGGATGCGCCCCGGAATCTGTTGTTTATTTCTCTTGTGACAATGTTTTAAATCGGAAGGAACTTTCTGAAATCATTGTCTCTCTTTGTTCATTTTGGAATACAAAAAAAATCAAGAAAGGATATCTGTTCCTGGATGAGATCACGTCTGTTAAAGAATGGTCAAAAGCTGTTAAAGCCTCAGTTGATACAGGATTTTTAGAGGGACATTCCATAATTGCCACAGGATCTTCAGCTTTCGAGATTAGAAGAGGATTCGAAAGGATGCCAGGACGCCGTGAAGGGGGTTATGATCTGGCCTTTCTACCTATGGATTTTCCAGATTTTATCAAGTGTAGACATGATTCTCAAGTTGTATATCCTTCCATTTTTGATGTTATTAGTAGCCAGAAGAAGTTCGATCAATTCCAGTCCTCCATAATACAAAAAGAGAAGTTTTTCCGGTCTGAATTGGATACATTTGCCCGATCGGGTGGTTTGCCTTTTATGGTCTCCCTGCTAAACAAACATTCTACTCTCGATGATGAGACTTCACGGACACTGGCATCGCTTGTCTATTCTGAAGTGGAAAAGAACCGGTTCAGTCGCCCCCTCGCTCAAAGTTTGTTATATAAAATCAACGAGGCTTTGCTCTCACCTGTCAGTTTGAATTCTTTGGCATCGGATTCCGAGATTCATTCCCCCACAACAGTCAATAAATATATGGAGTTGTTAATATCTTCATTCATTATCTTCCAGGTGAAAGCCTTGGATCTAAATAAGAAACGGCCTTTTCCTAAAAAGAATTTCAAGACTTACTTTCTTGATCCGGCATTCAGAAAAATCCTTACAAGAACTGACCTGGAGATTCCGCTAGGACCAAAGGAAGCTGAGACCATGGTCGGGGTTCATTTGGCAAGAATGTTCAACAAGGATTTCGTAAATCAGGAAGGGGATTTGCACCTCTTTTATTGGAAATCAAAAAGCGGGAAGGAGGTGGATTTTGTCGTCTACCACGATTCCCATCCTGTCGGGTTTGAAGTGAAATATCAAAACAGGATTTCAGGACATGACGAAATGTCTATTGCTCAGGGTATAGGCAAAGGGTGTATTATCACAAAAGATTCATTTTCCTGGGGGGCAGTACCAAGAATCCCATTGTGGGCTTTCTTATTGACAAATCCAAAAATAGGAAATGATAGTTAGGCATGGAACAGCCTCTGTAAAACAATCGTATTGTAAACATTCCGAATATAGTCAAATAACGCCTGCTAAAATGGAGACAATTCGAAGTATTCCCTCAAATTCCCTGGGAACGGAAGCTTCATGCCAAACACCTTCTCTTTTATCTGGATCAGGTTCACAACTGCCTGCCCCCTGTAGTGGTTGTTGCCAACCACAAAAACCTTGTCCGATTTCTCCCTCAAGGTGTTGACAACCTTCACTAGTTCATCAATCTCAGATGCCTTGTACAGATAATCATAGCGCATATCCCGGTTCGTATGGTCTCCAAACCAGTTCGCCTCGTTCCTGCCATGCAACCTCAAATATCCGATGTCCCCTGGCACATAATCCGTAAGCGGTATGCCATGCGATTTCGAAGGCTGATCAATATTACAAAAAGAGAGATGATTCTGGTTCAAATAGTTGAAAAAAGCGAGCTTGTGCCAGGAATCGTGGCGGACCTCGTAAATAAGAGGGAAAGCCCTGAACCAGTCCGTGAGCCTCCTGAGATAATCAAAATTCGCTCCCGTATTGATGAAAGACCACGGAAACTGCACAAGCACCCCGCCAAGCCGGTTGTAGTATTTCATCATTTTGAAAATATTCGTGAAAGCCTCTTTCTCAGCCGCACTGATGTCCTCACGCTCATGCGTAAACCTGTGCCCAAGCTTGACTGTAAAAATAAAATCAGGAGAGCGCAGTACAGTGCACCACTTCTCCGCAGTACGCAAATCTGGAATGTGGTAAAACGTGTTGTTGATCTCCACCATGTTGAAATGGTCTTCAAGATAATTCAGCGCGTGCCCCTGCAAACGCGACGGATACACCATCCCTTTCCAGTCCGGGTAAGACCACCCTGCAGGACCAAAATAGATTTTCTTCGTCTCTCCCACTACATCCTCCGCACTACGCCAATCACCTTGCCCAATATGAAAAAATCATCCCTCGTATTGTCTATAAAAATATCCTCCAACGCGTCGTTTTCAGGATGCAACACCACCCCGTTCTTCTTCACAAGTATCCGTTTCACTGTCGCTTCTCCATCAATCAGGGCAGCTCCGATCTCGCCGCTTTCCACATAATTCTGTTTCTGCAAAATCACAACATCCCCATCCATGATGCCCGCCTTGATCATGCTGGTCCCTTTCACATTAAGTGCGAAAACTTCCTCGTCAGATTCAAAAAAGGAATAAAAATCAATGTATTCCTCTATATTCTCTTCCGCAAGAATCGGTGTGCCCGCAGCGATTGTCCCAACAAGCGGAATGCCTTTCGGTTTCCCATAGTTACCGTCAGGAAGCGGGATGAGCCCCCTCGACTGGTTCGATATCTTTTTCAAATACCCCTTCCGTTCCAGTGCGCTGATGTGAGTCTCCACGGAATTGTTGGACTTGAATTTGAAATGCCGTGCGATCTCCGCATACGTGGGAGGCATGGCGTTGTCCTTGATGTTCGTTCGGATGAACTGCAGGATGTTGTCCTGCACGTGTGTCAGCTTTTCTTTCTCTTTCTTTTTCATCATATCAATCACCTCAAAAACAGTTTAACAGATTTTCCAAACCAGCAACTGGACAAATATACAGTATAAAGGATGAAAAGTCAATAGCAAACCCTGTGAATTTCCTATCCGCACAAGCGTTGCATGCATACAAGACCATCCTTATCTCTATCGAAGTTTATGAAGTTATAATGTATCTACATGCAAAAGACTATCTTTTCCCGTTTTCCCTTTTCCATTCTTCGGGGCTTGCGCCCCACGCTCCAGCCTGCGGCCGTGTGTTGTTTCTTAAGTCCGGGGTCGTGGCTCATTCCGCCACGCCTCCGACGTCCTATTTCATTCAATTCACGGCCGCCGGGCTTCCGCTCCCTTCTTCTTCCCCCAGTTATCGACAAATCCTATGAGCCCTGCCGAAGGATACTGACGAATAGTAGTCCGTAGGACGTATCGAGATAACCGTTTCCCTTCAACTTGACTTCATCCCCCAACAATAATATATTCTATTACTCTCATCAAAGGATTTTCCATGAAACGTATCGTCATCCTGGGTTCCACCGGATCCATTGGCAAAAGCACTCTGGACGTCGTACGTCATTATCCTGAACACTTCCAGGTCATTGGCCTCTCTGCCAGAAACAACATCAGCCTTCTTGCACAGCAAGCAAAAGAATTCCGTGTCAAGGAAATAGGAATTGCAGGACACCACAACTTCAAGGAACTCAAAACCCTCTGTCCGGAATGCAACATCCATGCAGGTGAGGCAAGCTATACAGCCCTCTGCAATATAAAGAATATCGACATGGTCGTATCCTCCATAGTCGGTGCTGACGGTCTCCTGCCCACTTACACTGCCATCAAGAACGGCCATGATGTTGCTCTCGCAAACAAGGAATCCCTCGTGCTTGCAGGAGACATCATCATTCCTCTTGCAAAAAAGATGGGTTGTACGATCACTCCCATTGACAGTGAGCACAGTGCCATCTGGAACCTCCTGCGCACGTTGCGTCCTGGACATGCAGACAGACTGACTCTCACAGCTTCAGGCGGACCTTTTTTTAGGAAGGACATGAAACAATTTAAGAACATCACGATCAAGCAGGCCTTGAAACATCCCACTTGGAACATGGGCGCAAAAATCACAATTGATTCAGCCACCATGATGAACAAAGGTCTGGAAGTGATAGAAGCCCATCACTTGTTCGGTTATTCATTTGAAAAAATTGATGTGGTCATCCATCCTGAGAGCATCATTCATTCCATGGTCAAAAGCACTGATGGCATGTTCTATGCCCAGATTGGTCCGCATGACATGAAGTTCCCCATCCTTTCTGCGCTGACACATGATACTTCCATCAAAAACACAATGAAAAATTTCGGTATTGACCAGCTTGCTGAACTTGGTAAGATGACTTTTTTCAAACCTGACATGAAAAAATTCCCGCTTCTCAAACTGGCCTATGATGTGGGCAAGGCAGGAGGCATCCTCCCCGCTGTGTTCACTGCCGCTGATGACATTGCAGTACAGATGTTCCTTGAAAAAAAAATCGGTTTCACGGACATTTACAGGAAAATCAGCAAGGAAATCGAACGCTTTTCAAAAAAATCACTCAAAGAGAAACCAGACATTTTTACTATCCTTGATATGATAAAAGAAATAAAATCCCACCCATCCCTCAAATCTTCATCAACATGATCCTGTCAGCTTCGTCCTTCTTGAAATAGGAAAGAAAAACCAGTTTCCCGTCACTGTAAACTGTCAAACACGCTTTTTGGGCAGGCCTATAGAAATAGAGCGCGTCTTCTTCAGTATCATAACCTAAAAATACGAGGTTTTCATAGACATTATCAGTCTGAAGACGCCCGTTCCATTCGCCGTTCACAGACCAGATCTTGAGCTGGAAACTCCAACCTGCCGAGTTTCCCATCCATGCACCTGTAAAATCGATCGCATGTAAACGTGCCGAACAAATCAACCCTACAAACAACACTGCTATGAAGATAATTTTTTTCATGATGCCTCCTGATATCCTTTTCAACATGGATATCTTTCAGTAAGATAGAGCTTCCTGCCAGGAAAGTCAATCTACAGGGATCATAAAATTATTTCTTGATTTTTTTTCAAAAAAAAAGTATATTTCTATAAGTCATTCATAAACTACAAGAGAGGAAATTAATCCAATATTATGAGACAACAGATAGAAACACCTTTTTACCTCATAGATGAAAAAAAACTCCTCAAAAATCTGAAAACCATAAGCCAAATAAGGGAATCTTCAGGTGCCAAATCCGTACTTGCGCTGAAATGTTTCTCCACCTGGAGCGTTTTTCCGCTTATGCGCAAATATATGGACGGCACAACGAGTAGCTCCCTGCTGGAAGCCCAGCTCGGTCATCAGAAATTCGGAAAAGAGACACATGCCTATAGTGTAGGTTTCACAAAAGAGGAAGTCCGGAAAGTTTCTGGTTTCGCAGACAAGATCATTTTCAACTCAGTATCACAACTCACATCTAACCTGAAAGAGGCAGGCAAAGTGAAACTGGGTCTTCGGGCAAACCCTGGCATCAGCTTTTCCCATTTTGATCTTGCTGATCCCACAAGAAAATTTTCAAGGCTTGGTGTCAGAGAGATCAAAGAAATTGAAAAAGTGGAAAAGCACATCAGCGGACTCATGTTTCATTTCAACTGTGAAAATGACGATATTGACGCTTTTTCAGGCATGCTGGAAAATATCAGCAATCATTATGGACATCTTCTTAACAACCTTGAATGGGCAAGCCTGGGCGGTGGTCTCTCTTTCACAAAACCCGGCTATCCCATCAAGAAATTCTGCTCCCTCCTCAAAAATTTTTCTGAAAAACACAGGATTCAGGTTTACCTCGAACCTGGTGAAGCTGCTATCACGGATTCCACAGAACTTGTCACAACAGTCCTTGATGTTGTAAAAAATGATGGTCTTGACATTGCCATCGTGGACGCCTCAATAGAAGCACACATGCTGGATCTACTCATTTATAGGCAAGAAGCGAAACTCGACTCTCCTGCTCCTGGGAAAAAGAAAACCATGATAGCAGGCCGCTCCTGCCTCGCTGGAGACATCTTTGGAACATACAGGATATCGAAACAGTTAAAAGCAGGAGACCGCGTCATTTTCAAAGATGCGGCAGGATATACGATGGTCAAAAAAAACTGGTTCAACGGATTGCCCATGCCCTCCATAGCTGTTCGGAAACTTGATGGATCAATCCACCTAATAAAAAAATTTACATTTGACGACTATAAAAACGCATTGTCCTGAAGGAGACTGAAAAAATGAAAAAAAACCTGTTAATTATCGGTGCAGGTGGAGTTGCCCACGTTGCTGCCCATAAAGCTGCCCAGAACAATGATATCCTCGGTGACATCTGCATCGCTTCACGTACAGTATCCAAATGCCATGCAATCATTGACAGCATCAGAAGAAAAAAAAGCATGAAGGACAAAAAAGGAAAAATCTACGGTCGCCAATTAAATGCATTGGATGTTCCAGCAACTGTCAGATTGATCCAAGAGACAAATTCGCATATTGTCATAAACCTTGGCGTCGTGTTTCTGAACATGTCAATCCTTGAAGCGTGCATCCAGACTGGTGCTGCTTATATTGATACTGCCATACATGAAGAACCGGACAAAGTGTGCGAGACTCCACCATGGTATGCGAATTATGAATGGAAGAGAAAAGACCGCTGTAAAAAAGCAGGTGTGACTGCCATTCTCGGCTCTGGCTTTGATCCTGGTGTGGTCAATGCGTATGCTGCGTATGCTGCTCGTTATGAATTTGACAGGATTGATTCCATTGACATCATGGATGTGAACGCTGGCAGTCATGGAAGATATTTTGCCACTAATTTCGATCCTGAAATCAATTTCAGGGAATTCATCAAGGTTTATACATGGATGGATGGCAAATGGAAAGAATACCCCATGCACTGTGTAAAACGGTTTTACGACTTTCCTGTGGCTGGTGTCTGCCCTATCTATCTGAACGGACATGACGAGCTCCATTCCCTTTCAAAGAACATCAAAGCGAAAAATATCCGTTTCTGGATGGGTTTCGGAGACCATTATATAAATGTATTCAATGTACTACGCAAGATAGGCTTGCTTGACCACCTTCCTGTCAGACTTACAACAGGACAGGAGGTTGTTCCTCTCAAAGTGATCAAAGCCCTGCTTCCAGATCCTATGACCCTTGCGCCAAATTATGTGGGTAAGACTTGCATTGGAAATTTTGTCAAGGGATGGAAAAGCGGAAAAGCGAAAGAGATGTTTATTTACCAGGTGTCTGACCATGAGAAATGTTATGAGGAAGTGGAGTCACAGGCAATATCCTATACTGCGGGAGTTCCTCCAGTTGCTGCAGCTATTCTCATAACCAAGGGTATCTGGAATCCGAAAACCATGGTCAATGTTGAAGAGCTTGAACCACGCCCCTTCATCGACCTATTGGACAAGATGGGACTGCCAACAGAGATAAAATATATAAAACCTGGAAGCAAGGATTCTTTCTATCCTAAGATCAAAGACCCAGTCAGCGAAATGGAAAGGACAATGAAAACATTCCCTGGGACGTGGCCTGTTAGGGTTCCGACGCCTGCAGAAGAACTGCAAATGAAAAAGAAAACTGTCAGAAAGAAAAAATAAGACAGATTTCCAAACTCGGAATCAGGTCCATTCCCCAGCACATGCCTTACATAACATGTCTCTTGTAACAGATACAATCCTGTTCTTCATTGTCCAGACATCCGCAATAAACATCCTGTCTAACAGCAGAGTCCCCTTGCCTAATACGAGCTTTATAGCTTCTGATGCCTGAATCGAACCGATCAAACCAACGACAGTTCCTAAGACACCGACCTGTTGACAGCCTGGCACTACCCCCTCATCCGGCTCTTCCTTGAACACACACCTGTAACAGGCATGCCCAGGAAGCCATGTCAACACTTGCCCAGAAAATTTCTGGACTGCTCCATGTACAAAAGGCTTTCCCATCCTTACACATGTGTCATTCACAAGAAACTTGGAAACAAATGTGTCAGTCGCATCAACAACAACATCATAACCGGGAAAAAGGCGGTCTACATTCTTTTCATCAAGTCTGAGATGATGCTGTTCAATTTTGATATCAGGATTCAAGGCAGTCAAACGCTCCCCTGCCACTTCAACCTTGGACCGTTTCAGGTCATTCGTTGTAAAAAGGATCTGCCTCTGGAGATTTGAAAGTTCAACAACATCATAATCAACAACACCAAGAGTTCCCACACCTGCAGAAGCAAGATACAGAAGCACAGGAGAGCCCAGCCCCCCTGCTCCAACAACCAGTATTTTTGCAGAGAGGAGCTTCTTCTGCCCCTCTTCTCCTATTTCTTCCATGATCATCTGCCTGCCATATCGTATGGTCTGGCTTGTTGAAAAGCTCATTTACAATCCTTTGACATTTCAATCCTATGATAACGCGTTTTTATCCAAAATTCAACTCTGCTGATTTCCCGGCAACCGTATCGGACACCGCCCCCAAAACCAGAACCATCCCAAAATGCAAATTATTTGTAATATTTGAAAACTCAAATGACATATATTATATTCAAAATATGAAAAAATTAAACATCCTGTTAACATTGATTATTTTATATGCAGTCAGCTCTTTTGCACAGGACATTGAATTATTTAAACGTGATTTAAATGATCATTTTCACATCCCACAAATAGCCGATAGTATGAGTTTTGATGAATTTAAAATTCTATCAATTAATCTAAGATTAATCGATGCGATGGAGGCTATGGTAGTACCAGGCTTGATTCATTTCAAAATATCAGATAAGACAACAGGTTGGATTTTAGTTGGAACCCGTTTAGCAGGTTATGGTGGCATGTTTTACGTCAACTACCACAATAATGAACTCTGGGCTGATATCCTTAATTATCAGCTGTTCAATTCAAATGAATCGAAAATCGATTATTTCTTAGCAATCACATCTATCGGTTTGGTTGCAGGCTCGTATTTGTATGATTGGATACACGGACGAAGCTTGCTGGAACAAAAACAGCAAAAAATCAGGTTTAAATATGCCATAAAACTCCGAAGCGATGTGTCCTCTATTCCTTTCAACCTTGAATCAACGGTTTATCCCGAATTGGTTATTCAATTTAATTTCTGAAAACCTCCCCCCTTCTAAATTCTGTTTTACTTGACAGTTGCAATTTCTTTAGGAAAGTATCCAGTCATTCAGTGGCAGCGAATCGTAACCTTCCCGTCACAATAATGTCATCAACTGCGTGCCGTCAATCGCTACAAGATAGTGAGATCTCATAAACCTGGATTTTTCCAAACTTTTTTTGCGGATAAGAGTGTGAATATCTCCGAACTAATCCATTCATGTTTTCTATCAGATCCCCAAATCTGCCAACGCGCTGGAAATGGAATTAATATAGGAAGTAAGTTTCGGATATTTGACCTCAAAATGAAGCATGGCATCCTTCAAGGATCTGTTTAGAACCCTGTGATGTTCACCAAGTTCAGATCCACCAGCATCAAGAACCTTATCTATTTTTTCTGTAAGATCCGAAAGCTTAGCCTTGCTTACCCCATCAGTCACAGCCGTGTTTTTAATCTCATTCTTCAGCTCTTGCAATGAATCACGCAATTTTTTCATACAGAAACTCCTTATTCTGATTTGCTACACCTTAAAACCTAACCCCCTCAACTATTATAGCTGCTTTTTG
>DYKD01000143.1 GCA_020722765.1 Brevinema andersonii | reverse complement strand
TCAAGGCGCTAATGATAATCGAAAAGCTTAAGGAGATAAGTGGAGGCAAGCTTAAGCATAACCTTATCGTTCCCGTATTTGATAAATTCAAGTAAATTATTCTTTTTTATCTACCGAGTTTTAGGCTTGCCCATACTAAGTAGTGATCCGATAAATCTGGAGTTATGTTTTTGTCTATTCCATAGCTTAGATAAAACGCGCTTGCGGCAGGATTTAGTATTATCCGGTCGTATGCGCAGTCAGTTTTTCCTACTGTGGTGTCGTCGTTGTCCTTTACAATCCAATTCCAGCTTTTAAGCGTAGAATTGCTATTTGGGTCGAAATAAGAGCAATCGGCATTAAGATCTCCCAGTATGACTATAGGTTCCGAAGTATTCCCTATAAGCGATTCAAGATTTGAGATTTCGTTTACTGTATCTGTGGGTTTCGAGTGCAAAACATATATTGAAATCGTGCTTGAATTTAAGTTTACAGTCTTAATTTTCACCATGAGCGGCGGTCTTTCCCATCTGTCTAGCGGGTCTGGGTTGAAATCAGTATATGAAACCAGCCTGACTTCGTCATTCTTGTAGATTACCCCGTATTCCTCTTTAGAGGAAGACCTTCCAGCCCTTGAGCTTGTGAAACAAGAATAGTCTGGAATCATAGAGCAGAGTTTGGAGAACGCGGCGCCGGATTCGTCCCGTATTTCCTGAATGAAGACAATATCGTATTTTGCTATAATCTCGGCGTATGTTGCTATCAGTGTGTTGTTGTCAGCTTTTGCTGTTCCGAATACTTGCAGGTTCCATGCAGCTATCGTAATCTCCCCTTCTGAGAGGATTTTCTTTTCAGGTTTTGAAAAGTAAAATAAAATAGCTGTTGCTAGCAGAATTATCAAGAAAAATAAAATTAGCTTGATACTTTTCTGTTCTTCCATATAGGATATTCACAGGATATAATTTTATTTCTTCGGGAACTTGATCATGAAGATAGTGCTCTTGTTGTCATTTTCCGCAAGGTCCAGTGTTCCGCCATGCATCTCTATGAGCCTCTTTGCGTTTGTCAGCCCGAACCCGTTTCCGTTTATTAGGTCAGTGGTGGTCATTTCGTTGTTGGAGAACACCTTCTTCCTGACCTCTTCGTCTAACCCGTTTCCGTCGTCACTTATGCTTAGGAATATTTCGTCCAGGGTTTCATAAAGGCTTATCTTTACTTTGTTTTTTCCGTATTTCAATGCGTTTGAAAGAAGGTTTCCGATCGCCCTTTTGATTTTGAGCTTATCAGCGTGGATAATGACCTCTCCTGCGGATCGGAAAGATACGCTTCTCTTCATCTTTTTGGCATATTCCCTGTTTTGCTCTACGAGGTCATTTATCTGTGATGTTAGCGAATATGTTTTCTTGTCGAGCACTACTGCGTTGTGGGTAAGCTTGTTAGTGAGGAGTATATCCTCTACCATTCCAGTAAGATCTGTAGCCGCCGCCGTTATGATTCTGAGCAAAGTTTTCACATCATCTGTGAAAGAGTATTCTTCGAGAATGTCTGCAGCCGTTTTTACAGATGTAAGCGGACTCTTAAGGTCGTGCACCACCCTTGCGATTGTCTTGGTGAACTCCTTTTTCTGTTCCTCTATCTTTTCGTTTTTCTTTGCGATAAGCTCCTTCTGGAACCTTATTGTTTGTTCCTTGTTTGCTATTTCCTTACAGGCTTCTTCTATCCGATTCTGAAGCTCTGTTATTTTCATGTCTTTCGCGAGAGTTTCAAGCTCCATCTCGGTGACATAAGAGATGTGTTCCTTTCTAATTTGGTTGAATTGAACCTTAAGCGTGGCTTCCTTCTTTTGAAGGTCTTCCCTGAGCCTTTCAATCTCAGTCTTTGTTATAGGGCTATCAATAATTGCCTTGCCGGAGAACACTCGAGAATCAGTACTTCTCCTCATCATTGGGAAGGCATTGCTTTCTTGCTTTTCGAAATTTATCGAAGGTTTCACTCCTAGTGGTATTAAAGGTTCTTTATGTTCTGTCATATGGTCGCCAAAAATAGTTGTAAAAGAATATATTTAAGCTTTTTGTTTTTTTTCCCGAATTTTCAGAAGATAAATTATCGTTATGATCGCTGTAAGGGTTCCTAGTATGAGAGCCTTGTTGGCATCTGCGAATATCCATCTTGGATCGTTTATTGTAACAAAAACAAGGTATGCGAGTATGACTAAGTTTATGATGATGACTGCAATTTTCCATAAGATGTTCGCTTTTTTTTCTGATGCGCTTTTTTTTATCATTATATAAATTAGGGAGCATGATTTTAAAATTCTGCTAATAAATATATTTTAATACAGAGTATGCTGCAAGCAGCCTATCAAGGTGGGCAAATGGATGAGAAAAAGAAGCATGCATTAAGGTTTGAAGAAAAAGCGAAGGCGTCTGAAAGACGAAAGAAGATAAAGATGCAGAAGGAATTTCAGTTTGGAGAATAGTCTCTTCATTTTATTTTTTTGATCTTTTTTTCTATTTTTTTTAGGAAATATTTATATAGTTATTTTGATTTTAATATTGATGGAGATTCAGAAAGCCAATGAACAAAAAACAGGTTCACGCAATTTTTTCAGCGATGTTGCTATTTTTGACGTCGACGGAACATTAGTGGACACGCTTCCACACGTTTACAGGAGCATTGTAAAGGCGCACGAGAAATTCAAGCTCAAGCCTCCGCTTCTCGACCAATTGAGATCTGTTTATGATCAGTCAGACAGATTCAGGAAGTGTTGCAGAAGCCTTAAGATCCCGGAACATCTAATAGAAGAGTACAATTTCTATGTATATGAGTTTTTCAAGAAGGATATAAGGCAGAACAGGCCTAAGCTTATACCTACTGTTCCGCAGATCCTTCGCATCTTCAAGAATAGGGGAATTTATATGAAGATCCTCAGCTTGGATAATTACGACAACACAATATACAAGTTAGGGGAGGGACTTTTCAAAGAGATATTCAGTGAGATTTTGTCTCCGGAGCAAGGAAAGGACTTGGCACTTCAAAAGTTCAAGTCCGAGCACGAATTCGGAAAAGTTACGTACATAGGAGACTGCGTTTCCGACGGCGAGGCGGCGCTGAGTGCAGGGATCGATTTCATAGGCCTTGCGACTCCATTTAGCTTCAGCAGTGAAAAGAATATGGTGGAATTTGCATTGGCGAATGCCAAACTCGTGAACTATGCGAACTCTCACTTTCACATGGTTTCGATTTATGAAGGCCTCAATAGTGATTCCACTTATTGATTTTTAATTGATAAAAATTTTTATCTAGAGATGAAGATACGGAATTTAAAAATCCAATTATTTGAATTTTAGCCTGAATGTCCAGGAAAAAGTCTTATTCGAGTTATCGAATGAGAGCTTCAGTTCGTTGTCTCCTTTTACGTATGAAGCGGAGCTTACTATTCCGATTTCAACTTTCTTGAGTTCGTATCCTGGCGGCGTCAGCTGGGAAAGTGCGGCCTTCGCTGCTTCCTTCGGTATGTTTTTCAGGTTCTGTATCGGCTTCGGAAGCTTGTTAAGCATATAGCTTAAGGTTAGAGTTTCGACATCTTCAAGGACGCTTTTGTTGTCAGCTATTTTCTGGATAAGTTCCGCTCCAGCCATGAACATCGATTTCTTTTTCAACATATATTCATTGAATTCGAACGTGTCTTCCTTCTTCTCAAATTTGTATATTTCCGCAGCCATAGTTTCACCTTTATTTTTATTTTATATTATTCATTCATTTTAAACATTGCCGAACATAAAACGGCTCTGTAGAAATCCTCTTAAAATATAAGAATAAAGACCTCTTGACGACCAAGTCAAGAGGCAGATTTAATGAGTAAAAGGCAAAACAAGCTTAAAAGGCTTACCATACTGGGCTTCCAGTTAGCAAACCAGAGAGGAA
>DYKD01000142.1 GCA_020722765.1 Brevinema andersonii | reverse complement strand
AAAAAATTATAAGGTTTCCATCTGAAAAAGATCATGTTTCCCCATTATTTCTTCCAGATAGGCATCGGTTACCTCAGTCTTTATGGCGAGGACGATCTGGCCAGGGACATAAGAGGCTGTTTCGCCAAATATAAATTTGGAGAAACCGCTTTCAGCAACTACGTTATTATCAGAATCAAATCCCTTAACCCTCCATAAGTAGTTCCTTCCAGGTGCAAATATGGTTTTAAGCACAGGATCGGGGAGCTTATATTCTGACTTTCTCGTGTAGGCTGAAAATATGGGCTTTATGCCTCCTTCTTCAAGGAATTCAATAAGATATGTGATGGCGTTTTTTCTTCCTTCCCAGGCAAAGAGGAGTTGGGAGAACGCCAGCAAGGAATTATTGGCCGGCTGAATAAGGTTTATGCCTAATAGCCTTTTGAATTCTTCAGCGGTTACAAAATATATGGCCTCTGGCAGCACTATCCCTCCCTGCGGATTGGTTATGACAAACCGAACGATATGAGTACCTGTGTCAAAAGTGGGAAGAGGAGGTATCTCAGGGGCCTCAATGGTAACGGTTCTGCCATAGACAAGGTGTTGAAATACATTTAAAAGAAGCCGCCCATCTACCTCCCAGTAACCCTGGAGAAGGCCTGAACCTGTGAACCTGATGTCGGCATAGAGTTTTGGCGGAGGCTGATTGCGTTTTACAGTTATCTCAGCCCTGTTGTTTTCAAAGTATAGCTGAAGCCTGGTCACCCTGAATCCAGCGCCTGCTTCGGTGGTGGCGATGATTTCCGCCTGTCCGGTTATGCTGACATCTGGGCCTGCAAAGGTTCTGACATAGGTGATCCTTGAAGCGCCAAGGTCTTCGGCCCTTCGTGTAACGGCAACAGGGATGTTCAATGTCTCGTTTGCCCTGCCTGTTCCATTTCTGATGGAGACATTGACAGGGGTTAGAGCTTCTCCAATGACAGCGCCGTTGGCCATAAACATCCCTCTGCTTGAAGAAAGATTGATATCCAAAGCCCGGGTGGCAGTGAATGAGTAGGAAAGATTCTGTACGCTGGCCAAGCCTCTTGGTATCTGGAATGAGCGTGGCGTGACATTCAGGGAGACATTATAAGAAGAAGGGCTCACTGTGATGGAAAAAGTCCTGTCATTCCTCTGGGCTCCAACAGGACAGTTATCCTCTGCCATTATAGTAAAGGAATAAGCACCTGCGGTCATGGGCGCTCCGGAGATAAGTCCTGACGGGCTAAGGTTTAGGCCTGGAGGAAGGCTTCCTCCCACAAGATCGTAGATGATGGGTGCCTGCCCTCCAGTAGTTTGAAGCTGATAAGTATACGCCTGGCCTGCTGTTCCATGGGGTAAGGGTGACGATGAGACAAAGTTTATAGGCGCACATCTAACAGTGACGCTGGCGCTGACTGGATCAGGCGGATGTGGCCGGGTGGGGCAAAGGTCCGAGCTCGGGTTGCTTCTTACGGATATAGTGTATGTCCCTGGATTTGTATATATGTGGTTTAATACGCGAACGCATGTAGGAGTGGTGCATGTTCCCGCTGACACCCAGGGAGAGCCGTCTCCAAAATTCACCTCCATGGCGCAGGTTGGTGATGCGTTAGCAATATTAGCAACAGTAAAGGTAGAAATGATATTAATTGTCACATTCTGATTTACATTGGCAGGGTTGGGGGTGGCGGTCACTGTTATGGCCAGAGCAGTTTTTGCAAGAAATACAAAAATAGTGATTATTCCAAGAATAATAATTGATATGTTTCGTTTCATCACCCCCTCCTAAAAAGAGAATTTCAAGCTGTTAGAAAACACAAATATAAACACCAATTCTTCGTTTTCCTGGTGATAGATCCTGTCTTTTGAACTGTTGTATATCCCCCTCAGGGCAAGTGTAGGATTTATCAGACCTCCATATTTTTCACCCAGCTGATATGCAAGTCTTAAGTTGGCGCTGTATGTGTCCTGGTCGCTTGAGTCGTCATCGGCCTTGATCAGGTTAAAAGTGCCTGCCACCTCATAGGTCAGCTTGTTGGGTATAAAATCTCCTCTCATGTCAAGGCCGATGGTATAGGTGTCTGTGTTAACATCTATAAGATGGAGCTTTGAACGGTTATAGCTGAAACTTGGTGAAAGGGAGAATCGTTCTGAAAAATAGGTGGGGATGAAGCTTAATGTCCAGTTGGTATTGTCATTTCCTTCAAGGGTCTTGTCATTCATAAAGGAATAGGCTGCCTGGAAGCCGTAGTTCCATGCCCCCTTGAAATAATTGATTCTTCCCATAAGGGTGTCGGTATCGAGTCTGAGACTTGGGGTATATTCAGGTTCATTTTTGCTGTCCTGAATGGATTTCTCCCAGGTAAGACCCATGGGAAGACTAGGAAACTTGGTAAAATTGTAGTCCAATGTTCCCTGGTAGGAATATATCCTTGGATAGAGCGAGTCATCTTCCACATTGTCATTATAGCGGGATATGGCAAGTAAAAATGTATGGATGTCAAAGTATGCAGTTCCAGACAGGGCTATTCCCTCCCTGTCCTTCTGAAAGCCTTGATTGCCTACGACTGCATACTGAGCACCCACATATTCATAAAGCGCATCCAGGCTGTATCTATCATAATTAGTTGTGGACCTGAGTCTATAATTTTTGTCGTTTTCTGCTGCGAATTCATCTGATGTGTCAGGGTCATATTCAGAGAAGTCCAGCTCAGTCTCCAGACCCAGTTTCTGTTCAATGAGTTCGGATGTGAGGGCAAGTCCCAATACTTCCCCTTTGGTCCCTCCATCTGTAGTCCATAACCCAAAGGAACTGCTTGGCTCACCTCCTTGAACATAGATGGTTTTAAGGTTGGCCTTGTTGGAAAAGAGGTTTACCCCGCTTGAGATGCCCATAATGTGATCATGGCTGCTTCCTTCAATACCCAAGCCGTTTTTTAGGCCAAAGACCTGATCGCTCATCACCATGAAACCCTTTAGATTCACATCCTTGTAATCCATGGAGACTGCGCCGCCCCTTCTGGCAAGGCCAAAGACCGTGCTCGATGTCTCGTTGATCTGGACATCCCCGATCTCTGACACCAATCTGGACTGATCACCTTGATAGGTTCCGGTAAAAAGATAGTTTACTACATCCAGGCCTTTTTCCAGGGGAGAGGTCAGGGGATCGCTCTGGTCAAAGTATCTGAGGTTGGTATTGAATGTAAAGTCCCATTTTTCTGATTTAGCCCTGGAGGAGCTTCCCATGTTTGCCTCGAGCTTGGAATATGGCATATCCACATCGTCGGGTTTTTTTAGAACAGCCTCATAGTTGGCTGTAACTTCATTGGAAGAATAAGCCTCTTCAAAACTGTGGGTATGGCGGGTGGAAAAAGAGAATTGCTTTTCGAACTCCATTCCATCCCTGTCCTGGCCAGTAATGCTGATGGTATGAGGACCAGGGGACAAAACCTGCACTGGCCTGTACTCAAAACCCTTGTCGGTTATCCTCAGCACACCCGTAATATCTACACCGTCCAGGATGACAAGGAGATTTTCAGTAGAGACAGGAAGTGTGAAACTACACTTAATTAATGGCTTCTTTGCAACCACCTCTTCATCTTCCTGTGGGCTTTCAAGATTAATAATGGTGTCTGTATCTGTTTCACTTTTGGCTATTCCATCAATGGGAGACAAAATCAAGACGCAAATCGCCGCGAAGAGACATAGCACCCTAACCAGTTCATGGAGATAAAAATGCATTTTTCCCATGATTACCCTCCTCGATAAATATCGTGTCCCGAGAGATCATAGAACCTTTTAGTGAAGAGTTCCGGTTTCGTTCCCTGCCACTTTTTGAGTGCCTGTACCGGGGTGATATGACCGAGTGCCTTTTGGGGGATCTGGTGGTTATAGAGCCGGACATAGCGATAA
>DYKD01000141.1 GCA_020722765.1 Brevinema andersonii | reverse complement strand
CTGTTGTCAGGCGAAGCAAAGAAGTCCAAGTGGATACCTTGAACGGAATACGCAACATGACCGCCAAAATCGGTTTTTGCTAGGAAAAGGAGACGGATTTTATGCCTGATCAGATATATTATTATGCAGAAAAGGAGGTTTTATGCTTGGTGCTATTGCTGGTGATATCATAGGTTCAGTACATGAATTCAGTGCTACAAAGACAACCCAGTTTGACCTTTTTCCGGATAATGCTTTTTATACGGATGATACTGTTTTACTTGTTGCAACTGCTGATATCCTTCTTCACGGTGGGGATTACGCCAAAGCTTATCGTGAATGGGCTCTCCGCTATCCTCATGCTGGATATGGGGGCATGTTTGCACGTTGGATACATTCAGGAACCGATGCTCCTGCTTATAACAGTTTTGGAAATGGGTCTGCCATGCGTGTTCCACCTGTTGGTTTTTATTTCAATGAAATAGAGGATGTTCTTGCTGAAGCAAAAAGGTCAGCTGAGGTGACGCATGATCATCCCGAAGGCATAAAAGGTGCCCAAGCCACTGCTGCAGCTATTTTTCTTGCAAGAACAGGAAAAAGCAAGGACCAGATAAGAAAATTCATAACACGCCATTTTGAATATGACATGGATAGAACCGTTGATCAGATCAGGAAAGTCTACAAGTTTGATGAAACTTGTCAAGGGACAGTCCCAGAGGCAATCATCGCATTTCTTGAAAGCGACGATTGGGAGGATGCAGTACGTAAGTCAGTCTCTCTCGGCGGTGATGCAGATACTCTGGCTTGTATTACAGGTGCCATTGCAGAAGCGTTTTATGGTTCAGTCCCAGAAGGTATTTCCATGATGGCAAAGGCCTATCTTCCCAAGAAAATGTCTGTCATTGTTGATGAATTCTATTCCAAAATCCAAAAACACACTTTTAAACATTAGGAAGGGAGTTGATTCCCTTTTTTATGTAATTCAATTTTCCAGTCCTTATGAGAATTCAGTAAAAAGACTTTTATTCCGGATTATTCCATTGGATCTGAAAATAGTCACCAAAACCGATGCTTGATCTTTCAGCACTATTATCTCCATGCCATAGGTTCATATTTTCATGTTCAGGCCGATATCCCAGAATCTCGTTGAATAACTTGGTAGTTTTTTTATCGGCTATCAGATGAAGTCTTCCCAGGAATTCATCATCCTTGTTCTGGATGTGGCGTAGGATTGGTTGGGGTATCAGTTTTCGAGTCAGTTTTGGTGTCTCTAATGGTTTGAAACAGGGATTTTGTTCTACTCTAAAACTGAACTTTTTCAGGTGGTTTTGGACTATCTCTTCGTTTCCAGAAAAACGGATTCGTTCTTTTCTTGATTCATAACAGGAATAAAAACGACCTGAAGAATCCAACGAGACTGTTATCCTTCTGCCCTGATATCTCAAGGAAAAATAGGATTGTGTGCCTCTTAAATAATTCATCCGGGCAGTATCAGTCTGGATGAATAAAGGAATCTCTTGGATCTCTATTTCATCTATTAATGCTTTTTTACTTGTAAGTGGTATGACAGTTACGGCAGGAGTCTCACATATAAGATGATAGCGAGCCTGCCCTTCAGGCCATGATTCAGGTATATTCAATACTTGATGGAGATTCCGTATCTCATCAAATGTCGGATGATACTTGTCTTTCAGCTGAATCCTTATCTTTTCCGCCAAAAAGATCCTGATGGCATTATATTCGGTTTTCTTCTTTCTGATTCTGGACAGAACCCTTCTTAAAGCCCTGCGTTGTTGTTCTGTATCTGTAAGCTTTTCAGATTCCATTACGAGCAGGTTTATGGCAGTGCTGATGGAAGCAGGCGTATCTATTATCCTTGCCAGCCTTTCCAACCCACCCTTCATGGATCTGATTTTTCTGAATTTCGCAAGAAGTTCAGGTTTATGGGTTTCAAGACATATCTTCCAAACAGAGCTACCATCAGGAATAGAGATGTTTGTAAGGCGTTTGATCTCGTCTCCTGTTTCATCTTTTCCTTTAAGTGTCTCAAGAAAATCAAAAAGGCAAAAACTGAAAATATGCTGGCTGGATTTTTTTTTATCCCTGTAGATGAATCCTGGAAGGGGAGGCAATTGTCTGACACTCTGGAGTTTGAAAAGGAGTTCTTTCAAATTATTATGCATAGATCCGGAAATTTCAAGATATTTCTGCGCTTGCTGGTACGATTTGATGTTTTTTATATCGCCGTTTTCTTTGTTTGATGGATAATTATCTGCTATCAGTTTTGCAAATTGTTTCCAGAAAGTCACTTTTATAGGTTGCGCTTCCTCACTGTCAAGATCAAGTGATTTGCATAAGGATGCGTCCACTACCTGGGGGATGCCCTTAAGGCGTTTCAGAAGTCTTTCTGTTGGTCTTCTGTCTCCTGCCTGCCACTTCCTTACAATGAAAGGAGCTTCTTCATTCTCCGGCTTATGATTTGTAAGCAGGATTTTGCTTTCATTATCAGTAATTAGGAGAGGATGGTCGTGCTCCAAGTCTATTGAATATGGATTATTGATGATGATATTGTACATGGGTGAAAGAACACAGGAATAGAACGGATTGTGTTCTATTCGGAATTGTAGCTGGTGATAATCCTTTGTGTTCATGGCATTTTCTCGGTATTCTTTGATTGCCATTTCGGGAAGCTCATAAAATTCTGAAAAAAGGTGATGGGAAAGTGTTTGAGGGTTCAGAATGTGTGGTGATATCTTCTCCAGAAAGTTCTGGTAATATCCTGTAATCGCTGATCTGTCCTTCTCCGGGATTTTGTTGACAGCTGATATGTCATAAGGAAGTGTTGGGACTTTTCTTCCTTTCTCGGCTTCGCACACTTGGATTTGTCCTAAAGGCCCCAGTTCTATGGTAATCCGGTCTTTCCCTTTCCTGAGGGAAAAAAGGCTTTTAACACCTTTTCGGATTTCATTGTAATAGCTGTTCTCATTATGCCTGAGACAATTGGTCTGGAAGAGCCCCTCTTCCAAAAGATCTTGTTTCCTGCTGAGTTCTATAACCTGGACATCTTTCTCTCTTGTTTCCAAGGAATATTTCTGGGTTCCCTCAGGCAACAGGATTTCTGGAGGATTCAAAAGAAGATTTTCCCTTATCAGTTCCAATGGGGGTGGATTTTTTTCATTGAATTCAACATAAAAATTTTCGCAGAGCAGGAAATATTCAGGATGAAAAGGAAGGATTCCTTTTTGTATCTGTGAAAGGTATCGTTCTACAGATCCTACAACAGTACCTTCCCTGTTTTTCAGAGCTATGGAAACCAAGGTGGAAAGCTTGAAAAGATTGAAATCTTCTGATGGTGTAAGCGATAAGACGAGGCTATCTCTCATTAAAGGATCATGGATCACAGAATGTATTTCCTCTTTCAATTTCTCCGTGATGAAAACCTCTATATGGTTGAAACGTTTCTGTTTTCTCATCCTCCATCTTTCAACCTCTGGAGAACAGAGATGGTCGATGATGAGTATCTGGATAAATATGGTTTTTGCAGCTGGATCCAAGTCGTTCAGCCATTCAGGTAGTTTTGGAAGAAGCCCGTGGTGGAATAACTTATCCAAAAAGGCCAGGTCTTCCGTCTGTCTGGCTAGGAAAAAATCCTTGAAAATTTCTGTATCTTCTGTTTTCATGCAACCTCCATGTTCATATACGGTAAATCGCGTTGCTTATTACTTTTAAAAATGGGGACTAAAAATGGGGACGGTTCTCATTTTATTGAATTCTAATTTGCACTATATCTATATTTTGTTGTGAGTGTGAAACAGAAAAAAATCGTTTTTCCCTGTAGCCTCCTATGATAATACTAAACGTTCCTTATTTGTCCGGACATTTTTCACAACCCATGTAGGGTTTCACTCCCATATTCCTGAGACATGTGTCATAGATTCCATTCTTATCCTTTCCCAGCAATAAAGAATCCTTTTTCTCGCACCCAAAACATGCCTAAAAACGACTTATA
>DYKD01000005.1 GCA_020722765.1 Brevinema andersonii | reverse complement strand
GTTATTATCTCTATATTATCAGTTTCTTTTAAGCAAAGCAAATCATTATCTCCAGAAACTATATATTTTGCTTTTGCTGCAATTGCGCAATCAATAAACATATCATCATTTTGATCTCTAGAAATTTTATGCTTATTCGTTATTTTAATAACAATGCATTATTTTTAATACGATGAATCCATTTATGTACTATTTGTGGATTTGAGTTTTTAGAAATTCTATATAAAATTCTTTCATATTCAAAAAGTATTTCATCAGTTATACATAAAGTATATTGCTTATCAACAAAAGCTTGCAAAATTATATATGGCGTTCCTTTCGAGAATAAACCAGATGCTAAAACATTTTAGAGCCTTTAATTGAAAAAGACACTTTTGATCCACTACACACAAATTTGATTTTCTATCCTTTTTTCCTTATCCTTCGAGCATGAACTATTACACGCAAAAAAAACCACCAAAAAGGAAACCGACAGGTTTTACACTTGACACTGCACAAAAACATGCAGAAATGCTTGCCAACCGTACTCATAAGAATTACCGCAGATTGAAACCTGTATTTGATAAAAAACGTGTTGAAGCGTTCAGGTTGTACGATAGGGACATTCCTGAAGTGAGAGCTGCTGTTGACTGGTACAAAAACCATATCATGCTTTCCGAATATGCGCGGGAACAGACTGCGGAAATCCCCTATCTTGCAACACTTGCGCCAGCTGTTTCAGAAAAACTCGGCATCCCTTTGGCTAATGTCCATCTCCGAAAACGGCAGACGCGTCCGAAAGAAGGAGAACGTTACAAAAGACTTGACCATTCAAACAGGAAAATGGAGATACTGGAAGGAGATCACAAGTTTCTTGTCAACCTTGATGATTTTCTTGACACAGGACTTTTCCCTGACCATCGCGTTACAAGAGAAAAAGTAAAAAACATGAGCAAAGACCAAAGAGTCTTGAACCTCTATGCCTATACAGCTTCCTTCACAGTGTACGCAGCTGCAGGAGGAGCCTCTGAAACAGATTCTGTTGATGCGTCAGGCACATACATGAAATGGGCAAAAGAGAATATGGAGCTTAATGGTTTTTCAGACTGGACGAAACACAGGCTGATTACATCCCCAGTGGAAGATTTTCTAGAGCGCTCCCAGCACAGAAAATGGGATATCATCATCCTAGACCCTCCATCTTTTTCAACTGGAAAATTCAAGGTCCCTTTTGACATCCAGAAAGACCACAGGGAACTAGTTCTTGCCACAATAAAACTGCTACGTAAAGAAGGCATCCTGTTATTTTCAACAAACCACCAGAGGTTCGAACCTGATCTTGAAGGGCTTCCTGTAAAGGAGTGCAAGGAAATATCAGCAGAAACCACTCCCATAGATTTTACAGACCGGACTCCTCACAGGTGTTTCGAAATCAGGATTTAGGATTTAAACTTGCCAACGGGTCTATGATTCTAAAGCCATCATTACCTGGTCATAAACCATCTGAGGTGTTACCATTTCCATGCAGTAATGACGGTCTCTTGGACATATATTTTTCTCACACGCAATACAATCCAAGCCTTTTGCTTGCAAAGGGAAGTTTTTCCCAGTCTGATAATGCTCCCATACTTCAGGATGAGTGGGTCCAAAAATGGTCACAACAGGACGAGCAAGACCAGTAGCCACATGCTTTGGTCCTGAACAATTTGCCACAACAACGTTAGCACGAGCAATGATGGCAGCCATCTCCTTATAGGTGGTTTCTGGAATGATAAATGCATTATCCTTCATCTTCATCAGACTCACCACTTTAAGGGCGTGATCTCTTTCACCAGGTCCCCAAAGAATGACGATCTTAGCCTTGTTTTTTTTCACAAGCATATCGCCTAGAGCCGCAAAATTTTCCGCCAGCCATTGACGGGAAGATATCCGCTGATTGACTGACAAGACAACCACAAAATCATTTTTTGCGATGCATCTTTCATTGTAAAAACATTCAGCCAAATGACTTTCATGCTGACCGAATTTCAATTCGTAGGAGAGATCCGCATTTTTGAGATCCAGCCCTAAGAGCGTCAAGGATGTGAGCCTTTGCCAAACAGTATAATCATGATTATTCGCATGATAAAAGGCATTGTAACACCAAGATCGCCAACGAAGTTTCCTTCCAATCCTATATTTAGCCCCAGAAAAGAACGTTACCAGGGCAGACTTCGGCTTTGTGATAAGATCTATGACACAATCAGCTTTCACTTTCCTCACTTTGAACAGGAATAAAAAATCGTTCAAAAGATATTTGATGTAATTAACAAAACCTTTCTTGGAATGTTTTTCATAAACGACAAACTCATCGATGCCATCCGTTCCTTCAAGCAAAGTATACGGCAATTTATTTATGAGATAGGCCGTTTTTATATGGGGGAAATTCCTCTTGATATTCCTGAAAAGGGGGATATTCAATATGGAATCACCTACCGGATCATATTGGATGATAAGTATCTTCTTAATTTTTGAAGGATCAATGCCCTTGGCATTCCTCGAATCCAAATGCAGATTGTCCGGTGTGGGTATCTTATACTTCGCCATATTCTCCACTTATTCAGTCAAGCTGTGCTTTCATGTTTTAATTAAGGTAAATTTTATTTTTGTGGAATCCGCTTCTCGTCAATCAATTTCTGTTTGACCTTGTCTTCCACATTTTGAAGCTGTTTCAGTTTTTCAGCATCTAGGATCTTGTTCTGAGCCTGTTCCTGTTCCGGATTCATGCGCAAAGATTCACGCCACATCTCAATAGCCTTGTCCAATTCTCCACGTGTATAATAATAGATTCCCTTGTAGTACAAGATGTTGGCCAGCTTCCTGTTGTCATCACTTATCCTGTCTGGATATTTCATGCTGAAGGAAAGGTTCAAGGAATGGCCTACATCCGCCTGTGGTGCAAAAGAGACATCCAATTTAACGTCCTTTCCACTGATGTTGAACTTCGTTCCTAACCCCATAGTGTAAGTGTCAATCTCATATCCGAAAAACCTGTACCCAAAACGGCAGAAAAGAATGTTTTTCAATGCATATTCAAAACCCATGTTCAAACGAACCCTGGAGTCAGTTGGAATCTGTATTTCCAAAGTACTAAGAAAATTATCATAAGGCTTGAAAGCCATTCCTAATTTGTAAAGTACTGCAGTCCCATAGCCGCCTATTTCTGATCCCATACTCCAGTTCTCAAGAAGAAACCCGAAATTGATCTCACGTGCTATGAAATCCTGTCCCAAAACCTTGAATCCAGGAAGTTTGAGGTCATAAAGCAGACCGAAGTTGAAGGAAATTGCACCATCAGCATTATAGTCAGAAAACTCGTTCACGTACCTCAACGCCATGCCTGCATTGAGAAAACCGAGATTCTGCGCATATCCCAATGTTACTGCTACATCACTGAAAGTGGAAGCCCCGTCAACTTCCCCCCAGTCATTATAACTGAAAAACTCAGGCGCATGAAGGTAATTGACCGCCAGACCCATTGATGAATTCAGGCCACCGAATCCCTTAAAAAACGATTTTGAAAATGCCAGATACTCATAAGCGATTCCTTCCAACCATTCCACATGAGTGAAAGAAATTTCCAAATCCCTATTCCTTGCCAGTCCTGCCATGTTGCCAGACAAGGCGTAAGGGTCATCCGCAACTGCTGTGAAAGCTTCACCCAATCCAACCATGCGTGCACCAATAGGAATTTTGAGGAAGGGAGCTCCAGACATACCTGCCTTGTCTGAGGCAAATGAATCCAAGGACAGAAGCAAGCATGACAATATGAGAAATAAGGGAACCTTCCTTCTCATGTACTCACCTTACCACAAACAGGGTTTTCTTAGTCACACTATAATCCGCTGTACTTATATGCATGAAATAGAGACCTTTGGAGACCACCATGCCTGCATCATTCTTAGCATCCCAGCTTTCAATATACTTCCCTGCCATAAGACGTTCATTCCTGAGTTTCCGGATAATCTCACCACGAAGGTTATAGACAGTCACATTTACAAAACCATCACGGGGGAGAGTGTAAATCAGACGGACAGGTTTGACTGTAAAATCACCTACATTGTTGGCAATGATGACAGGTTGGTTGGGATTATCAGGCTGTGATGCGAAATTCTTTACAAAATAACTGAACGGGATGTCTCCTGGATAATAAAAAATCTGGCCACTGTCACTTATGACAAACTGAACCTGTTTCCCTTCCTTGATTTCAGGATCAAAAATGGGAATCTTAGCAACCCAGATATCGTTACTCAGCAATGTGACTGGGACTCTCCTGTTATTAGTGAGAGTCCCATCAGGCAGTGATGCATCAGGGACTCCATCCACATCGTAATAGAGATAAGGAGTGACAGGCGCACGTTGGAACTTCATATATACGGAAACGTCCATATTACCAAGCAGAGCCGTCCCGTCAAACGCAGTGATTGTATGTATTCCGTCAGAAGCGCTGATGTTAGACACACTCTGAAAACTGAAAGTAATCCTATTAGAATAAATGACTGTTAGCGGTGAAAGCGGATCTGTATGGACATTGGTTACATAGAAGGGATACTGTCCTTCATCAAGGTTTGTAGAGACCTCGATGTTAAGCCAATAATAGAAAGCTTCGCCAGAAGCCAAGGCAGGAACCTGGGTAATTTGGTTCGTGTCACTGATTTCAAAAACATTGGTTTGGTTCGAATTGACAGTGAATGTCAGGTTAGGACATACGTTTGTAAAAAAGCGACCTAAATGGATTGGAGAGGATGCCATTGAACCTACATTGTAAGCTACGAAAGGAATATGAATGGTCTGCCCTGGCTGAGGGGATGGGTTTGCTGGATCATATCCAGGAGAGATGATAATAAACTTAAAATAATTAGTAGCAGCAAAACTGGTATTAGTCCACCATTGTGTTTCAGAGACATCAGACCAGGAATATATGGCTTTGTTAGTGAGGTCACCTGGAAGAGCGTGCACATTGAAAGCAGGCAACAGGAGAAAAGCGAATAAAAGGATAAAGGCAACAGGATTCTTCATCTTATCCTCACCTTGTAACGGATGGTACCTGAAGATCCAGGGGCAAAGGTGTTTGTTGACCTGAAGAGTATCTGGTCCACATTTGTATCCCAAGTTGTTGGAGCATAAATGAAACTTGACCCGTTATTATCCGAAAATTCAACTGAAAAAGTGGAAGCGAATCCATTGGTCACAAATCCGTTGGAAAGGATAACATGCCTTGATGGTAAAATATCGCGGATCCTGAGATTCTTACCCGTTCCTGATCCTATATTTGTGAAATGTATGAGGTAATGGATATCTGAGCCTGGAATTATAGAATTATCTCCCAAAGCAAGATTGGTTATGAGTTCTATGGTTTTTGTCAAAGTGACGATAGGATTGGATGATGTTACCACAATCTTTGCCCTGTTTGTGACACTTGGAGAACCACCATACCAGACTGTCTGTACTCCGAACTCATCATAACCGAGATAACGACGCGCATTGGTAAGTGTCCGGACAATAATGTTTATGGAAGCCCAGGAGTTGACATCCGCATTGGAAGCAACAGTCATCCTAATCCCGTAATTCAGTTTCTCATCCGGATGGATTGGTAAGGAAGGTTTCAAATTGGTAAAAACAGGAAGGAGATAGGATGATGAAGTAAACAAAATCTTCTCAATACTATTTGATATATCAAGGACAGAGATTGTCCAATCACCCGTCCGGATTCCTGCATTTGTCTGATAGTTGGTCAACATAAGGACAATATTGGTCTCATCTAAGTTGGACGTATTTGACAAGGAGCTCCAAAACGTATATGTCTGACCCGGCATCTTCGTCACATTTGTGTTGGTTGAGATGATATCAATTATACCATAGATTTCAGCGGAAAACACATTGGTGTAGGCATGATTTGTAATGAGATAATTGAAAGCATATACGTCAGCTTTGTTTATAAGACTGGTGAGGGCAGGAGTGCCCTTTGAAAAAGCGAAGGATGCAAGAAAAAAAGGGAGAAACAACAATGTTAAAAGGACCACTATTCTCTTCACAACGAACCCTTTTTGCCTTCTGCCCCAAAACAGGAGACATACCAATAAATAAAAAAAGCCAGCAGCACGAAACTCCGCCGCACTGCTGGCATTGATTCTAGAGAACTACCTTACTTGACGCGTACGCGGATCTTGACTTTATCAGCTGTTGCTGCAGGCAATTCATCGTCAACACCGTTGGTTGCGACAAAAACCATTCTTCCAGCTGTTGCACCAGCGCCGTTTGTGAAGATTGAACCGTTAGTCCAATCGACCAAATCAAAATATGTTGCATTGAACTGATCTGCAATCTTCGCTGCAGTAGCTTTAGAGCCTGAGTTGGAAACCCAGATCTGATAGGTGATGATTGAACCAGGTTCAACCGTACCATCAGCTACAGTAAGACCTGTTGCAGCGGCAGGATGCAATATACTTACAATAGTTTTGGATATGTGGAGAACTGGACCAGCAAGCTGTGCTGTCAAGAAACCAGCAGCATTTGTAAAACCAGCACCTGCTTGTGCAGCAAATTGAAGGAAGGAAATAGGACCACGAGTCGAAGCATAAGATCCACCATTAGTATCCTGACCTAATGTTCCACCGTAACGGACTGTCTGGGCACCTGTAGCATCATATCCAAGATATGCATAATAAGCCTGAGGTGCTTGTAAGTTTGATGCATATACAAGCACACTGACAAATGCGTTGTTTGATGCTGGAGTTACGTTACTTATGACGAGAGTAGTAAATGCTACTTCACCTGGATTAATAGTTGGTGTTGCATTGGAAATATAAGTATTCCATGAACCGCCACCATACCATCTATTCGTTGCATAGACACCTACCTTGAACGGAGCCTGTGCGTTACCAAGGTTAGAAAGAGCTATGACCCAGCTCGTCCTTCCAAAAGTAGAAAGAGACTGCCTATATGTTGCTGCAGGAGTAATCGTGTATAATGCAGCACCATACATTGTTGCTGTAGTGACATTTGTCATATCTGTAGGGAACGTAGCAGCATTCGCAGCTGTCACCTTAGCAATATTTGTCAAACTCTCTAGAGCCATAGTGTATGAAACCTGAGCTCTAATCGTCGTTACCGAAAAAGCGAGAACGCTTGCCACCATAACAAGCAAAATCTTCTTTTTCATCAAGCACCTCCTTAAAAATTTTATTACTCATTAGTATTATACATTATATTTAATAAAAAAACTATTTTTTTTAAATAATTGTCCTATTTTTTTACAATATCAAAAACACTTATAATGCTACTTATCTTGTTTTCTGGAATAACGAGAACCTCCAACAGCCTTAAATTTACGTATTGCGCAAATCTTCTGTATGCCTCCCCTTTGTTAAACTCACATTTAAGTTGTGTTAATTTCCTATTTAATGAGACTCGAGTAACTACATAAGGAACCTTACCAACAAAAGGAAAACTGATCTCATTATCCGGAGCGATATTGGCTATAACCTTATCCCATTTAACTCCATCCAAGCTACTATAAACAGTTGTCTCCTTACTGTAAATCAAGCCCCACCAAACCAGGTCAATCCGGTTAATGTTAACTGGTTCAGAAAATTCCACAAGCAGTTCCTGCTTCCCGCTATAAATATTTCCAGACATCAAAGAACCATTGATGTAGGAATACTGCTTATCCCACAAACGCTTCTCTTCACCTTTCACATGGACAGGTTGCAGATTCTCTCCAATGTAACTGAAATCACCAGAAACCTTGGCTTTTGAGATTATATTATAAGGTTCTGTCATCGTTTGCAATAGCCCAGACGAGACATGGTTCCCCTGCTTATCAATAGCATTTATCCTATAATAAACCATCTTTTCAGGGACAAGCCCCTTGATTTGAATCTGACGGGTACTTGCCAGTTTTGAAAAAGATTTTTTAGCCAGCTTATCCTTATTATAACCATATTGCACTTCAATCTTCACAGGGACATTGAAAGTGAGATCCAAATTAAAACGATCATGAGAGAGACCTGACGTCTGGATACGCTTGAAAAGGGGCAAAGGAACACCTGTTGTTCTTACCTTGAAAGGAACAGAATACTTTATTGTACCCAGACTATCCTGACCAATACCGAGGAAATAGTACTCTGTACCACGGAGCAAACCCTGAATTGTGATGATATGTTCCTTCGAATAGTTTATCATCAGAGGACCTTCCAGCAGGGAATTTATATCCTCCCCATACCGGATTGAAGCGACAGCTTCCATATCAGCAATCAATTTCAATGTGACAGAATGATCTTCCACCTTCACGTGTTCCAACCGGACTGTGCTGAGAGGAACAACATCATCGGGTCGCAGAACGATTCCAGCTATTCGTAACTGCTTAGAATGTCCTTTTTCAAAAACAAATCTTAAAAAAGTCCCTGTCAAACCTGCCCCAGACAGATCAGCACCATAAACAGCGCCATCATTCGTCAAAAAGAAAATAGAAATGGGACCAGATGCCTTTTTCCAGGTAAAAAGATCATCGCCAATCTCCAAAGTCACACTACCAGGTTCATAACCTTTTGTGAAATAGACTTTTACATTCTTTATCTTTCGAGGTCCATTGAGCATCAGTACAAAAGATGGATCACCACTGTCATTAAAGCTGAACACTGCAGGATTTTTCTCATTTATTGTTGCACTCTGTAATACCTGCTGATTATCAACACGCCCTAGCACTTTAAAATCACGTATCACATCAGCCTGTGGAACAGACATCAGGAACAGCAGAACCAATATAATTCCTGATTTTGTGATGAGATTTTTCATCTTTGTCATCAGCATCTCTTCATTCAAACTTATATTCGATATTGACCTGGATCGTCTCTATGACACGTTGCTCCTCATAAAACAGGGAGATAAGATAACTATCCACCAAAGAAGCCTCGATTTCCACAATCTTGAACGCTTTCCCTCCGATACCGAAGGCAAGCTTATACTGTGGAACCAGGACAGAAGCATCCAAAAAGGATGAAGTGTTCAAACCCAACCTCAGATGAGCCCCTGATTGCTCATGTGTGTACATGAGACCTATCTTTGGCAGGATTTCATAAAAAAGACCTGTATCAAAAACAGGTGCACGTTCAATGCCTCTGTCAAGAAGACTAGAATTTCTCCATCCAATATACTCAATATCCATGGATAAAATCAAGTCCCAGGAAACCTTATATGAAATTCCGGCCTGCATGCTCCAAGGGAAAACACCCTGGATATCATCCTGAGTCCAGGAAACTACAGGGGAAGACCTGAAATTAAGCCCAGCACGTATTTTTGAATCGACAAACCAGAGGAGACCTGCCTGAAAATCCCAACCCCATCCAAAATCCCTGAGTTCAGAAAGGAGCACTCCTCCAGCAATGCCAATACTTAAATTGGGCAATGACAGAAAGGAGACGACTGGAGAAAACTGGGCAATATAGAAATGTCCGTCAATTTTCCGTTGTATGGGCGTCATGGCAGAGAGACCTGCCACTATCCTGTTATCAAAGAGAGGGGTTAAGAAACTGATCAGGGCAGGAGTCTCATAAGTTACCTTAAAAACGCTATTAAAAGGATCCCTGATATCATTCAACATAAACTGGGAATCAAGAAGATAAGAAATGACAGTATTTTTCTGTTGGATAATGCCTGCAGGATTCCAAAAAACAGCAGAGGAGTCATCAGCAATGGCAGTATAAGCACCACCAAGTCCATTGGCTTTGGCACCAACAGGGTACATATCGTAGTCGAAGAAAGAGTATGCCTGAAGCGAGGATACCATAATCCAAAAACACAAAAAAAGACCATGTAAATGAGACATTCTGTTCATAATATTTTTTACCTTATCATATATTACGTCTTTTTAGAGGCGTAACTTAAATTTTTACAGCAAAACAGAAGCTGAAAAATATCATTTTTTTGACATTAACTCAAAAAAAAGACATATTTCAAACCATGCCGAAATGGCGGAATGGCAGACGCAGTAGACTCAAAATCTACCGGGCTTCGGTCCGTGAGGGTTCAAGTCCCTCTTTCGGCACATCCATGACCCAAAAAACAATAAAAAAAAGGTTTTCCTTGGAAGGTCAAGGGATTCATTCGGGCATAAGCTCAAAACTGAACTTCTCCCCTCTTCCCCAGGATTCTGGCATCTTATTTATTAGAAAAACAGGCAATAAAACAGTAACAATCCCAGCTACATGGAAATACACAGGTAACCTTGTCCGCAGCACAGGACTTGTGAAATCCGGCGTGGAAGTGAACACTGTTGAACATCTGATGGCAGCATTATATATGATGGAAATCACAAATATCTCCATTGAAATGACAAATTCCGAAGTACCGATCATGGATGGTGGAGCCATGGCTTTCATCAAAGCCCTGAAAAAAGCAGGAATCAAAGACCAAAAAAAAGAGGTTGTCCGCCTTGGCAGCAGGAAGCCGTTCATCCTACACAATGGAAATTCCTTCATATCCTATGTTCCTTCAGAAAAAGACCAACTTACCTGCATCATCGATTTTCCACATCCTTTGTTGAAAAACAGAGCGCTCCATGTTGATTTGAACAGTCACACTCTCATAAAAGAGATCGCCAATGCACGGACTTTCGGTTTTGAAGCTGAAATAAAAGCATTGCAGAAAGCAGGATTAGGAAAAGGGGGAAACCTCCACAACACTGTCCTGCTGACAAAGGAAGGGATTAAAAACAAGAGTTTGCATATGGCTGATGAATGTTTACGGCACAAGGCCTTGGATTTCATTGGAGACATGTATCTTTCAGGAAAATTCCTGCAAGGACATTTCCTAGTCTGCAGGTCTGGTCACAAGCTTGACTTGGAATTCCTAAAAAAATTCGATGTCAGATAGCTTTTCGCAATACATGTCAACTTAATTTATATCATCTCTAAAAAACGTTTTTCTGTCCAGGCTTCCAGATCTTTTCCTTCCTTGTCTTTCCCAAACCGCACATTCACCCAGTCGCCATCCTTGTCTAGGATACGGACTTTTGCGGCCTTATGCAGTTTGAAAACTTCATCTGATTTTTCACTTGGCATCACTTTGAGTGATATTTCTTCTACCATAACAATCGCTTCTGTAACGACATGCAGATGAATAATCCTCAAGGATGACAATGCACCTGTCAGTAGGAGCAAAATAACGACAGTACTGATAAAAGGTCTCATAAAAAGTGTAATCCTGGGAACGAACCCGAATGATTTACAAAAGAGATAGGCCATCAGGATGAGAAGCAGAAAAGTTGAACATAGCAGGAGAGTGTTCAAAGGCAATGCTCGCACGAAAGAATCGGCCATCCGTATGAAAGGATTTTCTTCAATCCGTTTCTTGTCAAGAAGTGTTTGTTGCACAATCCTCAGATTGAATGAAGCATCGCGAAAAAAAGGCCTGAGTTTCAAGGCTTTCTCGTAGTACAGGACCGCTTTCGCCACATCTCCAACCTTGTAGGCCGCATTTGCAAGATTATAATATAGGACCGGATCAGAATAGATTTCAGCCATTGTGGAATAAATACCAAAGGCACTGGCATAATCATTATTCCTGTAAGCATCATTAGCCTTTTCCAGCAATGACTTGTTTGCAGCTTCACCCTGTGAAAACAAAACAAACAACAAGGAAAGAATGATTGTGAAATATTTTTTCATGCGTTCACCTTCAAACTGTCCTCAACTTTGGAAGCAACCTGCAAGACCTTGTCCGCAAGTTTTTTAACGCGTTCAGATTCGGACTTGCCTGATTTTGGAGCATATCTATACATGTGGATTTCCTCAATCACATCAGCAATGGATTCAGATTCATCCTTCCCTATCCTGGCTTTCTGAAGAAGCTTCATGATATTGTCCATATTCAGTTCAGAACGTGGAATCGTCAACCTGCTTGAGAGATAATCAAACAGGAGTTTTTCAGAATGAAAAACGACCTCTTCCGACTTAAGGGTCTCACCCTGCTTTGAAAGTTTTTCAAACCCTTTCCGCATCACCTCAAACGCCTTTCCAGCCTTGCCATGTTTCACCTGCCCCCAAGATGAAGCCTTGTAGGCATCCCAAACCAGTAGAAACAGGATGAAAAAAACTTGCAAAAAAAGCCAAGCCAAAAAAAGATGAGATTCATGAAGCAGCTTCACCTTACGAGGGACAACATGAGGTCTGATAAACCTGATATCAGAAGCCATAGCATCAACTTCAGTACCTGACGAGTAGATGATCGTTGTACGTTCTTTCTCTGAGACTGCTTCCACATCCAGAACCACTTCTGCAGTAGAAAGCTTCTTGTATTTTTTTTGAACAGGATCAAAAAAGGAATAAGAAAAAGGGGCGATACGCAACTTACCGGACTGGAGTGGGAGCAATACATATTCGAAAACTTTCTTTCCAGCGACTTTCCCATCCTGAGGTGAAAGCGAAACAGAGGAAGTGGAACTGTATATCTTGAAACTTGACAGGTCCGGTTTCCGAGGTTCAGCAATTGACTTGATGTTTCCCACACCTGAGATTGAGACCTTGACAGAAAAAGCTTCGTTCTGTTTCAACTGCCGCTTGTCAACAGAGACTGACATGGAATAGCGCCCTGTATTTCCAGAAAACCCGGCAGGTCTGCCATCAGGGAGTGGCTTCACATCAAGAACAAGCGGCTCAGATCTCAGGACACGTGCATCTCCCATTCCAAAAAAAGTATCAACTCCCACCTGAATACTGGCAGGCCCAATTTTTTTCTGCCCTGACGAGAGAGGAAAATAGGACTGTTTCATAATAGGAATGACTTGGAAAGTCATTCCGTCAAGGGTCTGGTTTCCTTCGGGGACAAACCGCCTGTTTTTTGTGAGCAGAGAAGGCTCTTCTGCCCAAAATCCCGCAAGTTCCGTTGGTGGAGCGAGCTGCCCCAACGCAACATTGGCAGTCACATAAAGCTTGTAAGTGACGCGCACTTCCTCATTGACATAACAGCTCCTTTTTTCTGGAACTGCCACATAGCGTGCATGTATCTGCTGTGGTTGACGACGACCACCCATAAGCGCCTCAAAAGGGTCTTGTCCAAAAGGATCTGGCGCACTCTGCTGCTGTTGCGGTGGGGGGGGGGCCTGTGCGGCAGGCACGACCTTGATTTCTACAGGTTGAGATTCGTAAGTCTGTCCCTGATGAGTAACCTTGACAGGAGGCCAAGAATAAGTGCCTTCAGCACCAACCTGCACTGTCAACCTGTATGTCTTAGATACAGTCGTCCCACCTGATCCCATGGAAATCTGCTGGCTGAAACCTTGAGAGACGACCTGAAATCCTTCGGGCGGGCTTACAGCAGGATTGCCCACATCAGCAGAGCCACTGACTGTAATCTCATAAACAAATGTCTGTCCCACACCAACGACATTCCTGTCAACCTGGGCAGTGACCGTGACATTGGCAAGAAGGAATGATGGGAACAAACAGACCCATAACAGGGTGACAAGTGTTTTTTTCATCCCTTTAAGATAATATGATTGAAACGATTTTTCCATTCCGTGTTACCAGTCCTTTTCCACACTTTTCCTGCCAGACTTTTTGGCTTCTTCCATTTTCGCTTTCCGCTGTGTATTCTTTTCATCATCCAGAACAGCGTTCAGGACATTTTCAGCTTCTTCTTTGGACATTTCTCCAGGTTTAGGTTTTTTCTGCTGTTCTTGTTTATCATCCTGATCGCCATCCTTACCTTCGTTCTTCTGCTGGTCGCTATCGTTACTATCTTTTTGTTCGTCATCCTTCTGCCCTTTTTTCTTATCCTTATCCTTGTCATCCCCTTTTCCATTCTGCTGCTGTTGTTGTTGATGATTTGTCTGCATGAGGATACGGGCCAGTTCAAGGTTGTATTTGGCATCTTGGTCATTAGGATTGAACTTGAGAGCGTTCATATAGGAATTGACAGCCTCTTTCATCCTGTCAGACTTCGCATAAGCATTCCCCATATTATAAAAAATCCGACTCTTCAACTTGCTGTTTTTTGTATGTTTCAAGGCTTCCTGGTATTTGAGTATGGCAGCCTCATTGTCATTCAGGTGATGGAGACTGTTCGCCTGATTGTTGATAATTTCAGCGCGTTCAGGTTTTTTTGATAACGCATCCCCATAAGCAGAAAGAGCCTCATTATACTTGCCAGACTTGTAGTGCTTGTTACCCCTTTCATTGTCATGATAAGCGGATGCAAAAACTCCTGAAACAAAAAAGAGAGAGGATATGAAAGCAATCAAAAAGACTCTCATGTTTTCCCCTTTTTCCTGAAGATCCGAACAAGACCTTCAGGCAATTGGAATCTGAAACTCCATGTGACTTCAGGAAGGAACATTTCCAGTACAAGAAGTAGGAATGCGGGAAAAAGGAACCAGATAAACCTGTCTTCATATCTGTTCAGCAAGGAAGCCTTTAAGTCCTTTTTCTCCATTTTTTGGAGATCCTCATAAATGAGGACCAGTTCTTTTTCACTGTCTGTAGCATGATAGTATTTTCCACCCGTCAAAGTCGCAATTTTGATAAGTGTCTCTTCATCCAGACGGGTTGTGACGACTTTTCCGCTTCGATCTTTCTTGTAACCTTTTATAATCCCGTTTTCATCCCTCAAAGGGATTGGTTCACCAGCATCAGATCCGATACCGACAGTATAAATGATGATGCCGTTTTTCTTGGCTTCTTTCGCAGCTTCAAAAACATCCTTTCCATGGTTTTCGCCATCCGTGATCAAAACAAGAACCTTATACTTGTCCTCTCCTGACTCGAATGCGACAATACTGCGACGGATGGCATCACCCAACTCAGTTCCCTGGATCGGTATTGAAAATTCATCTATGATATCAAGATACATTTTTGCAGCGTCATAATCGAGTGTAAGCGGACAGTTCAGGAAACTGGTCCCTGCAAAAGTAAGCACACCGATCCGATCACCTCTTAGAAGATCAATGAATGAAGAAAGAGCATGTTTGGCACATTCCAACCTGTTCGGTTTCTGATCCTCAGCAAGCATGCTTGTGGATGTATCCATGGCTACAATGATATCAAGTCCACGTGACTGGACATTCTGTTTTCTCTCACCCCACTGCGGTCTTGCCAATGCGATAAACATGAAGGCAAACAAGAGTACAAGCAGGATGGCCTTGATTTTCTGCAACTTGAACGTATTCTGATCTATAAGATGTTCAATGAAGCGTGGTTCCATGAACTGTAGAATACGCTTCTTACGTCCTTTGAAAATCAAAAAAAGCAGAAAAACAAGACCTACAAGAATGAGAGGAATGGCATAAAGGAAAGCCTTATCAGCAAAATAAATCATGGGATCCTCCTAAGCAGGAAATCCCTGACAAGGAGAGCGGACAACAGAAGCAGGAGAGCGATCCATACATAGGGCGAGAAAATATCGTTGTAATTTACATATTCACGAACCTTGAATTTGGTCTTTTCCAGCTTATCGATACGCGCATAAATCTCTTCCAAAGCTGAGGGATTGAAAGCCCTGAAATACTGGCCACCTGTGATGAGAGCCACTTCAGTAAGAGACGCTTCATCAATATCCGTATCAATGTAACCGGATTGTCTTCCTTGTGGTGTATCCATTTCAATATAAGCTTTTCCCTTGCTTCCCACACCGATGGTATATATCTTAATGTCAAGAGCCTGGGCTATACGAGCCGCAGTGAGGGGATCCACAGCACCAGCATTATTGACACCATCCGTAAGCAGGACAACAAGCTTGTTCTTTGCTTTTGAATGACGCAACCTGTTAACGGAGTTGACAATCCCCATTCCAATAGCAGTGGAAGAGCCATCGACAATACCAAATCTGACATTCTTAAGAGCCTGTTGGAGCATGTTATAATCAAGAGTGAGAGGAACCTGCGCATAGCTTTCACTTCCAAAAAGGACAAGCCCTATACGGTCCTCTTTCCTTCCCTTGATGAATTTGGAGATGACATTCTTTGAAACAGTAAGCCTGTTATTCGGTTTGAAATCCTGAGCAGCCATTGACTGGGAACAATCCAACGTAAGGATGATATCATATCCCTCTGCATATCTGTCAATATAGCGTTGTCCCAACTGAGGACGGGCAAGCGCAATAATGACGAATACAAGAGCCAGAACTTTCAAGATATCAGGAATTTTAGGGAGTAGATCAAGGATTTTCCATTTCTTCTTGCGTCCTTTTTTTCCCAGATCCTTGACGCGCGTATATCTTATGAAAGACTCCCTTTTTATCTTAGAAAAAAAATAGTACCATATAAAAAAAGGAACAAGCGTTACAAGGAGAAGAAGAACCCAGGGATAGACAAATCTCATGCTTCTTCTCCTGCTGGCTGGACCACTTTTGGCTTTGTCTGTTCAATAATGGAAAAAGCAATTTCCAGAAAACCATTGATTTCATTCTTTGAAGGGACACTCTTTGCAAACTTGACCAAATCGCTATCCATGAGGAAATCCGCAATCACATCATGTAAGGATGAAGAGAGAGCCAATCGTCTCATATCTGAAACGATCTCATCAGTCGTGCGTTCCAGAGTTACCAGTCCATAGACACGGTGCAGATAATGACGTATGATCTCATTGATGATGCTGTAATATTCCTTCAAACCGGACTGCCCTAGGACATCTCTTTGGACAACATCGTTCAACCTGTTCAAGGCTTCAATGTCTGGAGGAAGTTCAGGTTCAAGTTTTGCAATAACAGGAAGAAGTTTCTTTTTGAAAAAATGGTCCCTAAACCTGTAAAGGAGATATCCTCCTGCTGCAAGGAGTAAAAGAAGAAGTATCTTAAGCCACAAAAACGGGTCTGCCAGCCTTTCCTGTTGCTTTACATCCCGCAATTTTGGAGAGATGCGTCCACTCAAGACACCGTTCACTTTCACTTTGACAGCTTCCGAGACAGCCACATTTGTTGTACCGGACTTGTCAATATACATGACAGGAAAAGCCGGCAACGTATATTCGCCACGGTCATATACACTAATCACAAGATTGAGTGAGATGCGCTGCTGTTTCCCAAAATTCACTTTTTTCTGAACACGGGATCTTGAGAGAATGTCAAAATGCCCTAGTTTCTCTTCCAATGCAGGAAAGACAACAGCCAAGTCAGCAGGAGAAAGAACATTGACATCATACTTAAGATGATCTCCTATGACCATCTCCTTTTTGTCCACTTTTACAGTGACTACAGGCTTACCATTGGTTTCCGCATGAATGACATGGGGCAAGACCAGGGTGAAAGCGCAGAATGTCAAAACCACGATAAAACGGTTCATTGCACAGTAAAAACCTCGTTACGTAAAGAACATCTAAGGGATGAAATTTTTATGAAGTGAAGAATACATTGGAAATGGGTGAATGACGGGGGTCGAACCCGCGACAGCCAGAACCACAATCTGGAGCTCTACCAACTGAGCTACATTCACCGTGTTGATAACGTGCTTTAATATAATAAAAAATGATGAGAAGTCAAACTGTAAAAAACCCAAGGACCGCAAGTTTAGTCGATCCTGTCCTTGTGTTTCTTTTGCGCAAGTTCCTTTACCACGACTTCCCGGAAATGATCCCTGATTTCGTCACTGTCAGGAAGCTTGTCCAGGGCCTCAGTAAGGAATTTTTTCGCAAGCGGGAGGTTTCCCATCCTGTAATAAGTCCAACCCATGGAATCCAAATAAGCAGGATAGTCCGGCTTAAGGGTCAGGGCTGTCTCGCATTCCTTCAAAGCGAGATCAAACTTGTCTTCAGCAGTAGCATAGATATATCCAAGGGAGTTATGCGCATTCGGATTTTTCTCGTCAGCTTTTACGGCTTTTTTCAGGTGCTTGACGGAATCCTTCACATTGCCCTGTTTGTATAAGACGAATCCAAGGGCTGCCAGAGCCTGAACATGTTCAGGCTCAATTTTCAAGACAGACTGGAATATCTCTTTTGCAAGTTTGAAATTCTCTTTCAAAGAATATACATATCCTAACAGCATACGCAGACGCAACGCTTCAGACACTGGCAATTTGACCTTCACCAGTTTTCGTAGATGATCCACAGCACTATCCAGATCACCCATCCTAATATAGACCAGCCCGGCAAAAAAATGATAATCCGCGGCTTTTCCATCCTTGGCACTATCGTGGTACTTTTTGAAATATTTCAGCGCATCCTTGTAACGCTTGTCATTGTAAGCCATGATCCCATTTTTTAAAAGCGCGTTTTCAGCCATGTGTCACCCCTTTAAGCTTCTTTCCAAGGATTTCCAGATCAGTCAAGTTTGTAAGATCAAGACCGAGGGGAGTTATGCTCACATAGCCTTTCTTGACTTCAGCACAATCATCACCATTATTCCTGCTGTATGTGATTCCCTTCCCTTGCATCCAGAAATATGGATTTCCCCAAGGGTCTTTCCTCCTGTAAAGGACATCCTTGTACCTCCGCCAACCAAGACGAGTCATGGCAACACCCTTGATTTTTTCAGCAGGAAGATCCGGAATATTTATGTTGAGAAGCTGACCTGGATAAAAACTGTTTTCAGCAATAAACTTTGTAACAAAGCTTATGCCAAAACGATAATCAGGTTTTCCAGCAAAAGAATCCAATGAGACTGCAAGGGAAGGGATACCGAACAATGCTCCCTCACGTGCAGCTGCTACAGTTCCGGAATAGAAGACATCTTCACAAAGGTTAGGTCCTCTGTTGATACCGGACACGACAAGGTTGATCCTTATTTTTCCCAATCCACCCTGAAGGACAACTTCAACACAGTCTGTGGGAGTCCCATCCAGAGTATAAACATCTTTTTTTATTGGAACCAACCGCAACGGTTTTGAAAGGGTGATAGAATGGCTTGCACCACTACGTTCCTGATCCGGAACAACAATCATCACCCTTCCCAACTTACGCAACTTAGCAGCAAGGGGCTGCAAGGAGGAACTTTCTATGCCATCATCGTTTGTAAGAAGAATATTCATTGAGGGAGACTCAATCGTTCTTTTTATCGTCGCTATCTTTCCGCAGGTATTCCCAAGTTAGAAGATCCTTGATTCGGTCGCCTGACTGACGAATACGTTGAGACAGTATTTTTGCAAGGTTGAACATTATTTTTACGCCAATATCAGGATGTTTCTTTATAATTTGAAGCAGATTGACCCTATACAACTCCAACATATCCACATTGGAAATGGCAAAAACAGAGGCAGATCTTGGGGATTCCTCAAGAAGCCCCATTTCACCGATAAAGTTACCATCCACCAGGTTGACAAGAGTCTTCTCTTCGCCACCAACATTCTTGGTGACACGCACTGCGCCGTCACGAATGACAAACATGCGGTCTGCCTTGTCTTCCTCATGAAAAATGGCAATACCTGCAGGATAGTTCTTTTTTCGGAAATAAGCTGAAATCTTCACACGTTCCATGAGTGTGAGATCCTCAAAGATATTGATTTTGCCGAGTACTTTTGCAACTTCCTCATCTTCCTTGGATGTGAACAGGTTGTTCAAGGCCATGGGATCCTCCTAGACTATCTTCTTAACAATCTTCCTGGACAACGTCGCATTGGGAAGATCCATGATACCCTTTTCCATATAGAGCAGAGTATGGAAAAGACGAATTTCCTTGACAATGGCCTTTTCCCCATCAATGAGAATTTCCGAACCTTTCGGGAAAGCGGACATGATCTTGAAATAAGAGAGGAAATCCTCTGCGAAATTTTTTGTACCTATACCGAACGCTATGGCAACACCAATGATACCGAACTTGATGAGGTTGTCAATAATGGAGGCCGTGACAATCCTTGGCACACCCAGTTTCTGGAGTGCCAGCATGACGGTGAAAACAGCAAATGCGACAAAAAAAGCCTTTTCGAGAAAAACAGAAAATTTTGTTCCTGCGCCTGTATTGATGACAAATCCCTTGATCATCTTGGAAAAGAAATAACCAAGAGCAAGACCGATGATCAATATAAGGAGGGCAAGGAAAGCGGTAGGTATGAACTTGATAAGGACCATGATCGCCTGGAATGAACTTGATGAGAGGATCTTATCAATAGCCAGAACAAAAGTTATGAGAAGTATGATCCAATAGAAAAACACAGCAACCGCATTTGAGGGGATGTTATGAATACCACCATTTTCCATAAGTTTCGTGATTCCTGTCCTGTCACAGATATCGTCAAAATGGACAATTTTAAGAATCAGCTTGATAACCAATTCAACAATTTTTCCTACAATCCATCCTGCCAGGAGAATGACAAGAGCCAGGAATATCCCTTTGATGAGTTCTAAATTGACAACAATGAGATTATCGTAAACATACATCAGAATCTCATCGCGGATATAATACCAAATATTGGTCATGCTCATGACCTCCTCTTATTTATCAGTTTTGACATTCAAGGTGATACCATCCGAACTGAGAACAACAGCACCTTTCTCAGCAGTAGAAACAACAACAGTTCCTTGTGCGTTCAATACAGAAGAAATTCCTGTAGCCACAATACCTTTAGATCCTGTCTGGGCTATTGCATATTTAGGGGCCACTTTCTGATAAAATGGGTCTGAAACCGCAAACCCCGAACCGTTGCTGGGAATCTGCAAGACAGTAGACTGGATCTTGCTGCCAAGTTTGGTCAAATCCCTGCATGCTTCAGCCTGCATGTTCCCAGTCATGAGGAAGCTATGAGTTCCGTAAGTCATCTTCAATACAAGAGAATTGTTGTCAAGGTTTGCCTTGGTATTCCTGTAAGTCTGATAAGGACCGATAACAGCAACAGACATATTCTGATCCCAAGGAAGAACCGACCCGCTCGTTATGTTCTGAAATTCAAAATGTTTCTTGTTATTGAGGGCATCCATAATGGCAGATTCCTTGTTACCACTTGATGCAAGCTCGTCCTGTTTCAACATGATCTCTTCTAACAAGGATTCAAAAGCAGAAGGCGCGCCATACACATCAGGTGCAAAAAACTCACCAATATCCATACCGCCACTGATGAGTTCCGAGAAACCGCCAATATTTCTTGTATCAGGACATGTAATCACCGCATAATCAATTCTTTTGATGCTTTTGGAACGGAACCAGGAAAGAAGACCATCAGTACCATCACCTGAATCGACAAGGACATTTTTTCCAGACGGGGTGGTAATAAAAACAGCGTTGCCATTTTTGACATCAAGAAACTGAACAAGCACCTGAGAGCGCTCACCTGCCATAATGGGGAGAACGAGAAAAAGCAGGAAAGAAAAGAGAAGTACAGAAACAAGTTTTTTCAATGCATTTTCCATTGGCTTAATGATACACAAAAAACCGGAAGATGTCAAGTTTTTTGGAAAAACCGAAAAAAGCCTTCCTCTCCTCTTTAAGCTCAAATCAGATATTCTTGACAAAACAGGGAAAATCCTTTATGACCAGTTCCCTGACAGACTCTGGTCCCAGTTCTGGAAAAGCCACAAGCCTGTTGCTAATCACTTTTTCTGCAAGCAAGGAAGCGATTCCTCCCACAGTTACAAAATAGACTGAGCCAGTCTCCTGTATGGTCCTGACAACCTCATCGTTACGTTCACCTTTACCGATCATGACACGCACACCTTTCTGCATAAGCAGGGGAGCATACTTGTCCATCCTGTAGCTTGTAGTGGGGCCACAGGGCCCGATCGTCCGATCGGGCGGGCACGGCGCTGGCCCGACATAATAAATGGCCGCACCCTGCAAATCAAACGGCAATTTCTTCTTCTTTTTAATAGCCTGGACTATTTTCTTATGGGCCGCATCACGTGCAGTATAGACAGTTCCGCTAAGAAGAACAAACATCCCTGTTTTGAGCCGTTTGATGTCCGCTGGCTGTAATGGCAACTGGAGTTTCACTGCTTTCATAGGAGATATTCCTTGTAACGGGAGACATGGCAATTGATGTTCACAGCCAGCGGGAGAGTGGCAATGTGGCAGGGTGCGGACTCCACATGAACGGCCAGCGCAGTGCCCGTGCCGCCTTGCGGCACCTGTGGCCCAATGCCCAAAGCATTGATCCGTTTGAAAAGCCTCTGCTCCAGTTTATTATAGAAGGAATTCCTGTTTGGACCGTTCCTGAGCAAGGCTTTTTTTGCAAGCATGGCACAATATTCGAAATTACCACCTACTCCCACACCAACAATGATGGGAGGACAGGGGTTTGTTCCTGCTTTTTTCACCCATGCAACAACCTCATCCTCTACACCTTCAACACCAGCGGAGGGTGAGAGCATCTTGACAAAAGACATATTCTCCGCTCCACCACCTTTTGGCATGACAGTCACCTTCACCTTGTCACCTTTCACGACTTCCGTATGTATGACTGCGGGAGCATTATTTCCTGTATTCACCCGTTGGAAAGGGTCTGCAACTATAGAGTTCCTCAAATAAGACTCTTGACTACCGTCAGCAACGGCTTTGTTGATGACATCATGCAGGTCCCCCCCCTTGATGACCACATCCTGCCCTATTTCCAGCATTACCACAATCAAACCCGTATCCTGGCAAATGGGAGTGCGGTTCTTTTCAGACATCTCATAATTTTTTCTGATAAGCTCACAAGCCATTTTCGCAGAAGCATTTTTTTCTTTGGCAGCCGAGTTTTTTATCTTCTGTTTGACATAAGGAGGAAGAAAAAAATTACTGTCACCAACACCTTTCCTGACAACATCATAAATTTTTTTTACATTGATCATTCTGGACATAACATCACACCTTTGTCCCTAAGAATTCCACAGGGAAAGCCCTGTTTCCGCATCCAATTCCCTCACGAACGGTTCTCCATCAAATTCCACAATTGTCACTTCCGCAGCAAAAACAGAGGATTCCGGCAGGAGATGCCCCCCATAAACCTTAGTATCACGTCCTGAAACAGAAAGATGCACATGTACAAAAATCTGATCTTGCTTGATACTGATATCACCTGTCATGTTTACAATCTCAACCCGTTCGTTCCTTGAAAGGTTCACATATTCCTTTTTCGTCTGATCATAATATGCCAGATTCAATATCTGCAGTGAACCAATACCCTGGATCATACCGTTGTGAATATGGTTCTGTCTGCAATAATCAACGAGCGTCTCATAAAGCAGTTCATCCTTCTGCAATCCAAGAAGATGATATCCTTTTACATTACCTTTCTTTACTTTCATCAGCACTCCTTTTATTTCAGATATGACTTTCATTATCCAACTTGAAATGATCTATATCAAACATGATCAGACTGAGTGGAGACTTATATCTTCTGCTCCGGATTGTTTCAGTAGAAAGCATTTTGTTGAAAGAAGGACTGTTAAAGACCCGTTCAATGTTTCGCAATAGGGTATCCTTATTCCCAGATCATAACTACAAATTACAAAACAATCCAGTAATTCCCAAATTTTTTTAATAAGGAAAAAGCATTGATTTTATATTCACTTCCCTGATGGCGGTCATGCAACCGGAATCCCTCTGTTCCTTGTCCCCCCTGTGCAAGCATCATACAACCTGTTAATGATCCCGTTCAGTTACACATGCTACTCATCAATCATTGGAATATGCACATTATAACGCGCTTCAATCACTAACATTTCCGTCTTGTGCGCATGAAAACCGAAATATTTAACCCTGCGTCTTGTTTTTTTTCAGAAAGCTGTATGCGTATTTCCTTCACCCAACTTCACAGGAAATTCCAGAAAACAGGTTTTTAGGATTGCCGATGAAGATAAATAATGAAGGGGCATTAATATATTAAAAAATCAACCTAACAGGACTTCAACTTGATGAGTCTGCGTAGCACCCTTAACAGGTAAAATGTTGCTACTGAGAGTTACACCGTCCATGACAACCTTAACCACTCCCTTTGACACCTTATCAGGATTTTTGATAGTGATGATATAGACGTGACCTCTGAACTCACGAATAATCTCAAGATTGTCCCAATCTTTAGGAATACAAGGGTCTATCATTAATCCATCAAATTGAGGTTTAACCCCCATCAATCCCTGACTGGCTGTTAAAAATGTCCAAGCAGCTGTTCCAGTTAGCCAAGAGTTTTTTGCCTCTCCAAAACAGGGAGCATCCTTACCAGCAATCATCTGCGCATAGACATAGGGTTCTGACCTATAGGTTTCTATCTGATCCTGTTTAGCAGAAGGACAAATTGAAAGATAATATTCCAAAGCACGATCCCCCAAACCAAGCTGGCAAAGAGCCAAATTTATCCAAGTATTATTATGGGCAAAAATACCGGCATTCTCCTTGACTCCTGGTGGATAAGAACTGATCTCTCCTAATTCAGGATAATACTTTGAATAAGGGGGTTGCTGTAACATAATTCCATTTTTAGTAAAAAGGTGCTTATGAACGCTTTCTAACGCTTTCGTAGCACGACCATTTGAAAACCCAGCACCTCCCAATACACACCATCCTTGACTTTCAATGAAAATCTTCCCTTCAACATTCTGCTTGCTTCCTATGGGATGACCAGACGCGTCAAAGGCACGCAAATACCATTCGCCATCCCACGCCTGAGACTCAACGGATTCTAACATTGTCTTATAATTGGATTGCATCCTTTGTGCATCATCCCCTTTGCCCATGAAAGAATAGAGAGCTTCCATTTCACGAGTGGCGTATAGGAAAAGGCCAGCAATCATGACGGATTCGGCCTTGGAGTCACGGACATCACCAGCAGTCTGAAAACTCTCATTTGGCTCACGAGAAAAACAATTCAGATTCAGACAATCATTCCAATCCGCATGCCCGATAAGAGGTAATCCATGTGGTCCACGTTTTGCCAAAGTATATGCAACAGATGTCTCCAGATGATGTAGCAAGCTCTCTTTTCCCATCTGATTGGAATAGGTCTTATCAGCATATCCTATCCTTTCATCCAGGATGGAAAGATCTCCAGTCTCCTTGATATAGGAGCTTGTGGAAAGGATCAGCCAAAGATGATCATCATAAAAATCACCACCAATATCCTTGTTTCCCTTTTTCGTGAGTGGCTGATACTGATGATAGCAAGTACCATCAGAAAGCTGTGTAGCCGCGATATCAAGGATTCTTTCTCTTGCCCTCTCTGGGATCAGATGAACAAAACCGAGCACATCCTGGTTTGAATCCCTATACCCCATGCCACGCCCAATTCCGGATTCATACAAGGAGGCGGAACGCGAAAGATTGAAAGTGACCATACATTGATACTGATTCCAGATATTGAGCATCCTATTCACATGCTCATTGGGGCTATTCACCTTAAATTTGGACAACAGGTCATCCCAATACTGACACAATTTTTGAAACTCCGCATCAACAACGTTGATATCAGAGTATTCTTTTAACAGCTCACGCCCCTTGCGTTTGTTTAACGCTCCAGACGCATCGAACTTCTCAGATTCCTCATTTTCTATATATGCCAACATAAGAGCAAAAGACTCTTCCTGCCCAGGTTCAAGCGAAACTTTCAAATGATGGCTTCCCACTGGATTCCATCCAAAAGCCATAGAATCGGTCGATTTACCGGAGAACGGGACATTTGCTTCATGCAAACCATTATGAACACCGACAAATACGTCACGAGAAGTGTCAAACCCGACCAAATCTTTTGTGGATGCAAACATGGTATAATGATTGCGTCTCTCCCTATATTCCGTCTTATGATATATGGCATTTCCTTCAACTTCTACTTCACCAATGGAAAAAGTACGTTGAAAGTTAGTCATATCATTTAAAGCATCATAAAAATTAAATTCCTGATAGGAAAAAAGGTCTATATGCTTAAACTTGTTGGACTTGTTGCGCACAGTGATTTTCCAGATTTCCATATTCTTGGCAAGAGGGACAAAAACAAGCATTTCCACTTCAACATTGTCGACAGATGAGATGAAACGAGTATACCCCAACCCATGCCTACACTCATATTTGTCAAGTTTCCGTTTGACAGGTTTCCATCCGGGATTCCAGACCGTCCCATTGTCATTCACATAAAGATATCTTCCTACGGAATCATAGGGAACACTATTGTACCTGTACCTTGTAAGCCTACGTAGTTTTGCATCTTTCCAGAAAGTGTACCCACCTGCCGTATTGGTACACAGACCGAAAAACTCATCCTGCCCCAGATAATTCAGCCATGGCAAAGGCGTATCGGGTCTATCAATCACATACTCTTTTTCAAGATCATCAAATCGTCCGTATAACATCAAAAACTCCTTTGGAATATGAATTGCATTATTATTTTATTACCACCCTATATATGAACTCTGCAGATTCATTCAGATTCATATATTTCTTCTTCCATCGAACCCATCTGACATTTGACAATAAGTTCGTAAACTGAAAATAATCTGAACTCTCGTATGTCTGGACAGGGGTTGGATTCGTTGCTATGGAATTGGTCCATCCGGATTGGAAGGTTACCCCATTCGTGATATAGGCCGCGTATGCCGGGAGCTTATCCACAACAATTAAATTACTTAAGGTTGAACCACTGGTATTTGAACACTTTATCCTATATTCTATTGCAGCTCCAGGGACTGGAGAACCACCTGGCAAAATATTCAATATGTTTTTTGAAAGCGAGAAAGAAGGAGAGACACAAGCGCCATTCGTAATCCGAAACTCATTCGATTCATCCGGGAAGTCGATCATATCACCATTGGAGGTAGTGGTCCAAAATGAAATCCTATACCTATTGGAGGGAGATGATGAATTAACAATGCCCGAAATGATCAGGTTTTCTGCTTCTCCAGGAGTGCTTGAGGTCCCATCATTACCCCTTGAAATACGGATAAGCCCATCACCCAATGCCGTAACAGAAAAAGTTCCTGGTGTTCCTCCCCATCGACTTGTCGTGGTTACAGCTAAAGTCCCAAAAGAGAACGATGATGGATACTTAAACATAATATTCCCATTTTTCGGAATAGAGCCTGCATAAGTTGTCACAAAACTATTAGTATGGGTAGTTGAACTGCAAGCATTGAGGATAACCGGTGTTACTGAAGCTGCAAAACGGCCTATTGAAGACTTAGCCTTATTCGTTGTTCCTTTATCTATTAACGGAGAATCAAACTTTAACCATAAATCATTTGGCATATTCCCGAAATTCGGATTATTCGTCATACAACCAGTTCCACTTAAAAAGTTACCACCATTAACCGAGGCCCCATTATATGCATCTTTATGGGATACAGAATAGGTGACAGAGAGTGCGCTATTTGCCTCGTAACCCCGCTGATGCCCAACACTGATACAATTTCTCAGGATTGTTCCTGTTCCTGATGCAACATAAAATCCCCATAATTTGTTTGAAAACAAGGTATTATATTCTATAACATTGTAATCAGCATTCCCATCAAGATTCAAGGCCCCACCACCTGATCCACTAATATTATTCCCCTCCAAAATATTCTGACTAATCAAGTTGTAATCAGAGTAATAGACAAGTATTCCACTTACCTTATTATCAAAACAGTTATTCCGTGATACAAGATTACCATGTTTCCACAATTCATTTGGGCTACTCAGATAAATCCCATTCCCATCGTTTGAAAAGCACTGATTAGCATAAATGATATTACTGTATGCCCGATCACTGCCAGGTCTTCCCACCTTGATTCCGTCTGTTGTATTCTTATAAATATAGTTCCCTTGAATCAGATTGTGTTTCGAGTCATTCCACATAAAGATTCCAGCATAAGAGCCTGTTAACCTGAACCCTTTTATTTTCAAATAATGACCAGGCTTTAAGGCAATGGAAGAATCCGCTTCAGAACCACTAGTGGGAGAATCTATCACAGCTCCATTAGAGCTGGCTATAAAAGAGAGAACGTTGTTCGTATTGCCCCTGTCATTTGTTCCGATGACAACTTTTTCATTATAAGTTCCCGTATCAACATAGACGATATCACCAGGATATAACTTATAATTAGTTATGATTCCCATAATCGAATTCTTGGGAGTGGCTGTTGACAACCCATCATTCCCTGAAGCGCCAACAGCAGAACACCAGACATCCCCACTCAGTGTCCCATCATTAACATAATAATCTTGTGATGAAAACAAGAGAACTGGCAAAAAAAACAATATAAAGCATATACCAGCCTGTTTCATCTCTTCTCACCTATTAGCCAAAACATCAATCATACAATTACCTTACGACAACCTTGTAAACAAGGAAATCCTTATCAAAACCAGGCACGGAGGCATTTCTCCAACGCACCCATCTGATTTTAACATTACTAATGGGGAAAACCCCATAATGGGGACTGTGATACGATTGGATCGGAAACCGGTTTGTTGACCAGTCCATAACCCATCCTGGAGGAGCCATCCTGCCATTCGTGATAAAATAGACATTTGAAGAAACCTTATCAAAAATTACAGGGGCACGGGTGGCTGCAGATGTCGTATTAGAATATGTAATCTTACAAGTCACTGTTGTCCCTGGAAGTGGGCGCACTATTCCTACTCCATTCAATGAGAAATTGGAGACTGACTTGACAACTGAAAGCAAGGAGAATATTTCACTCTCTATCATGAAATCATTGCTATCCTCATAAGAATCGATGATATTGCCCTGAGCATCTTCAGTCCACATTCGTATTCTATAATTAGACGAAGATACTGACGGATTTGTAACACCTGTAATGATAATATTTTCAGATTCACCGGCTATGGAAGCCGTTCCTGTCCCATCCCTCGCAATACGAACGATTCCGCTACCCAGATAGGTTGGGATAAAGCCCCCCTTGATCCCGCCCCATCTACTTGAACTTGAAACAGATAGAGAGCCAAATCTAAACCCGGCAGGGAACTTGAAGTAGATCACTCCATCTCCCGGAATGGATCCGGAATAAGTCGACAAAAAGAAGTTACTATAAGTTGAAGGAGCATCCTTACCCTTATCATCTGCACTCACAGAAAAGGAATATCTCCCTATTGTAGATTTTGCCTTATTTGTAAAACCACTCAATTGGCAGGGAGACTGATACTTAAGGTGAAAATCTTTCCTATTAGAGCTAAATAAAGGATTGTTAGTAAGGCATCCCTCCCCAGAAATGAAATTGCCACCATTGACTTGAGAAGAAGGAGCGTTTACATTCTTCCACGCCAAAGAATAAGTCACATTTTGTGCAGGATTCGCAACAAAACCATATTGTCCATTCCCTACAGCTATGCAATTTCTCGCAACAGTACCGTCACATGAATTAAACTCATATCCTGATAATTTATTGGAAAATGAGAGATTATTTTCAATAAGATTATAATCAGCATCTTGTAAAACAAGTAATGCGGCATTCATCCCATTCGTATTATTCCCATACAAAATATTCTGTGAAATATAGTTATTGTCCGAATACTGTAAAAAGATGCCGGAATATCCATTATCATAACAACTATTACGCGTCACAACATTCCGATGTAAAGCTAATTCATTAGGTGCACCAAGAAAAATGCCATGATAACTATTCGAATAGCAAGAGTTACCATAAATGATATTGCTACTTGCCCGAGTATTATTCACTTCACCAATCAAAATACCAGATGAACTGTTCTTATAACAGCGATTATCCTTGATCTGGTTATGACTGGCATCACGATAAAGTTTTATCCCATTGTCTGCACCAGTACATTGAAAATTCTTAACACTTACATATTTAGCACGTTTTAAAGAAATGGCATCACCAGCAGGAGGGTCAATGATTGTCCCATTCGTACTGCCTTGAAAAGTGACATAAGCCCCGTTTGTCCCATTGTCATTAGTCAAACTAACAGATTCGGGATAGATTCCTGTGTCAACATAAATTATTTTCCCTGGAGGGATGGTATAATTTGAAACAATAGACATTATATTTCGTTTAGGAGTTGAAGGCTTCAAGCCATCATTGGCATCATTTCCCACTGCCGTACAAAAAATATCCCCTGAAAGACTGTCATCATTGACATAATAGAAGCTTTCAACTGTAAAAATCCAATAAGATAGCCTCGGCAGATTCAGACTGTCAACGCTATAGACATTCGTTGTGACATAGACGCGATATTGCTCCCCTACACTAAGATTATTGACAGGATCTATCCTGATAAGATTGGATTGGGGGAGACTCAAGGTAACAGGTTCACGCTCCATAGTGGAAACCTTGTAGAGAAAGAGATTAGCCGTTGTAATAGTAATAGAAGAAAGAGACTTGTTAAAATAGATGTCGATATTGGCATCAATCGACACATTCATCTCTGCGGACGCTGGGGAAGTGTTTGTGATGGCAAGGACTTCGCCAATAGCCAACCAGCGCGGATCCGCATTGTTGTCAGACATGTCATATACTGCTTTAGCACCAAGATCTACAAGATCAGGCACATTCCCTGAAACTTTCAATGTGACAACACCCTTATCTGCAGGGACAAAATGGTAAGTAGCCTTGCCTGATCCTAAAGATGTAAAAATGCCATTATTATAGGATGTGTTTGTCCATGAAATGACACCTGAATAGGGACTTTCCACATAAAGTGTCGCAAGTCCTGAATAATTTGTATTGACACCTTTCAGTGTTTTCACTTTGACGACAATATTTTCCCATGTATCGAGATCTGCAGTCCCATCATGGCTGATTTCAAAAAATTGAGGTCCCACAATCACATTATCAACAAAAAACCATCCTGTTTCATTAGCCACCTTATTGGAAGGTCTGAACTCCAAAGCTCTTACTTGTGTCAAATCAAAAGGCTTGGATTCTCCCCATCCGTATTGCGCAAATTCATCAAACAAAAGAAGATACTCGGTCCAGTTAGGTTGAGAATCACCAATATCCTTATGATAAAGATCAAAATCTGAAATATTGGATGTTGCAACAACCATTGAGATCGGATGTCCATCCCCCTTCGCCCAGAAGCGAATAAAACTATATTGGGATATGTTCCATTTATCCCAATGGTCATTGAGGTATGCCCCTGAACCACCATTATGCCCATTAGCACCAAGATTATAACGGCATTTCATACTTCGAGACCCAAAATAAGCAATATTAGTGTTAGTGACATGTACAGATGACCCAGACCCTCCGTAGTTATCCCAGGTGATCCCCATCCATCTGAAATTGGTTGTAATTGGCTCAAAATTATAGTTATCCCCATCCTCAAAATCATCAATTAACCAACCACCAGACATTGCGGCACTGTCATAAAAGTTCATGACTCCCTCTGTATTATCATCAGCAATACTGGGAGAAGGCTGGAAAATGTCTATATTCACATTCGTTTCTGCCAAATCATCAGATAGGTAAAAGGTAGCAGTCCCCTTATCTAAGGGTGAAAAAGTGTAATAAGCCTTGTCTGAAAAAATTCCTGCATCGCCGAAAGAGCCTTTATTACTCGGATCTGAAATCCAGGAGATCGCTGATGCTGTTCCCGACGTATCCAATGTCACAGTACCAGAATAATCGCCGACCGGTATTTTATTAATATCCAAGGCCTCCACTTCGATCTTCTCATACACGGAAACAACTGCCATTTTATCGTGACGTATCTTAAATGAGTCAAGATTCGTATATTTCCTTACCAAGAAAATATTATCCAGATAAAAAAGGTTGGTGGATGAGAAGGAAGTCGTATGAATATCGAATCTTATCTCCCGAAGAACAGACAAAGAGATTCCAGTACCATTGGTGAGCGTGAAAACGGGAATGTTCGTCAACTTATAAGCGACTGAAAGTGGCATAGTGACAGTATTTCCATAGATGCCATTTGCATCTAAAAGACGGACAGTCCAATAATCAGCATCGCTTCCAGAAGGTCCATTGAATGCCAATCGCAAGGCAATAGTAGCACGTGCATCAAAGACAGTCAACCCCCAATTGTCCAAATTCAAAGCGAAACGATCCCAATTGTTACTGGAAACAGCATGATAGCAATACTGTTTCACACCTTCGTATCCTCCATTTGTTTCAACCAACCATCCTTGGTTATCCCAAGTTCCAGTCACACGACTCTCAGTATCAGAATAGATGCCAAGAAAGTTAGTCCCTCCAGCCAAAAGATTACTTGCCAAAAACAGAAAGGAGGCAAAGACAAGACGCGCTACAACTTCCTTTTTCATATACATCCCTCCAACGGGTAATCATAAAAGAGGCTCATGGCTCATCCTGGATCATCCCATAAGAACAGCTACCACATTTTCAGACTGCATCATATCCACTGGAATTCTATTCCCTTCTATCTTTCTTCCATTTAAAGTCAATGTTTTTACACCAGCAGACACATGAGAAGGATTGGAAACAACAATTGAAAACTTCTTGCCTCTGAAAATTCGATTGACCTTGAACCCATCCCACTGGCTTGGAATACAAGGATCAATTTTCAGTCCATCAATCTCCGGTTGGATGCCGAGGATATAATGGGTAGCACTAAAATACATCCAAGCAGCCGCACCTGTCAACCAGGACACGCGGGAATTACCAGGCCTTTCAGAAACCGTGGAATACGTTGTCTGAGTCTGAACATAGGGTTCAGCTTGACGGATTTCCGCTTTTTCATTATACGCCGTAGGCATCGCTGCCCTGTAATAGGAATAAGCCTGATTCCCGTTTTTTAACAAGGCCTCCGCCATTACTGCCCAACCTTGGGTATGTCCAAAAATCCCAGAATTCTCCTTAATTCCATTGAGAAAAAGAACTGCCCTCATCACATCAATGGAAGTTTTTTCAAATGGTGGATAGGAAAGCATAACTCCATAGGGGGTTGCCAATTTTTCTTTTACGGTCTGCATCGATTTTTGAGCCTGTTCTTTACTTGCAAATCCACTCAGAATTGACCAAACCTGTGTATTGAGATAAACCTGCCCTTCTTCGAAATCTTTTGTTCCATAAACCTGACCATTTTCACCTATTGCCCAGATGAACCAATTCCCATCCCACGCAACTTTCTGGATATTCTTATCTAACTCTGCCAAATTTGAACGCGCCCATTTAGATTCAGGGTGAAGATTCATTGAATCTGCAATGTCTGCATAGACCGATAGACCTAACCTCACTTGAAAGGCGACAAAAACACTCTCACCATAATAACCCAACTTGAGGCAATCATTCCAATCCGCGGACAAACCACACGGCAATCTATTTTTACCAAGTCGAGAAAGGTTGAACTCCAAAGCCCGTCGCATGTGACCAAAGACAGTGTCTTGGCCCTTATCCGCGTAAGGGATAACTGTTTCATAAAATTTTATATTACCTGTTTCAGCCACATATTCTGGAATCGCGTTAAAAAACCAGAGACAGTCATCAGAACGCAGCTCATCTGCAGGTGGCTCGTGCTCTTTACCTGGATGATGATCGAAAGGCTTGATGACAGGAATCGCACCGCCATGCGCCAATTGACCGGACAACATGAGTTCAAGACGTTGTTTCGCCAAATCGGGCATTGAAAGAGCCACACCCAAAACATCCTGCACTGAATCCCTGAATCCCAAACCGTCCCTCTCGCCATTATAGACAAGACTGGCAGCCCGAGACCATGCAAAGGTGATCATACTGTTATAAGGAGCCCACATATTGATATAGGAATCAAACTCCTTGTCAGGTGTTTCAACAGAAAAAGATTCAAGTTTTGAATGCCAACTCTTTTTCAATTTATCAAGTTCTTCATAAACAACCCTGATGGGAGAAAACCTTTCAATTATTTTTTTTCCAGTAATTTGTGAATCCCCCAATCCTAACAGCACAACCAATTCTTTCGATTCCCCAGGTTCTAAAATGATATCAGTCTGCAAAGTTCCGCAGGTGTTATCACCATAGGCGTTGCTATTGCTGCACATGCCTTTTTCAACAACTAATGGTTTATCATAGCTCCGATAGGAACCTAAGAAAGAATCCCTGCTTGTGTCAAAACCTACAACGGAAGCTCCCTGCAAAGTCATCCATAGACGCCGAGACTCGTCTAAATCATAATTCCCATCCGGATTAGGAGCAAAATGATCATTTGTAGAAATACTAAGGAGACCATCCTTCAAAGTCCCCCTTGTGATAAAAAGAGAATATTGAAGATTGACCAGATCCTGTGAAGTATCCCACGTATTTGAAAACTCACAATACGTAAAAACAGAAAGTTTCCTCTTTCTACCAGAGTTGTTACTGATTTTCAACAGCCAATACTCGAAATCCTGGTTCAATGGGACGAAATATGTACTTTCAGACTTTATACCGGAATATTCGGATTCAATGACAGTATAAGCAGTCCCATGGCGACAGACCGTCTTATAATCATCCAGCGGTTTTCCTACGGGTTGCCAAGAGGAAGACCAAAAGTCCCGGCTCTCCTGATCGTGAAAATAGAAATATCTTCCAGGCTGATCCATCGGTATGGAATTGAACCGCATTCGCATGAATCGTCCTTTAGCGCCAGACTTATAAAAACTATACCCTCCCGCATTATTTGTGATAATAGCCCCATATCTTGTCGTACCAAGATAATTACTCCATGAAAGGGGAGTGTCTGGACGTGTTATCACATATTCCTTCTTCAAATCATCAAAAAAACCGTACTTCACTGTTCACCTCGTAGAACAAAACTCATCTCCGCCCGCATCTGTATAAATCGGGGTATAGGTAAGTTGAGCAAAAGCCTGCATCATCAAAATGAGAAAAGAGAATATCACCAGTAGAAATTTAGATCTCATTATATCCTCCAAACAATCAAATACTCCTCACTGAATTAGTCAGCAAGGAGTATTAAATCAAATATGTTTTAAATCAGAATTTCGCGCCTATTGTAAACTGAACAGAATTCCCTAACTCTCCAACTGGTATCCAGGTTATATCAGCATTGAATGTTTTGACAAAATCGATAGCGGGCTTAAAATTACCGCCAATACCAAGTGTCAGCCCTTTCACCCCACCTAAAGTGGAAGAACCGGACTCGTATTTATACCCAGCTCTCAAAAAAACCATTTTTTTAATTCCATATTCCATGCCCAACCGAACTATCATATCCTGTTCTGCCACAACATAATCTCCACTGATATTGGCCAAAATAATATCAGAAGCCTGCAGAAATTTCGCGCCAAATCCCAATTGGACTAACATGGGCATTGATTCCGACATGGTATTGAACCCTACATTCTTCAAGACAAATCCGGCCTTATACCTTTTCTTCTTGTCAAAAGCATACTGCGTCCCGAAATCCAATGCCATCCCACTTAAACTTTCTCCGAGAATTTTACTTGTGATATAATGCAAGCTTCCGCCAATTTGGGCACTTCCGAATGTTTTCCCATAACCGACAGTCAACGATAGGTCATAAGAGTCCAATCCAGACAAATCGGTATCAAGACCTGTTGTCTGATCCAATAACCCTTGACTGAAAAAGACAAGACTTGTAGCTATTTTACCATATTTGATCTTTACGAGTGGCATGCCATACGCCAAATATATATGATTCATGTCGGCTATCCAACGAGTGTAGGAGAATTGAACATTTTTTTTGGTCATTTTTGCAAGCCCTGCAGGATTCCATACCAGACTGCTCAATGTATCTACATTTCCGATTATAGATCCTGCTAATGAATTCCCCCTGGCATCAGGGGAAAGGCGCATAAAAATCATCCCTGATTCTCCACCTGCTGACAGAAGTGTTGACAAAACAAAAATCGTTCCGAGAACAACAAGCATTTTTCTGATTTTCATAAGCTACCTCGTTTTTGAAAAATTTTATTCAAAACTCATCTCAAAAGTCCGAACTTGACAGGAGACTCCATCTTCTGTCCGTTGACGCGCATGAATAACAGATAGACACCTGAAACGATCTGAACGCCTTTATCATTTTTACCATCCCAGATAATCTCTCCGGAACCTGTCTCATCCGTCAACTGAATGACAGTTTCACCCAAAATGGTATAAACTTCAAAAGCGACATCTGCACCAGCCTTGGCTGAATAGAGGATCTTGAACTCTGTCCCATTCTGTTTTGATCCAGAAAGAATCAGTGGGTTTGGCGAGATCTGGAACGTATTCAACTTCAGCGCTTCTGCTACTACACGGATATTCGTTGTCAATGTCCTGGTATTACCCGAATTGTCTGTTGCCCGTATCGACAAGGCATAGGAACCTGCTGAGAGGCTGCTGGAATCTACCAAATAGGAAACTTGATAGCCACCACCACCTGTCGAACTCATGGCTTGAGCTGAACTACCTCCTATACTTGATAAATCTGCAGTAACACCACTTATAGTGCCGTTACTGTCAGCGACTGTCAAAGAAACAGTTAACAACCTATCCTTATTATTTGTCAACACTGCTGGTGACATCACTAATCCTGTCATAGAGATGCCATTTGCTCCATCTACTACGGTTATTGTATCAGAAATAGACCTACTGAATGTTGAATCGTCTGTTGCCGTAATATAGATTGTCTTAACTCCAATGGAAACACCAGCAGCAACCGTATATGTGCCACTCCAGTTATTCCCACCAGTATTTGCAAGAGAAAAGGATGCTGAACCGCCTACTGGAGAAAGGTTAGCAGTCACTCCTGTTATGCTCCCATTGGAATCCGAAGCCACAACAGAAATCGTTATTATATTTGGAACATTATTCAAAATATTTGTTGGTGTAACAGACGGCGACATAATACTGATACCTATAGGGGTTGTGCTGAGGATATTGAGCAAAGCCGTATTGCTGCTACTGTTACCAGCATCATCCATGGCACGCACTGTCAAAGTCTTTGTTCCCACAGCATATCCGGATGCCACTGTATAGGAGGCACGCCAATTGTTTCCTCCGATATTTGTCATAGGAAAACCTGAAGAGCCTCCTACTGCAGACAAATTCACTGATAATCCAGAAATAGTCCCATTCGTGTCACTGGCAGTGGCTGTGACTGTTATGATGCGTGCGGCATTATTGGTGATAGACAAAGGATTAACAGCTACTGAAGTGAGTGAAATCCCTTTTGATCCATCCAGCACTGTCAAAGAGACTGACTGATTTATGGTATGAGATGTATCATCCGTGGCTGTCAATCCCAATGATTTCACGCCGGGGGTAACCCACGCAGCAACCGTATAGGATCCTCTCCAGTTGTTCCCTCCGATATTTGTAAGAGGGAAAGATGTTGACCCACCAACAGACGAGAGGTTTGCAACCACTCCTGTTATACTCCCATTAGAATCAATGGCTGTGGCATTCAAAGTGATTACATGCGCCTGATTATTGGAAATGCTCGATGGTGTCACTGTGACTGACGATAGGGAGAGACCAGAACCTGCAGGTGCAGGAAGCCATGTAAGCAAAGCATTGTAAAAATTTGTAGCCATGATATTCTCACCTTCTACACTAGGATGCGTTCCGTCATGCAGATTTTCACCTGCAGTACCCATGTGCGTGTTGATATCCCAGGCAATGACAGGCGAACCAGCAGTATTTAAGCGAGTTGCCAAAGAGGCAAGACGAGCCCGATAATCTGCATACCAGCCCGATGGGTCACTGGAGGGAAGAATAATCTGACCAAGCACAATCTTTATATTCGGATTCTTAAACCGCAGGTTATCCACTAATTTTGCAATATCGTTGGTTGTGCTATCAACAGAATCATGCCATCCCATTTCATCATTATGCCCCAAGTGTATGAGGGCGATATCTGGAGTATATGAATTCATGTGAGCAGAAATGGCATTTGCCAGATATTCGGCTGGATAACCTACCCAGCCTTCATGATCCATATCATAATCTACAAAGTCAGGAGTTCCCGTTCCATGCATGGCCGGACCATTATTCGGAGGGCTTAAAGGCCAGCAGCCATTCAAAGAGCCAACAAAGTCAACTGTTTTAAAACCATTGTTTGTAATCAGATGCCACAAGGTACGTCTGTAACTGACGGTTCCAGGAGTACCTTCTATTCCTTCCGTAATAGAATCACCAATACATACTATACGGGTATTGGACGAGGTTGTAAAAGCCTCAGAACCTTTTAATAGTTTTATATTATCCACATACACTTCACCTGTAGCATTCGAAAGTCCGCTCAATGAGATCAAGATTTGTTGGACATTTGTCACGCCAGCTGGTGAACTGTTCCATTTGAAAGCGTTTATAGGGATTCTTACAGTTTTATATGAGGAGTTGGAATAACCGACATAAATTTTCCCAGCTGTTGAGGCACCACCAGCAGTCCGTTGTCCGCCATTTGTGTAAGCATCTGCCAGCGCGAGATACAATCCTGCAGGACCGGAAAGCTTGTAGCTGATTTCGAGGAAATCATATTGTGAAAAGTCAATCCCTGCAGTTGGTCCAGCTGCCCAACCATTCACACACAAACCAAATCCATCCCAATATGTTGTCACATTATAAGATTTGTAAAGATGTTTTGTTCCTTCAATAGGACCTCCCGTTGTGACTTCTGTGGCTCCCCAAAAATTAGCTCCCACCAGACCACCTGCATCAACATAAACAAGAGTCTCATCCAATGTCCCTGGAGGCGGATAAACAGTGATGGAAGTTGATAACGACCTTGTATTTCCTGAATTATCAGTAGCCTTAAACGTTATAGTTTTTACACCATGTGAAATACCGGAAGCGACATTATATGTGGCACTCCAGTTAGTCCCATTAGCAGAAGACAAAGCATAAGTAGCAGAACCACCTACAGAAGAGAGGTCAGCAGTCACTCCTGTTATACTCCCATTGGAATCTACAGCTGTTGCATTAAGAGTGATGAGATGTGCTGCAGTGTTTGTAAAAGATGAAGGAGAAACAGAAACAGCAGAGATTCCAATGCCTGTGGAAGGCAATGGGGGCAATAGCCTTACAAGTGCATTATAGTAATTGGTTGCCATGGTCTGTTCACCAGTCGGATTTGGATGTGTTCCATCATAAAGGAATGTTGGATCCATTCCAGAATTAAAATCCCAACTGATGACAGGGGATGCGGCATTACTGAGAGCCTTGGCAAGAATTGGAATTAATGCGCGATAAGTGTCAAGATTCTCATTCCCTGATGACATCCGAATCACTTGACCTATAACGACCTTGACGTTTGGATTTTTCAACCTAAGATTTCGGACCATATATCTCAATTCATTTGTGGTCATGGCTATAGCTTCTGCTGCTGTCTGACCTTTCAAAATCATTTGCCAGTAAAGATCATTATGCCCTAAATGTATCATGGCAATATCCGGGGTATAAAAAGTCATATGAGCTGGCAAGGCATTGCCCAAGTAATCAACAGGAAATCCCCACCAACCTTCACTATCCTGATCATAATCAGTTTGACAGGGAATCCCTTGTCCGTGTCCAGTGTAACCCATCCAATCAGTTCTACTCGTATATACACCTTTATGAACACCGACAAAATCTATTTTCTTATACCCGGAATTTGTAAGCTTCTGCCAAAGATTATATCTGAAACTTTTGCACCCTTCAGTTCCTTCTCTGGATTCAGTTATTGAATCCCCTATGATGCAAATACGGGTATTGGTAGATGTCTCAAAATCTTCTGTTCCTTTGGCAACACGGATATTGTCAATCCAGACTGTCCCACTCCCTGATTCAACTCCACTCAAATTAAAAGCTATATTCTTAACATCATCAATTCCATAGCTGCCAGGTCCAGTAAAAGCCTGTATAGGGATTCTGACAGTCTTATATGTTGTTTGAGCGCCATTCGAATAACCCACAACTATACCACCACTTGTTGTACTCGTATCAATCCCTCCGGCCATGTGAGCAGCGACACCATCTGCATCCATGAAAAACATAAGAAGAGTGGCAGGACCGGTTATCTTATAACTCACTTCAATAAAATCATATTCATTGAGATTTTTACCCGTACCATCACCGCCCCAATTATTAATATTTATCGCACCACCATCATACCAACTGGTAACATGATAATTGGATTTTATACATTTACTCCCACCAACACCTTCGCCATCAACTTCAGCATACCCCCATCCATAGAGCGATCCAGAAGGGTTCGCCCAACCTCCAGCATCAGTATAAACATCAGTGTAAGTGAGTGCTGCCTCAGAATTGACAGCCATAGCAAGAAAAAAGGACAAGACCAACATCCAAATCTTCTTCATGGGAACCTCCAAAAATAATTTTATTTTTTTTCTTTAAATCTTGTCATTGTGTGAACTTCACCCCATCTTGCCCTGTCTTAATTTCAGTTTTAGTCCCTTTGGGCTTATACTGAAATTTTTTCTGAAGGCTTAGGTCAAAAGACGAGGACAAATCTCCTTCAAACACTGTAACCGAATAAGGGGGGAATTTGTAATAGAACTTTCCGTCAATAACTTTGACACTGCCAACAGACTGTGTCCCGTCATTTGAATCACTCAGCTGCCACACTTTCAAGGCCGAGGTGAGAGGCATCCCTTTCACCTTTATATCTGTTTCATAACCGTTTCCTTCGGTATTCTTATTGACAACCATGATGGAAAAATGGTTGGCATCGATAAATCCCATAGTTTCCAACCATGCTGAATCAGACTTGGAGTAAACCCAACGTTTTCCCAGGATACGCGCTTTTTTCTGCAACAAAGGCCAAAGATTATAAATAGGACGGATATCATCCTCTACAGCACCGAAAAGAGTTCCGGAAAAAGTGAAATAAACAGCACTCGGTACATTTTGCCTGATAAATTTCGTCAAGCTCGAAGCCCAATACACAGGCCAAAAAACCGTTAAAATCCTGGGATCCCAGTTCCCAGAAGCCTGCACATTCGCTTCTGTCATCATAACATCAAGTTTTTTCTTTATTCCCATAGCTTTAAAGATTTCCCGTGCCATTACAGGAGGGTACTCAAAATCATCCGTCATCTGCATGACATCATGGTCTGAAGTGCCTGGCCATGTCAGATAGTGATGATAGGAGATAAGATCAATAGCATTCAAATCGACAGAATCGAGAAGTCTGGGAAGCCGGACACGGATATTGTTAGGGTTTGCCCATGCGCCAGCCATGATTTTAATTTTCGGATCAACCTGTTTCATCTTCGGGGCAGCAATAGCTACTAACTTGTTGTATTCCTTTTCAGATCCAAGCCAGAAATATTCCGGCTCGTTCCAAATTTCCCAGTATTTTATATTATATCCAAGATCCTTATTGAAATGTTGGACAAAGGCAGCTGCCATATCCGCCCATTTTTCATAATCCAAAGGTGGCCCTTTAGGCTTTCCATTCCAAGCGGGGCACTCCCCAAGTGTTATCAATGGTTCCCAACCCGCGTCATAAATTGCTTTGATAAGTTTATCCCAATCCTCCCAATGATAAACACCTTCCTTAGGATTCACAAGGGTCATCTGTTGATCATACCCACCAAAAGCCCATGTCCTGACCAATCCAGTCCCGGCATCCTTAAGTTTTTTCTTTAGAAAATCATCACTTAACCCTATGGAATCCAAATTAAAAGCCATTACATTCTTATTAACGATTCCTCCATATAATCCCGCATTAAGAGAAACAGATGTTTTTTCCCATTTTTTAGCAACTGTATTGGCCAATTTGAAAATTTTCTCATCCTTCGGATCATAAGTGAATGTAACTTCATCAATATAATAAGTCGTTTTCACATTTCTGTCCGGCGTATAAAGGATGGTAAAACCAAGGGTACTCATCTTGTTGAAATCAATCTTGAACCTGAATCTGTTAACATTCCCATCCTCATCCACAAAACGAGCCGGATCATTCGGAGGCGTATAATCTTTTCCTGCAATCCCTTTGCGGATATCGCTCATAGAAACCAGGTCAATCTTGATTGTGTTCCATCCAGGATTCAAATTATAATCTTTCGTTTGAGCCCAATTCGCCCACCAAGCCGACTGAAAAAAGACGAGAAACCGGCTCCCCTTCATCTCTTCAGGCAACCAGACTTTTATGGAAAGGGTCTTGGCATACCATGTCCTTTCTCCAAGAATAGCCGAGGCAATAAATCTCTGTTCCTTTTTCGTTCCTACCAAATCGAGTTGCACACCCAAGGATTGTTTTCCAGAAAAAACAAATTTCTTATTCGTGTTAATGAAAATTTTCTGACCAGATCCCGCATCATTATATTTAGAGACATCAAATCCATTCAAGCCTCTTTCAAAGCTGAACATTGACGCTTCTTTTAACTGGGCAAACAGGCTAAAAGAGAACAGAAAGACAAAAAAACAGGAGAAAAGAAAAACATGCGCCTTTAATCGTAAGGTCATATATCCCTCCGGATGAGTTACAGTCCGTGTCATCATCTGATTACAACCAGAATGCCCTTGAGAATCTGACGCCCATCTCCATAGACATACCAAATATAAGGACCAATGTTAACCATTTTCCCATCACTCCTGAGACCATCCCATGTAAATTTCTTCTGGACCGATCCTTCAATCACTTCTTGATACTGCAAATTACCATCTAAATCGAATATAGATAAACGCACCTCATCATAATCAGCGGTGACATTCAATGAAATCGATTTAACACTTTCAGGGGAATCCCCAAATCGAACTGGATTTTGAGACCAAACGTCATTTAACTCTGATGAGAGAATCCCTTCGTAAACAACAAAAACGATCGCTTTGGTCAAAGAATGCGAACTATTATCAACCGCTCTAAAATAAATATTTTTTACACCAATCAAAACATCTGAAGGAACAGTATAAGTCGAGGACCAAACATTCCCACCTTTATCTATAAGAGGATAGGCAGCACTTCCTCCCAAAACGGACAAATCGACAGTCACACTCGTAATCGTACCATTTGAATCAGACGCAACAGCAGAAAGTGTGATAAGAGTATTTTTATTGTTTGATATAAATGAGGGAGAGATGGATAATCCTGTCAAACAGATACCAATAGGAGCCGTACTTAATACATTCAGATTAATCTGATTGCTAATGCTGTTTCCGGAATTATCAATGGCCTTTATCATAATGTTTTTAGTTCCGGTTCCGACACCCGCAGCAACTGTATAGGATCCTTTCCAATTCCCACTTCCTTGGTTTGTGAGTGGAAATACTGTAGAGCCTCCTACTGGTGAAAGGTTTGCTGTCACACCAGTGACGCTTCCATTGGAATCTGAAGCGACTGCTGTCATTGTGATGATCCTGGAAATATTATTTGTTATTGCGGATGGAGTCACTGCCAAAGATCCGAGAAAGACTCCTTCCCGTCCGTCTAAAACTGTCACAGTACTTGAGTTACTTACTACATGGTTTACATTATCCATAGCTTTGACATAAATCGTCTTCACTCCAACAGAAGTCCATTGTGGGACCGTATAGGATCCTTTCCAATTCCCACTTCCTTGGTTTGTGAGTGGGAACGCTGTGGAACCACCTACTGGTGAAAGGTTTGCTGTCACACCCGTGATGCTTCCATTGGAATCTGTAGCGACTGCTGTCAACGTTATAACCCGACTTAGATTATTGGAAAAAGATGAAGGGGCAATAGAAAGCGAGGTAAGGGATATGCCGATTAAAGCATCATATACAACAATAGAAGCTGAACCACTCCTTTGAAAATTCGAACTATCCGTAGCTGTAAATTGGATCAAGTTTGTTCCAGAAGATACACCTGCTGACACAGAAAAAGAATTAGACCAAACATTACCACCTTTATCGATAAGAGAAAAGGCAGCACTTCCTCCCAAAACGGACAAATCGACAGTCACACTCGTAATCGTACCATTTGAATCAGACGCAACAGCAGAAAGCGTGATCAGTGTATTTTTATTGTTTGATATGTACGAGGGAGTTATGGATAATCCCGTCAAACTGATACCAATAGGAGTTGTGCTTAATACATCCAGATTAATCTGATTGCTAATACTGTTTCCCGAATTATCAGTTGCCTTTATCACGATATTTTTGGTTCCCGTTGCCACACCGGCAGAAACCGTATAAGATCCTCTCCAATTCCCACTCCCTTGGTTTGTGAGCGGGAATACTGTAGAGCCTCCTGCTGGTGAAAGGTTTGCTGTCACTTCCGTGATGATTCCGTTGGTATCTGTAGCGACTGCTGTCAACGTTATGATCCTGGAAATATTATTTGTTATTGCGGATGGAGTCACTGCCAAAGATCCGAGAAAGACTCCTTCCCGTCCGTCTAAAACTGTCACAGTACTTGAGTTACTTACTACATGGTTTACATTATCCATAGCTTTGACATAAATCGTCTTCACTCCAACAGAAGTCCATTGTGGGACCGTATAGGATCCTTTCCAATTCCCACTTCCTTGGTTTGTGAGTGGGAACGCTGTGGAACCACCTACTGGCGAAAGGTTTGCTGTCACACCCGTGATGCTTCCGTTGGTATCTGTAGCGACTGCTGTCAGTGTTATGGTCCGGCTTAGATTATTGGAAAAAGATGAGGGTGCAATGGAAAGGGAAGTGAGGGATATTCCGACATGCCCATCTACAATTGTAAGATTCACCGTATTGCTTCTGGAATGGGCAGTGTTATCAATAGCCTTCAACTGCAAAGTCTTGATACCAGAAGATGTCCATTGCGGAACAGTGTAAGAACCTATCCAAATACCTCCCCCTTGATTCGTGAGAGGGAACGCTGTTCCACCACCAAGAGCTGCTAAATTTGCAGTTACTCCCGAAATTGTACCGTTTGAATCAGTTGCAACAGCTGATAGCGTGATGACACGAGCAAGGTTATTGGTAATTGTTACAGGAGAGACATTCAAAGAAGTCAAAGAAATCCCGTTCCCATCCCTTATATCAATTGTTGTTGATGCGGTTTTTTTAAAGGAATCATTGTCCGTGGCTTGAAGCGATATATTCCAGATACCTGCTGACGACCAAGCTGGTAACGTATATTTCGCGCCCCAATGATTCCCGCCAGCATTCGTCATGGCCAAAGCAGCAGGACCTCCCAACTCTGATAGATTCAGAGAAACGCCTGTAATAGATCCGTTAGAATCAATTACAACAGCAGTAAAACCAATATCTTTAGAGGTATTATTCGTCAATACATTGGGCGTTACTGCAAAACTGGATATCGACATCCTAGAACCCGGCAAGACCTGGATCAGTGCATTATACCAGTTTGTTGCCATGACTTTTTGTCCCTCATTGTTCGGTCTGAAAGTATCATACAGATGAGAAGCCTGCATGTGAGTATTGATATCGTAAATTATCACAGGTGAAGATGTTCGATTTTTCTGTGATGCCAGACTGCTCAACGCTGTCCTATAGTTGGCAAACAAAGAACCAGGATCAGAGGAAGGCATGATGACCTGACCAAGAATAATCGTGATATTTGAATTCTTTATGCGCAAGCCATCTATCAATTTTGCCATATCATTGGTTGTTGATGCCACAGTCTGCCCTGCCAACAGATCATTATGGCCAGCATGGACAAGAGCGATATCAGGGAAGTAGGAAGACATGAGAGCAGGGATGGCATTAGCCAATTCATCAGCCTTAAAACCCCACCAACCTTCACTATCCTGATCAAAAGCCGTGTTCAAAGGAGTCCCTAATCCATTCGCAGATGGGCCTAAAACCGAAGACGCATAAACCCCTTTGTGCGAACCGACAAAATCAATATTTTTATAACCATTATTCGTAAGCATATTCCATAGATAATAACGATAACTGGCATTACCCGTTGAACCGGCATCTGCAACAGTGATATCGTCTCCAATACAGACAATTCTTTTTTGGCTGGATGTTACGACAGATTCTTTCCCCTTGAAAAGACGAATGCCATCCAAAAGCAATGTGCCTGAAGCGCTATCCAGTCCACTCAAGTCAACTTCAAAAGCTCGGACATCAGAGACTCCCCAAAGCCCCGGAGCCAAGAAAGATTGAATAGGAATGCGCACTGTTTTATAGGAAGAATTCGAATAACCGATGAAAATCTTGCTGCTATTCATTCCTCGGGCTACATGATTCGTATTCTGGTCCGCATCAGCCAGTTTCAGATACAGTCCTGCCAATCCAGTCATTTTATAACTGAGTTCTAAGAAATCATAGTTAGAGAAATCATAACCAGTTCCATCTCCGCCCCAATTGTTCACGCTAAGACCAAATCCATCCCAGCTTCCAGAAACAGAATAACTTTTTGTGAGATACTTGGTACCCTCATAGGCGTCAGCCCCGCTTGTCTCCGAAATTCCCCAGGCAGTCAGAGAGCCTGACGGGAGAGCCAATCCCCCTGCATCCATATATATGTTGGTTTGTGTAGATGGGATGGCATAAACTTGTATGATAACATTCGAGGAGAGTGTATTGTTTGAAGAGTCAGTGGCAGTGATCAGGATATTCTTCGTACCTGTAGAGACACCAGACGCAACCGTATAAGAGCCTTTCCAATTATTTCCCCCTTGATTCGTAAGAGGGAAAACTGAACTACCCCCAAGTTGGGACAAATCCGCTTTAACATTGGCAATAGATCCGTTTGAATCGACAACTGTCATATACATTGTAATGAGACGTGCTGCGTTGTTCGTGAAAGAAACTGGTGAAACAGAAGCACTCACAATATCCATGCCTGGACTGACAGCACCAGCACTCCAAAAATTAGGGAAATTACCAGACATGACCAACATTGTGAGTATCTTGAGGGAATCATTGTAATACCCCCCATCCATAGCCAAGGAACGCAATTCCTCATATAACGAATTACACCAAGTCTGCAAGGAAGAATCAGACATGGCAGCCACACCAAAAGGGCCGACAAAACTGGCGTTGTGATTAGCGTTCAGCTTAGAGCCACTCAAATTATAAGCATCACCGATATTGGCCGCATTCCCTCCTACAGAACTATTAATCCACGAGGCAACCCTTTTGGTGTTGCTGTATGCCAACCCACTCTGCGCTGTCCCGTTCCAAAGATAATCTAAACCAATTCGCCATGGCATTCGACAAGCATCATATTTGTAGTCATAAGAATACCCCGAATTACTGCCATCCGCTTTACACCAGTCAGGGGCAAGTCCTGTAGTGTAATTATTATAAAAATACCGAAGCACTTGATATGATTTTGTTGTGACTGTATCCCAGGAAGAGTCTCCCTTCACTTGACCAAAAAGTTTATTCCAAGCTGGTGACCAATAGGACGGATTCTGATAATCACTACCTCCCCAAACATCCCCAGGTTTCAGATAATAAGTGGGTTTTTCAACACAAGATGCCATCAATTTGGATATGAGATTTGTAGCTTTTGAGAGATAGTTAACTGTTCCGGAGCTTCCCCACTGTTTGTGAGCCATGAGCAATGCAAGCACAACATCTTCATCAGCATCTGTTGCAGCATTAGCTCCTACAGTACTGCAATCAGAACCAATCTGCCAATTCATCAAACCATTAGCGTCTAAATGATCTTCATAATAACCAAAAACAGCATCAAAATCAGATTGTGTATTATTTATTGGATTATCCATATAAACCAAAATCAGCATTCCATAGCCAATCCCCTCGGATACTGTATCATCTGAATTCCATGGACGCTTCACCCTCTTTGTAGCCGGATCCATACACGCATCTGTAACAAGATATGTACTCCTCCAAGTATCAAAATTATTTTTAATATGATTACTCATCTGGCTGGCAGTATAATTGTTAGGTTTAATCCCATAAGGATAAGTTTTCGATTGAGGGAAAGGGAAAGTAGCCGCAGATATGACAACTGTCGTCAATAAAATAAACATTAAAACCGAATACACCAACTGTTTCATGTTAATCAACTCCCTTCATCCAGTAAAGAATACGACTTTGTATAGATTGTATCATTTTCTATGCCTGGAGTAACAACAAGTATTTTCAATACAGTCGATTTCTTAATCTTGATTTTTATGGGTTTTCCCGTAAACTGAACCTTGTAAGAATCCAAATCCGGGTCAGATCCATCCATAGTAAGATATAACATACATTCTAGTTGCGGGGTCATCTCCAGGATAAACGGATTTTCATACTCTCCTGATGGCATGGAAAAACGGATCTTGTTTTTATCAGGCTTCTCTTTTTCGATTGTAGTGACAATAGGAGTTTCAGCAGCAATATCATCTGCTGGTTGTTCAGTCCTGTCAGCGGATGGTCCAGTGCCAACATCAGAGTATTCAGATGTATGAGGCTTCCCTAAAAATCCTATCTTGACGGAAAAATTAAAAAAACCGAATTGCGAAGCATACGAAGTCCTGTAACTTAAATCCATTTCATACGATGAGGCTTTCCCCACTCCGATACCAAAACCAAATGCAGGCTTAAAGACAAATGCTTCGTCATCTGGGTCATCAATAGCCAAGCCTCCCCTTATTTTGAACAGGCTGTTCCCCATACTGAACTCCATACCAGAAGCATATCTCATCTTGGAAGAATACTCGGCAAATTGGAACTGCCGCGAAAAATCAAGATACCAGGAAATTTTATCTACAAGACTCTGAGAGACGACAAACGGGAAAAGAAATCCTGAAGTCAATTCTGGTGCCATCTTTTCAGCAGAGGTATTGAGATCAAGAGAAACAGTTACAGGCAAGAGGTTACGGACAGAAACTCCCCAAAAGAAAGTCTCAAGCACACCTAAACGCAACCCAATATCCGCATTGACTGTCGGCCGTATGGAAAGTTTCTCACTCCCATCCGAAACAGAAGACCACGAGAACATTTTTAGCGCAACACCTAAAGCGACGTAGCTGATAGAATTCCCTTTATGAGCGGCATGAGAATAGACGAAAGGGATACTGAAAAAATATTCCCTATAGATTGAAGCAACATCGAAAAAATCCATAAAAAGGCCTGTAGAAACACCTGAGGCTGAAGTAAAAAAGAGACTTCCCCCAATAACTGAAACCTGTTTTGACACAACATCCTGCTTCAAGCCCATATATCTGAAAGAAAAACCATTCTTAAAATCAGAAGCTAAACCAGCAACGTTGAAGTTGATGGATTCCACACCGTCCCCAGCAACATAAGCGCCTGCAAGGGAATCACTGGCAGGATAACGGCCTAAATAATCAAAACTGGCATGCACAACACTGAAAAAACCAAGATAAAAAAATGTCAATAATAAAAAATTCTTCATAAAATACCCAAAACTAAAATATAAAAAATCACTTCAACTTCTTTTTAAATGCAAGATTATCAATGTACAAAATACAATCTTTTTGGACAGCTTCGACATCAGACCTGCAATTCCCATTATCTTCAAAGGCAATGGCCCGAATCTGTTCAGTTTTAAGGGAAGAAAGCCCGGAAAAATAGGATTCCTCAAGAGGGATGACAACCTTCTTCCATTCTGTTCCGACTACGCCATCTTTGACATATTTATTCAAACACCCGGCACTGGCTTTAGCGTCATCCTTATCTCTGATGGATACTTCCATATTCAAGCCTTCCACATTTGCCTTGATCATGAAAGAGAGGTATTTCATGCCATCAATATCAAACAAAGTCCAGCTTGGTTGTGCGACAACAGCCACAGTCCAAGTATTACCTGCTTGAGCTTCAGGATCAAAAATCCAGCGAAGAACCAAACAATCTGATTTAGAAGGGGAAGAGTTTTCAAACAGAACCAAATCCAAAATGTTCAATGATGCTCCTTGATAGGCCTCATTTTGATTGACAAAAATATGAGTATTCGTCTGATAAACCTTGATCGCGGATCCAGCCCCAAACCAGGAATGAGGCCATTCTCCGTCAAAAGAGACTTCCTCTGCCAACAAAAAGCCAGACATAAACATCACACAAGATATGAGTAGAACTAATTTTCTCATCATAGCACCTCCGCAATTCACTTCAGTTTAGCAACGCCCCAGAAATCCGGATTATTCCAAGCTCCACCATCTTCAGCGTTCCAATACAACTGTACATCTCGTATTTCAACATCCGCATCGTTTAATCCGATATCGAATCTGAATTCATCACCAGATTTGAACGAAGCTAACTCAGGAAAGTTTTTGATGGAGATTCTGGCCTCAAAATCATACCCTGTCCCAGTCCTTTTTATTGACATGGCGCTATCAAGCAACTCGCGCGATCTGATACCCGTTCCCTGACCAAATGCGGAATACAGCATGGTTCTCACCCCACTCCCCTTATCATTAAAAGCAGGGATAAGGAATAACTGGTAATCATATTCACCGCGTTCATCTCTCGAATTATGATTGTACTTTGTACCAATCAAGAATTCAATACCATCCCCATTCCAAACATCATTCTTTTCCGTCTGATTATTCAATAGGGCGACATCATCAGCTACATGCCCAGCCACATAGAGATTCTTAGCATCATACATCAAAAAGAACTCAGCACTGGCATCTGATGTTCCTTGCCAAACATCTTTTCCGACAGTCACTTTCTTCGCATTGCCAACTTTTATCGGTTGGCATGAAGCATATTCAACTAAACTACCATCGAGTTTAACAGGTGTCTTAGCCAAAGAAAACATGGCTTTTTCACCATTAAATACGAATTGCCCAGAAGAGGCCAATCCCAAAGCTCCCAGAGAAGGCGCAGGAGTATATTTAGCCAAGACAGGCCATTTACCTTCAGGATTAACTTTTCCTTTGAGGACGGAAATGCTATAGGGAGGACACGATAATTTCATACCGGGAGTATACGGTACTTTTCCAATTGTTTTTTCACCAGTATTCTTGTCATCCAACCTATAGAGATAGAATTCTGAAATTGCCGGCGGATTCAAAATATCAAACGAAACATCATATTGGACATTCTCTTGCGATGTGTTAAGAACAACAATATTAAGGTAATTATCCTTCTTCAGAGCCAAAACCTTCAAATCAATCGCTTCCCCATCCACTTTGAGCCACTTAGAACCAGGGAACATGGCTTTCTTCATCAACAAAGGGAAAACATAATAAACAGGTCTGGCTTTGTGTCCTATCAAACCGAAGCTGAAATTTGCAAAATCAAAATAGACTGCTGCATCCAAATTTTGATGGACATAATGATATAACGCCGATCCCCAATACATGGCATATAACATGGTTTCGATCCTTGGGTCATAATTAATATCCGCAGTGATATTCATCTCAGAAACCATCATGGAAGGGACTTTTGATAATTGCAACTCTTTGGCAATATCCTTCAAAAACAGATTGTTCTTATAAACAGGGGCTTCCAAAGTTGGGATTTTCTTGAAAATCACCTGCTCTTTTGATTTGGGAGAAGTCAGATAGTTATGATAAGAAACGACATCCACTTTGGGAGCCTCCCGCAATAACGATTTCACACGTGCTGAAATCGACCAAGGGTTTGCCCATGCCCCTGCTAAAATTGTGATTGAGGGATCCACCTTTTTCATAGCTTCAGATGCCAGTTTAACCAACTGGTTATATTCTGCTTCAGTCCCTTGCCAGAACATGCTCAAATCAGGCTCGTTCCAAATTTCCCAATATTTGATCCCTAACCCCAGCTCCTTATTATAATGGAAAACAAAATCTGCTGCCATCTGCGCCCATGCTTCAAAACTTAGCGGGGGTCCTTTCACATTTGGCTTCCCGCTACTATCCTTGGGAGCATTCCAAAAGGGGCATTCCCCCAATGTAATCAAAGGTTTCCAGCCAGCATTCATGACGTCCTTTATATAAGCATCATATTCTTTCCAATTATATTTTCCTTTTGAAGGATTGACAGCCTGCATCTGATTCCCATAATCACCAAAAGACCAACTCCTGAAAAGTCCGCCAGGACCTGCATATTTCAAATATTTCAAGAGACGTTCATCACCACTCATGTTACCACCAAAATTAAGCGAAATCAGATTGGAGCTGACTTCACCACCTGTTTTGGAAGGGTCAATTGTAATTTTTATATTCTTTTTCGACTTGATTGCCAATGTAGGAAGAACAGGCTTGGCATACATTTCCCCTTTTGAAATGAGGACAATATTATCAACATATACAGAACCTTCGTAAGGAGAAGCAATGGGACCCCAAATCAACAAACCGAGGGCACTGATCTTAGTGGCATCGATATTTTCCTGATCTTTGAGAAGATAAGTGACAGTCACCCACTCCCCTCCAGTAAGTGGCGTCTGTTTCTTATCCTGTGACCACTTCGACCACTGGTCAGACATGATAAAAGGAGTGGCAAATAAATTGGGACCTCCCTCCTCAAGGTAGACATCGAACTGAATAGCGACCACCTTCGACCAATCCGCTTCGAAAGGATGCATTTTTATCATCCCAGATTCCCAGGAAGAAACACCATATTTTAAATCCAGCTTGAGAACGCCATTTCCTCTGCCAACCCTGTCTGCAGGATCTGAAAAAACATCATTCGGTTTGGCAATCATGACATTGACAATTTTACTCTCTGATTCCTTGGCAACAAACCAACCTTGCAAACTGCCGTTAAAATCTGATAAACGATATCGGTTTAACCCGCTAAAGTCATCATCTTGGGCATACATATCATTCAAACAGAAGAAAGTTAAAGACAGAACCAAGGAAAAGAGAGCAACCGGGATTTTACGGGTCATGGCAATCTCCTCATGCTACGATTAAAACGCTATAGTGAGAAACAGATTATAATAAGAATAGGTCTCTATAGAACCTTTAAGATAATTCTCTTTGCCTGTCAAAATCATAGAAGGTACAGATTCCTGGGCATTCGCTATCACATTCTTTGCAACACCTGAAAGGACGATATTCGCTAAAATCCTATGGCTGAAATATACATAAAAAGTCTGATTATCATAGACAACAGAATCATTTTCAGTGTAATCGAACAGACCATAAGCTGTTTTAATGAGAGTATTGTTGTCCAACATGAAATGGAGTCCCAGTTCATGCGCAAGCCCTTTCTCATTTTCCGGAGTGAAATTGATATTCTCGAAATTTCTCAAGTCAAAATCGTATGAAAGATAGAACTTATAAAGCCCATATCCTGCCGAAGCCGATATATTCTTAAACCTATATTCTGGGCGTGAATCCTGCCTACCATAATCAAAACGGCAACTTAAATCAAGATTCTGTATAGTGAACTTTGTCTCTGAAAAAGCACCAAACTGATCTCTCCAATAGGACTTTATCAAAATATCAGAATTTTCCTGAACTTCCGCATGCAACTTATTACCTACATTATATTCCAAAAAGGGAAGCCATGCCAAAGTATTGGTATCAACGCCCATATAGTTCGCCCCGATCTTTCTGAACTCAAATTTCTGGTTCAAGTTGAGACCGCCAATACCGTTAAAAACCAATGCAAACCTGTAAGCATTATCTTCTGTAAGAAGCCTGTCATTCGTTTTCCCTTGATAGACATAGCCTGGAACAAAATTCTCCTCCCTGCTATAATCCGGACTAAGGAGTGCAGTCCCCATATTATCCTCTGAAGAAAGATAATAAGCAGCTTCTAAGACAATCTCATCAATTTTTTTATTTTTCTTGCTATTCTTGATCCGTTCAACACCATGAATGCCATAATTCTGGAAATTCTTATAAACCCTCGATTGAAAAGTGTTATCCTCTGATACAATCCTCCCTTTCCGCGTATCATTCAGAAAAACGGTTGTTATTTCCAAGCCAGGGATTTTTTGTGTCAACAGGGGGGAAACCATTCCCCCGATCGAATATCCGCCACTCTTTTGGCTAGCATAAAAAGTACTATATTTAAAGGCATCAGGAAATGTCCCCTTAGCATTTACACCATTTTGATTATAAACAGCACCAACAGCAAGGGTATCATAATCCAAAGATAAATTCCCAAACATGATACTGTCAATAAAAGGCTTCAATTTATTAAGAGAAGCATTCAAAGAATAGACATAAATGGGTCTGGCATAATTCCAATCCCACTGTTTAGAAGTAAAATCATAAGTCTGCATTCTGACTTCATCCCCATAAGTTCCAGGCAAGTATTCCGCTGGAAAGGAGACAGGGACTGAGAGATTCGCATTAATAGCATACTTTTCAGCATTGAGGGCAATATCCACAGCCAATTGTGATGTCATATTCGGCTCTGTATATTCATTATTATTGTAGGCAACATTCAATGAGCCTGAATAGTCAACAGTCATTTTCCCTGGATCAATAGAATTATTCCCTCCTTTTTCCAGAGAAACCTCATCTATATATAGAAAATTCCTAAAGGGTATTGATTTTATGGGATAAATCAATCCAGCAGTTTTTTGTTCTTTGAGGGCAGATACTGGTATTCCCGCGTGAAAAGCAATCGAATATCCCATAACAGCACTTAAATCGATCTCATTCATTGCAGCCGTAAGCGGGACAGTTACTTTTACCCATCCATTCGGATTATATAATACAAAATGGTCCATAAAAACATAGGACTTTCCTGCACTCGTCAGAGTTACAGACAAAGTCCCACCTTTTCCAGATGATTTCAGCCAAAAAACAAGACTTCTATTCCCAGACATATTATACGGCTTTGAAAAATTCCTTACAGCTTGAATCCAATTCTCCGCAGAGTTCAGCCCCACCTCATATTCCATATATAATGAATATTTTCCAGCATAAGAATCTTTTTTGGTTCGTTCATGTTTAAAACGGCTGTCATTCCCGGATCCAAACCAATAATCCCAACCCAGTTCTTCTTCAAAAGTCTCTAACTTGCCAAAAGCCTCCTTTTTTTCTTTTGTTTTTTTAACGAGCTTCTTCTTTTTAGCTGAAGTTGATGAATCCTGCTTTGTATCAGGAGTTTTTATCATTTCCTCTTCAATAATTATATCACTATCATCTGTAATACTTTGGTCTATTTGTCCCCCCTCCCCATCCAATTCCAATATAGGCCCAGCATTTGAACTATCAAATTCTTCATCAGCAGTTTCTTGTTTTGGATCCTTCTTGACCTTTTTAGCTGGCTTCTCAATAACAGCCTCTTCCTCATCTAATTCTTCCTCATCTGCCGCAGGTTTTGAAACCTTCTTCACCTTTTTGGCCGGCTTCTCTACAACAGCCTCTTCCTCATCTAATTCTTCCTCATCTGCCGCAGGTTTTGAAACCTTCTTCACCTTTTTGGCCGGCTTCTCTACAACAGCCTCTTCCTCATCTAATTCTTCCTCATCTGCCGCAGGTTTTGAAACCTTCTTCACTTTTTTTGCTGGCTTCTCAACAACAGCCTCTTCCTCATCTGACTCTTCTTCATCTGCTACTGGTTTTGAAACCTTCTTCACTTTTTTTGCTGGCTTCTCAACAACAGCTTCTTCCTCATCTGATTCTTCCTCATCTACTGCAGGTTTAGGAGCCTTCTTCACTTTTTTGGCCGGCTTCTCTACAACAGCCTCTTCCTCATCTGCCGCAGGTTTGGGAGTCTTCTTCACAGTTTCAACTTTTGTAGTCTCTGTCTCTTCATCTTCCTGTGCATTAAGCAGTATATTACCCGAAATTCCTAAGAAAAAGAAAACCGTTATAACAAATAAAGTTAATTTATTTCTGATTAACATATACAACTCCTGATGAAATTAATTAGATGCATTCAAAATCTTAGGGCTGCCAAAGACCGCAGACACAGAAAAGAAATGGGTCAAAGGCAAATCACTTTCAAGGGAAACAGAATAATCAAACTTAACCCTTCCGGCGTTAAAACCTAATCCGAAATCATGTTCCATACGACGCATAGAAGAACTATCCAAATCAGTAATGGAACCAAAATCTATTGAAAAACCATATCTTCCTTTCAAAAAAGAAAGTATAGACAGCTCCGTCCCAATATTAAAAGATTGGAGATCAGTTCCCAGTTCTATTTTACCGATTTTTTGTTTACTTAACCCAATACCCACCTTATGCTTGATTGGCAAAACAATCTCACGGGCAAAGGGGGTTGTCCCAACAGTTCCATCATATTTCAAATGAGTTGAAATGAGATTCTTTGCAGAATACCCGACAAATACTATCCCTCCTAATTGCAGATCAATTCCAAAGTCGGTCGCAAAACCATAAGTTGAAATATCCTCACCTACGCTTAATCGCATATATTTCATGGCTAATCCTGCGGAATATTTCCCTTTCAAGTTAAAAACTACAGTACCAGTCAAAACACCCTCGTTGTAAATAGTCCCACTTCCAAATGATTCATAGCCAGCAGCCAAAATAAACTTGGATTTATCCTGTATAAAATTATACGAGAGAGCAGACGCAATGAATTGGTGGACCATATCTGAGAGTCCATAGCGATATGAATACATACCGCCAATACTGTTCCCCTCTAAAAAACCTAAAGCACCAGGATTCCAATACAGGGCAAAAATATCCTGCCCTACTGCGACCGATTGCCCTCCCATGGCGATAGAAGCAGCTCCAACACCTTTATCCACAAATACATCGCCTGAAGCCATAGTCCCATAAACGATCAAGGAAATAATCAGAATTTTTTTTAACATCAGTTGACTCCTCTTTATTATTTGATGACCAGAGTCTTATACTCTTTCTTCTTACCTTTATTCACATCAAGCTGTACTATGTATAGCCCAGGGGATAAAAAGTCTCCCCCTGCATTTTTTCCAGTAATTTTGATCTTCTTCTCTGTGGAAGTCCCTTTAGTGGAATTCTCTTCGTCATAAACAATGACAGGTGACCCTGAGGGAGAAAATAAGACAGCCTTGATTTCAGCGACAGGATCAGATACAAATACAGAAAGATAATTGTCCGTCGTCAATTCCGGATTGAAAGGATTGGCTGAAAAAGAGATTTCCCCAATCTCAAGCACATCAGACACAGTAAAACGATACTTAAAAGATGTTCCTAACGGACTTCCCGTGGCATCCATAATATCAGCCATAACCTCAACTTCATACTCAACCCCGGACTTTAAAAGCAAATCCATAGATGCAAAGTCAACAGACACCATGGTAGCATCCGGATTAAATGTGAAACCGTTGCTTATTCTAGTAACATTATTCGTTATTGCCACTTCACGTATCTTGATTCCAGAACCCATACTCCTTATAGGATGATTAAAACGGACTGAAATCTTCGACTTTGAGGATACATTCATAGCTCCATCATTGGGATAAACGGATAGCACCTGAAAGGCCTCTTCAAAAGAGGGAGAGGCTCCGTTTTTCTCAACCATAATCTTATCAATCAGAAATGTCCCTTTTGTATACGCCGCAAATTTAAATACCAAGAATTGGAATGAATCCATACCGAGATAGGGATTACCGAATGCTGAAAATGGAATCGATATCTTTTGCCATTCAGATGTCAACCCGTTTAGAGAAATATAGTATGGAGATAGAAGACTTGGCTTCCGTGTCTGCAAACTTAATTCCATGACATTATACGCAGGAACAGCGTCACTTGCCGGTGAAGTCCAATTCTCTGAATCAAGGTATAACCCCTTTACCCAAAATACCAACGTATCATATAAGGAGATATCCTTCCCATTTACTATGCTGATGGTATCCCCAATACCTGTAGTAGCCCATTCACTTGAATGATAAGAGATCGCCATGGCCCCATCACCATCAAAAGAATTGGAGACAGAGACAGAAAGACCTGGATTAACATCAAAATCTCCATTATTATCAGTATCAATAGGCATACGTATATAATCCGCTGATGAATAAGACGCCTCAGCCCAGTAAGGAGGAACATTTTCAGCAACAACAAGCCCTCCTTTTAAACCTAAAATAGTTTTCACTGGAGTATTTGCGTATGAACTCACAGTGGAATTTTGCCCTGCAACTATCGTCTTGTTTTCACCTAAGTTATTCGAGACATGAGTGACAGCGAAATATTGACCTTCGCTCGAATCAAGGCCAACACCATAAGCCGGATCCCCATAGGTGAATGAAAGTGAATTTGTCAATACCGCCTTAGACAGTGATACATCATCAAAAGAGATGACTGACGCCGAATCAAACATGACTGCTAACTCTTTTAAGGTTTTTAAATTTGTCTTTAAATTCGCCATCCCCCAACCCTGTGAAAAACTTGTAATCGGAATTTCATACTTTTTCCATGAGGTTGTCAATCCCGAAATCGTCACATTTGAAGTCTGATAATTATTTTTTACGAAATTAAGTCTCACCTTGACTGATGTCGCACCTGACAATCTTTTAATATACATGATAAGCGATGTAGCCTCTGAAGCATTGTCAGACCCCATGTATTTGTTCCAGTTAAAAGCAAACAATTGATAATTACCGCTACTTGTCGCCTTAATCGCATGAGTTCCTGAATTGACATCTCCAGAAACCTCAGAAACACTCATAAATGTTGTTGTCCATCCACCAATCCCTTGTCCATCACGATATAAATCCAAAAAGTGATCTGATAGACATCTGACACCGCTTGCATCCACACTCATAATGGGATTGGGAGAAGAATAGACCTTGTACCACATTGGGGAAACTGATGGTGCTGGTGAAAAACTTATTGTATTGTAACCACGGACTGAATTATTGACACTTATATTTTGAGCTGTCTGGGCAAACAAGGTGCCAATAAGCAAGAGATTAAAAACCATCAAACTAAAAATTCTCATGAAAACCTCCAAAATCCATAAAAATATCAATCTATTCACTTCTTAAGCACTGATTCTCTTTCAACTAATTGTGGGTCTATTCTGACCATTCGCTCTGCAGGAACAACATTTGCGAGTTGGTTCACCATCAGTTCTACTGCGTGTTTACCCATATTCTCCAGTACCACATCCATGGTAGTCAAACTAGGGTGCATCTGTGCAGCCATAGGAAGATTATCAAACCCGACAAAACTAATATCCCGGGGAATGACCAACCCATGCGTCATAGCAACTTTCATAGCCGCAATAGCCATGGCATCATTGGCAGCAAAAACAGCAGATGGCAAATTCCTCTTCGTATCCAAAACAGATTGCATGAGGCTTGCCCCACCCTCAAATTCAAACCCTTTCCATCTGAGAATCTTATCAGGATCGGCATCAAGACCAGCCTCTTCCAATGCTGCGAGAAAACCAGTTTCTCGCTCAGCACTAATAGGATGATTCTTAACCCCCAAAAAAACAATATCCTTGTGACCATTCTGTATCAGATATTCGGTCATTTTCTTAGCACTTAGGAAATTTTCAACATTCACAGAATAACAACCAGACCATGAATCCAAACAATCGACTATGACTGAAGGGATTCCCGAAAACCTCACTGAATCAATGATTTTCGTACTGAAACTTCCTCCAATAAGGAAAATACCCTCAATGTTCTTCTCCTTGATCTTTAAATATAATTCAGAATCTTTGATCTCAGAAATACCGCTTGTATGAATTTCAGAACGATATTTCCGCAAGCTCAATGCCAATTCCATTTGCATCAGAAGAGATGAATAGAAAAAGTTGACTTCAGCATGTTTGACAGTTTTAGGGAAAAGAAAAAGAATGGTCTTTACTGACTCTTTTGCAGATCCCTTATGATTTGAAACTTGCAATGATTTGATAAAAGAACCTTTTTTTCTCCGTCTGTAAATAAGATTTCTATCAACCAAAATGCTCATTGCCCTTTTGATGGTGATAGGGCTAATATCAAATTTAGATTGCAATTCCTTTTCAGTGTAAAATGAATCATGCTCTTTAAAGCCTTTATTCATGATTTCAGAAGTCAATATCTCTGTTAACTGCATGTATAATGGAACTTCTGAAGAAAAATCTAAATCAGAATTTGTCACACAGTTACTCCAAGTTTTAGTCTATTTGTAATATACTAAATATAATAAAAAAAGTCAAGCCTTTTTTCAAAAAAAGCTAAAAAAACAGACTGAAACTTTCTCCTGAAGCAAGACGCAGATTAAGACAAAAAAAAGGAATGGCTACTTGAAGTTCAAAATATCTGACTTTTTTATCAAACGTTACCCATTTTTTTTACTGATTCCCTTTCTACCAATCTTGACCTAATCCTGATATTAGGCTCCTGGATTTTAACGTTGTCCATCTGACCAAATAACAGCCTGATTGAATTTTTCCCGATCTCTTCGAGAGGGACATCCATCGTTGTCAGACCAGGATGCATTTGAGAAGCCATAGGAACATTATCAAACCCGACAAAACTGATATCATTGGGAACCGTCAGTCCATTCATCATAGCTGTTTTCATGGCAGCAATAGCCATCGCATCATTTGCCGCAAAAATAGCGGTCGGTAAAATTTTTCTCTCATCCAAAACAGTCTGCATGAGGCTCGTACCACCTTCAAATTCAAACCCCTTCCATCTGCGAATACGGTCAGGATGAGCGTCCAAACCAGCCTCTCTTAATGCCGAAAGAAATCCGGTCTCTCTTTCCGCGCTTATTGGATGATTCCTCACCCCGAAAAAGAGAATGTCCTTATGTCCATTCTGTATCAGATATTCAGTCATGGTCTTGGCACTTAAAAGGTTTTCAATATTTATAGAATAACAATCGCTCCATAAATCCAAACTATCCACGACGACCGCAGGTAACCCTGAAAATCTGACCCTATCTACGATTTTTTTGCTGAAACTACCACCTATGAGAAAAATTCCTGCAAACTTTTTCTCCTTGATCCTGGAAAAAATTTCATCATCCTTGATTTCAGAAACTCCGCTCGTATAGATTTCAGAACGGAATTTCCGCAAACTTAAAGATAGCTCCATCTGCATCAAAAGGGATGAATAGAAAAAATTGACTTCCGCATATTTGACAGTTTTCGGGAAAATGAACAATATGGTTTTTACCAAATCTTTTCCAATCAGTTTGCCATTTTCTGCAATTTGCAGTGATTTTACAAAAGAGCCTTTCTTCCTCTGCCTATATATCAAATCCCTTTTTACCAATATACTCATTGCCCTTTTAATGGTGATAGAGCTGGTATTAAATCGAGATAACAATTCCTTTTCAGTATAAAATGGATCATTCACTTTAAAGCCCTTCGTTAGTAACTCAGTGGTCAATATTTCAGTCAACTGCATATATAAGGGAATTTCTGAAGAAAAATCTAATTCTGGTTTTATCATAGCTTGACTCCACATTTTAGTCTATTTCTAATATACAAAAACATTACAAAAGAAGTCAAGCTGTTTTTTTTATTTTTAATTTTACTTGACAACATGTCCTTTAAATATTATCTTTTAGACATGAAAACAATGACAATAGCCCTTTTAAAAGCAAATTTTTCTAATGTTGTGAAAAATGTGAGAAATGGTGAAACCATCGCTATAGAATATGGAAAAAGCCACGAAAAACTTGGAGTTATAATTCCATACAAAAAATATCTTAATAAAAAACGGAATCTTGGTTTATTAAAAGGCAAAGCGTCATATAAAATAACCAGTGGTTTTAAAATTACTGATAATGAACTTTTGGGGTTATGAAAGTACTAATTGACACTCAAATCATACTTCATTCAATTTTTGATGATTCAAAGCTATCTCAAAATGAATTAGAAGTTTTACAAGCTACGGATAATGAAATTGTATGTTGTTCAATTTCATTATTTGAAATAAGCTTAAAATACTCTATTGGCAAACTTAAGTTGAATGGAATTTTTCCTGATAAAATTCCAACTGTAATTTTAAAATCTGGTTTTTCAATTGAAAATATTGATTATGAAACATTATCATCTTTTTATAAATTACCAAGAGATATCCATAAAGATCCATTTGATAGAATGATTATTTGGTATGCAATTGAAAAGGGCTATTTTTTAATGTCACAAGACGATACTTTTGAAAAATATACAAAATACGGACTAAAATTAATTTAGGAGGGTTTCGCTCACCCAAATTTTGCTTGTCATGGTTTTTGCTCGCAGCCATCGCAAAAACACATGCCACCGCCTGACGGCGGACGCAAAACTTCGGGTATGCCGGTACGTTGTCACCATGTGTCAAGGTATTGTTTCTATTCCCTTTTTCGCCCTATAAGTTCAGTCACAGTCAAAAATTCATACCCTTGTTCCTTTAATTGGGAAATCATTTTAGGCAAGGCATTCAAAGTACGAGCTTGTTCATGCATTAAAACTATGGCACCAGGATGTATCTTAGCCATGACCGTATTGGCTATTTCATCAGAAGTCATGGTCTCCATCCAATCTTTTGTGTCAACAGATGCATTTATGGGTCTGAGAGATTCATTCTTAAGAACTAAAAAAACATGATCATCATAAGATAGGAACGGAGCACGAAAAACATCAGGTTTCTTGCCCGTTATATTTTTTATCAAAGCCTGCAACTTCGAAATCTGCAACTTCACCTTTCGCTTATCATCTAATTGGGCAAGATTCAGATGATCCATAGTATGATTCCCTATTTCATGCCCGGCATCAAATAATGCCTTCACAAGAGACTTATTCTGTCTCGCCCTATTCCCAATTAAGAAAAAAGTGGCTTTTATATCTTCTTTCCCTAAAACTTCCAGGAACCCTTGTGTTACTTCTGGATTTGGCCCATCATCAAAAGTAAGAGCAACCACCTTATCATCAGACGGAACGCTATACACTATGTCCGCCTCATCAGCGAAAATCAAAAAAGGCAACATGACAACCAACAGATGCAATAATGCAATGTTTGACATACCCACCCTCCTATCATAACAATTGATTAATCCTAAAAGCAACACACATTTGATTCTTCAAATCCAAAGCGTATCTCCATTGCAAAAACCAGTCACTCCAATTACATCAAGATGCAAAACGAACAGGATATTTTATCGTTATTAAAAAAAAAATAAGTATGCTCCAAGCAAAAGTCAACCTTTTAGAAAAAAAAATTGAAAATAATCGACACTGTCTGATCCCGTTCACTCTCAGCACTTCTGGGTACTTTTCAGCCATCCAGGCAGGTCTGGCACCACTTGGAGTCGCAAGAACCGTGAAAATCCCGTTCTCAAACAGGGAATCCATCACCTTGTCCAACCAAGAGAAATCAAATTTTCCTTCTTCTGGTTCAAGCTTTAACCAGGGAAAAATGCCCAGGTGCATGACATTCATATTGGAAAGTTTCATCAACCTAATATCCTCTTTTAGGACATCCGGAAAATCAAGCCACTGTTCAAGATTATAATCAGCTCCATGCAACATGACAGGAGCTTTGGGAGCAAGAAACGCGGGGGTAGACATCAGGAGACCTCCAGGGAAATTAAAACTTTATCAATATTTCCAATAATAATGCAATATGATCATGATTTATCCCTCTTTTTTGCAATCAATGCAGCTTGGTAACCAGCTCCAAAACCATTATCAATATTCACAACAGAAATCCCTGCAGCGCAAGAGTTGAGCATGGCAAGAAGGGCTGCCAGACCATGAAAGCTCGCCCCATAACCTACGCTTGTAGGAACTGCAATGACTGGCACATCAACCAGACCAGCTACCACTGAGGGGAGAGCTCCTTCCATCCCTGCAACAACAACAAGAGCATCTGAATTCTTCAGTTCTTCCACCCTGTCCAATAACCTGTGAAGTCCTGCAACTCCTACATCATAAACACGCAAAACATTCACAGACATGGCTTCCACAGTTTCAACGGCCTCTTCAGCACAATAAAGATCACTCGTGCCTGCGCATACAACTGAGACCTTTCCTTTCATTTGAACGGGTTTTCCTATCCTGATTGTGCGTGCTTTCCTGTTCTCTGTTGCATCCGGATTTTCGGCCATGACTTTAGCAGCAACAGATTCTTCCAAACGTGTGATCAGTATGACTGAATTTGAACCTCTCATTTTTTTGATAGCCGTGTTTATCTGCTCTGCAGTCTTGCCTGCGCCGTAAATCACTTCAGGAAAGCCTGTACGCAATCCACGCATATTGTCAATACATACATCCTTCATTTCCGTATAATCATGGGATGTAAGAAAACCAGCCATATCATCAGATGATATCTCACCAGCTTTGTACTTTTCAAGCAGTTCATTCAGCTTGTACTTATCCAATTTTGGCTCCTTTTTTATCCTCTGAAAGACTTTTAAAATTCATTGACCCCATCCTATAACCTTCCAAATCAAGGAAGACTCTCTTGAATCCGATCTTTTTGAATACTGCAAGCAAGGCTTTTCTTGAATCCTTTCCAACGACTTTATCCATCTCTTCAGGTAAGATTTCTATTCTGGCAGATCCGTTGTCCCAACGCACACGAACCTGTGAGAATCCCTTTTTCCACAGATAGTACTCGGCTTTTCCCACCATTTTCAATCCGGTTTCATCAATTTTCACACCTGTTGGGAATCTGGATGCAAGACATGCCATGGCGGGCTTCTTCCAAGTAGAAAGCCCAGCCTGTCTGGAGGCTTTCCTAATATCCTCTTTTGTGAAACCGCATTCTTTCAAAGGGCTTCTCACACCAAGCTCTTGCAATGCCTTAAGACCAGGACGATAATCTTTCATGTCATTTAGATTTGTTCCATCAAGAACAATGGCAGATTTTTTTTTTGCAAGCCTAATGGCTGATGAAAAAATTCCTATCTTGCAATGATAACAACGGTTAGGAGGATTATCAGCAATCTTCCTGTTTTTCAAGACATCTGTCCTTGCCACATGGAATGGGATTTTATGTTTTTTACAGAAAGCCACAGCCTCATGAGTTTCCCAATTTGGATAGAAAACGTTGGCCTCAATGAAAGCAGAAACAGAAACACCCTTCAGCCTAGAAACGCGATGTAGCAGGAAAGTGCTGTCAGTTCCACCTGAAAAAGCGACTACCACATTTCTATAACCATTGAGAAGGCCATCTAATTTTACAAGTTTTTGTTTCAAGGAATTCATCGTCACATCTCCAAGCCTACCTTCGGCAAAAAATCAATTTTCCTGCGAGAGGAAAAATAAAAATATCCATACGTCACTGCAAAATCAACTAATCAGAAAAAGACCTCATATCCCTTGTAACGAAGGTTTCAATACAAGCTGTGGCTACTTCCCTAAAAAAGCCATGACACGGTCTCTCATCGTACTTATGTCACTCACATGCTGTATCTGCCCAAACAGTTCCTGCCCAAAGAAAAAATTCCTTGCAAAATAAGCGGTAAAATCCTTTACACGCTGGAGAAGCATTTCTTGAGGAAGGTCCTCACGCGCATAATCATAGAACCGGCTCCATACTTCCCTATAGGATATGATCGGATTCTTGCCCTGGAATTCATTGAATATCCAGGGTTTTACAGCAGCCATCCTGCCAATCATATATCCATCTGCTAATCCTAAAGTTGATGGATGGGTCTGGACATCTTCCATAGAAAAAATATCACCATTGATGATCAATGGAATTTTTGAATGTTCCTTGATTTCAGGGATCAGATCCCAACGTGCGGGACGTTTCAGTTTCTCGCCAGCAAACCTTGGATGCACAGTCAGAAAATCAATATCCGAATTCCGAATGATTTTTAAGGCTTCGAAAAAATGCGGCTCCCAATGATCCGAAGAAAATCCCAACCTGCATTTCACAGAAAGAGAGCCTTTCCAGTATTTCCTAAGTGATTCCAACACTTTTGCAAATCTGGGAAGATCCATAAAAAGGGCAAAGCCCGAACCGTATTTCTGGACTTCTGGAGCAGGACATGCCGCATTCAAATCAATCCCTGCAGGATTAATAGAGTTTATATTGTCAATAACTGCTGAGAGATTCTCTTCTCCTGTAAGAAGAAGCTGATAAATGACATCCCCTTCACATTCCCGTTTCTTAGTGAACGGTGATTCCTCGTTTTTTCTGTGGAGAACAGCACGTCCATGAATCATCTCAGTGAAAAGCGCATCATATCCGCCAAAATCAGATACAAGCCTTCTGAAGGCGCTATGAGTAATCCCCGCCATGGGTGCAAGAAAAAAAGCCTTCCCCCGTCCATCACCTTTCAGGAATTTGTCCAATATCAAATGTGACCGCCTTTCTTATCTTTCGGTTTTCAAAAGGCTTTCCACATATTTTGCAACCATGTCCGTTTCCAGATTCACCTTGTCATTCTTCCTTATGGTCTTCAACGATGTGCGATCCACTGTTTCTGGAATGATGGCCACTTCAAAAACCAGTGAATATTTTTTTGCTACTGTAAGGCTTATCCCGTTTACTGCAATCGAACCTTTATGGACAATATAGGCATCCAGTTCTTTTGGATATTTGACTTTCAAGATCCAGCCCTGCCCGCTCCTGTGAAACTCCTCAACCATACCTATTCCATCCACATGCCCTTGGACAAGATGACCATGCAGCATGTCACCAAGACGCATGGGTGTTTCAAGATTCACAGTAGAGCCCTGACCAAGAATAGAAACAGTGGTAAGCTTTTTCGTCTCTTCAGAAACGAAAACAGTGAAAGAACTTTCAGTCATGGAAGTGATAGAGAGGCAAGTGCCATTGACCGCGACACTGTCGCCTGTCTTCATGCCTGTGAGAAACCCTCTATCAACATTGATGACCAGGTTTCCAGATGTAAAGCTTCCCACAGTTCCAAGACTTCGGATCAGGCCTGTAAACATCAGGCATACCTCCTGAGAAAACCTTTCAGCATCATGTCATTCCCCATCTGTGTCACTGAAATGTCCTTAAGCCGCAAAGCCTGCATCACAGTATCAGCCCCATGCCCTTCAAAAAAAGTGGGCGCCTCTTTTCCACCAATCAGTTTTGGAGCCAAAAACAATATGACCTTATCCACAAAACCTTGCTCTAACAAAGATGCGTTCAAGGATCCTCCGCCTTCTGAAAGGATCGAATCAACTCCCTCGGCTTTCAAAGCCAGAAGGATCTCTTTCAAATTGAGCCCTCTCCTGTCGATAGAAACAGGAATATGACGGATATGGGATACCTTATGAAAACGGTTCTTGCATTTTTTTGAAGTGAAATAGAAAACCTGCTCCCCTTTGAAAGATTTAAAAATTTCCAATGATGCAGACAGATCCCCTTCCCTGTCAAGGACAACTTTGTGCGGATTTCTTGTTGAAACGATATTCCTGACATTGAGAGAAGGATTATCAGCAAGAACAGTCCCTTTCCCGACAATCACAGCATCCACAGTCCTGCGTAAAAAATGAGCTTGCCCCCTGGACTCTTCTGATGATATCCACTTGCTATCACCTTTCTGAGTGGCAATCTTCCCGTCCCAGGAGAGAGCCGCCTTGACAATAACATAAGGATATTGCGAATGGAACTTTTTAAAAAACCATTCATTGACTTCTGCACATTCATTCTTAAGAAGCCCAAGTTCCACGGGAATACCAGCGTTCCTGATGATACGAATTCCTTTCCCATTGACCAACGGATTAGGATCCTTCATACCGACAAACACTTTTGCCAATCCACTTTTTACAACAAGCTCAGCACAGGGGGGGGTGCGTCCATAATGCGAACAGGGTTCAAGAGTGACGTACATTGTAGAACCAAAAGCTTTCCTGCCAAGTTTCTGGAGTAATGCCGCTTCAGAATGCGGTCTTCCCCCAATGGCAGTGACAGATTTTCCAATGACTTTATTGTTTTTTACAAGGACAGTTCCTACCGAAGGATTTGGAGAAGTCTCCCCCCAGTGTCGCATGGATTCATCAACAGCCATCCGCATGAAGCGGATATCCTCTAAAGTGAATGCGCTTTTAGTCAAGATACCCGTCCAGCAACTTGTTAAATATGATATCCTTGGAAATCTTCAAAGCATCCAAGATGTTGTTGAGATGTGCGAACTGGTTTCTTACAACGAACTTCCTCATCTTGTCAATAAGATGGTTCTCAATCTCTATATATTCCTTGATTGTGAAATCACGGGACAATATATTTATTCGTTCCTTCAAATCCTTGATTTCTCCCTGAGGCATATTCTCTTTTGTCTTGTCTTCCTGGTCATAGACCAATGTCTCATAGGCATAATCAGAACCAAGCTTTGGAAGTATCTTGTCAAAAATATCGTCCGCATTCTTATTGAGATCTTCCACTTCTACCCAGATGATTTTCACAAAAGGATCAAAAGCCCTGATCTGTTTTGAGAGATACTCGTTCTTTTCTGTCCTTCCACAGAATACAACAACCTTCGGATTATTCCCCTCGAATGTCTTAAAGTAGCTTGTAAATCCCCGGGTGACATCAGCAGACTGGACACGCTTGTATGTTATATCATGGAAAATCTTTCTGACCTGGAACTGCAATTTTGTAAGCTGCGGATTCTTCACATATCCTTTCGTATCATAAATCAGCAGTATCCCTTTTTCTGACGTCGTATATTTGAGAGTATATTCCTCGTTGAATTTTACACGGATGACATCCAGATCCTTGAGATCCACTTCCTGATTGAACTCCACGAGTATCCTTTTCCCATCAACATCCTTGATCGTTTCCAGACTCTTTACAAAACGTTTCTTATAGACTGTCTTTTTACCTTTGGAAAACTCATTCGTCATTTCATACTGTCTGATGAGCATCTTGAGCATGGAGATACGTTCATGATACGCAGGTTGGTAATATTCAGAAAAATTCTTGAGGAGGAAATCCTTAAGTACAGGATTATAGACAAAATTGAAAACACCTGTATGACCTGAAATCAGGTTCTCATAAGTCTCTTTGGTCATTGACTTGTGATACATCTCATGGGAATCAAGTCCTTCAGGCGTAAGATCAACAACAAGATCTATCCCTTGGATCTTATGCTTATTCCATAAATCTGCAATCTGGTATGATGGAACTATCATTTTTCAGCACCTCTTTCCACTCTTGAAATAAGCTCGCCTTTATGTAACACTGTGCGGAGAAGCCCTCCTTCACTGATATCCGCGCCATCACGGATAATCCGACCGGAACCGACCTCATACGTCACACTATAACCACGCTTTAATATATCCAAAGGATCAAGAAGATTCAACTTGTCTGAGATTTTTTGGAAACTGTTTTCCCATGCGATTCGGATCTTCTGCATGACTGCCAACAGCTTCTCAGAAACATGCCCAAGCTTCAAATCATACTGGGCAGTCAGATGGACCAGGGCTTTGGCCATCTTGCGTTCTGAACAGGCTTTGATACGTTCCTTAAAAAGGGACATCGCATGTAAAAGGCTTTTCTTGAGATGAGAATCCGAATAGGGCACCAGCTTTTCACGCAAGTATGAGACTTCAGATTTCAATACTTCTTCCATATCCTGTCCATACTGATGGATTCTTTCAAGAACATCGGATTTCACCTTCACTACCAGTTCCGCTGCTGCTGAAGGTGTTGGAGCACGCAGGTCTGCTGTGAAATCCGCGATTGTAAAATCGACCTCATGACCTACAGCAGATACGACAGGCAGAGAAGATTCATATATGGCATCAGCGACAATCTCCTCATTGAATGCCCAAAGGTCTTCAATCGACCCGCCCCCTCGACCTATGATGATGAGATCAACATTCCTATAATGATTGAAAATCCTGATTCCTTGGACAAGATCCGCAGCGGCCTCTTTTCCTTGGACCAGGGAAGGATAAAGAATGACATGGATGTCCGGCCAACGCCTTTTCAGAATATTGAGCATGTCCCTGATGGCTGCGCCTGTGGGAGATGTCACGATACCAATGCTGGAAGGATATTCCGGGAGCGTACGCTTTCTTGAGTGTTCAAAATATCCTTTTGAGTGAAGCTTCTTCTTCAGTTCTTCAAACTGCTGTTGCAGGGAACCAAGACCTTCCATCTCAACGATTTCAGCGATTAGATTGTAACGCCCTGATTTCTCATATACACTGATGGATCCAAATACTTTTACCTTTTTGCCATTCACTTTGGCCTGTACAGTCCTGAAATCATCCAACTGGGAAAGCGAGGCAAGGCCGAGGATTCCTGCCAGGTTCATTTTGAGAGCCATCCCTTTGAACAAAGCTACAGAAATCTGTGCCACTTCGTCTTTCAGATCAAAATAGAAATGTCCTGTTGGGCTTTTCTTGAAGTTAGTGATTTCTCCCATGACCCAAAGCCTGGAAAAAGCATTTTCCAAATCACGTTTGATAAGGAGTGTAAGCTCCTTTACAGAATGTATCTTAGGATGTTCAACCCTCATTCTCTTCATTCCTTGACATGCTTTCTGGAGCGCTGATTCCCAGGAGATCAAGTCCTCTTCTGATTCCTTCACGGACAGCAGCAATGAGAAGAGCTCTCGCATTTCTGGCATCCTGATCAGGTTCATTCAAAACCGAATATTCGTTATAAAATTTATGGAACATGGCGGCTAAATTGGAGAGATACTGGGACATGATGTTCGGTTCCATTTGCTTTGCAGCTTCCATAGCCATTTCATTGAAAATCAAGACTTGTTTCACAATTTCTTTTTCAGTTGCGTTCAAGCTGTATTTTTCCAATGCCTTTGTATTCGTTAAAAGCGGAATATTCTTCTCTTTTGACTGCCTGAATATGCTGCAAATCCGAGCATGCACATACTGGATATAATAGACAGGATTCTCATTGGACTGTTTGACTGCCAGTTCCATGTCAAAATCAAGATGGGAACTCGTATTACGCATGAGCATGAAATACCTTGTCACGTCAACACCTGCTTCAGCGACAATATCACGCATCAGGATAATCTTTCCTTGACGCTTTGACATCTTGACTTTCTCGCCTTTATCAAGAAGGTTTACCTGTTGTACAATAAAAACTTCAAAAGATTTCGGATCGAATCCTAGTGCCTGCATGGCTCCTTTCATCCTGGGAATATAACCATGATGGTCCGGTCCCCAAAAATCATAGATTCGGTTAAAGCCACGCAAGATCTTGGAATGGTGATAGGCAATGTCAGCAAGGAAATAAGTCGGAGTCCCATCTTCACGGACAAGAACCCTGTCTTTCTCATCCCCAAAAGATGTGGATTTGAACCACTGCTTGCCTTCACTTTCAAACACATGTCCATTCTTTTTCAAAACTTCCAAGGATTCAGAAAGCCTGTTTCCAGAATGTAATGTGGATTCAAGAAACCATTGGTCAAAACGGGTACGGAAAACTTCCAGGTCTTTTTTCTGTGTGGAGAGAAGATAATCAATCGCATACCTGCTAAAGAAAGAAACCAGATCATCCCCTTTTAAACCAGAAAATTCCGATTCAACAAAAGCAATTCCCTTTGCCATGTCAATCAGATATTCACCTTGGTAATGCTCTTCTTTTAAAGGAGAGTCTTCCCCTTTCAACTGCCTGTACCGATAAAGAAGGGATTCCCCCAGCAAGCGCACCTGGTTTCCAGCGTCATTCACATAAAATTCAGTGAAAACATCATGTCCCGTATATTTCAAGAGTCGTGCCAGTGCATCACCTACTGCAGCAGCCCTCGCACTGACAGCATTCAGAGGACCAGTAGGATTCGCACTCACAAATTCAAGCATCACTTTTTCAGTTGGTTGGTCTGTTGCAAAATAGGATCCGTCCATGACCATTCCAAGATATTGTGAATAAAAAGCCTGGGAAATGCGGATATTTATAAATCCCGGAGCGACAGCTTCCATCTTTTCTATACCCTTATGGATATCTTTTGATGCAATCTCTCCTGCGATTTCCAACGGATTCCTCTTAAGCACTTTGGCAAGCACCATGGCACAATTGGTCGTGTATTCCCCGAATTCCGGCTTTTTCGAAGGTGCCAACACGGCCTTTCCCCCAAGCTCAGAACCATACAGACCAGACAGTGTTTTCTGAAGGCTTTTTTCAAGTTCATTCTTTATGATATGCATTTTATTTTCCTGCTGTTTTGGTTCTGAAATATAAGAAAGAAGCCCTGTTTTTTCAAAATATTAAATTCACTTTTTTTGGGAAAAGACTGAAAAAAGCAGTAATATATAAAATAATTAAGATTAATACCTTTGAGGTTCCCATGGAAAACTCGATTCTTCCTGAACAGAGCATGAAGGATGTTGAATCCATAAAGAAAGTTGAACAGTTCCTAAACAACGCCAAAGAAGGCGTTCTTGCCGTTGATGAAGAAGGTATCATAGCTTATGTCAACAGCACTTTCACCAATCTCCTTGGGAAACCACAGGATGCGATTGTTGGCACTTATTACCGTGACATCCTCAACAACTATGAACAGATACAGTCTTTGGAAGAAGCCCACATGCAGACTCTCAAGTTCCTGGCTGAAACCGAGAACAAGAAAAAAGAGCTTGTAGCAAAACTAAAGGCTTCGCAGGAGACTTTCATCAAGTTCATAGTCTCCTTTGTAAAAATCCTGGAATCACGCGATGTTTATATGCAGGGGCATTCCGCACGTGTTGCACGTTTGGCCATGATTCTGGGAAAAGCGGCAGGTTTGGACCAACATCTGATTGGAAACCTCGCTTACAGTGGCATGTTCCACGACCTCGGAATGATCAACATCCCTATGGATATTGTCCATAAGGCCACAATCCTTTCCCCAAAGGAAATGCTGGAAGTAAAAAAACATTCGCTGTTGGGAACTGAATACTTGAAAGGGATAGAGATTTTCAAGGATGTCATTCCAGACATACTCTGCCATCATGAACGCTGGGATGGATCCGGTTATCCAAGAGGGCTCAAGGGTGAAATGATTCCCATCACTGCAAGGATACTCTTCATAGCAGAAGCCTATGACGCTATCACTTCGAAACGCCCCTACAGAATGCCACGCGACAGAGAGACTGCGAAACAAACACTTTTAGATAACAGAAACACACAGTTCGATGAAAAGCTTGTCAATATATTCGTACAGCTCATTGACCAGAAAGTAATCTAAGAATCAGCTTTTATTCAGGTGTACATCCCTGCTACCACATGGCTTTTTTAGAGTCTTGGCATCACCGTCTTGTTCCATCTTTAGTTACAGTCATCACAGATACAGGTTATAAGCACTTCATGGATTGATTCTTCTTCTTTCTGAACAGGAGTGAAACGACTAAATTTCACGTTTTATATCCAGAATAGCGACATCATCATTGAACTGTGGGCTCCCCTGTCTCTTTTTCAGTGATTCAATCAAGGCTTTTATAATTGTAGATTCGGACTTATCAATGTGCATCTTGACAAAATCCATCAGTTGCTGGAAACCGAAGCTTTTCCCGCTATCTATGTCCAGCACTTCAAGTATCCCGTCTGTAAACAGGAAAATATTGTCATTGACATTGATATCAATGACTTCCTCACGGAAAGCATAGTCCTCCAAAAGTCCAATAGGCTTGCTGAAATATCCGAAAGGACGGACAATCCTGTCTTGCTTGTTAAAAAGAATGGCATTGTGATGTCCTGCAACAGAGTAAGTAAGCCTGTTTGTCTTGATATCCAACACACAAAAAAATGTAGTGACGAAAGGCGATCCTGGAAAATTTTCTTTGACAAACGCCTTGTTCGTCTGGGTAAGTATGTGTGCAGGTGAAAGGCTGTTCGTATTGATGATCATGGCACGGATGACCTGATGAAAAAAGGTTGTCAACATCGCTGCAGGAACACCATGACCTGAGACGTCAGAAATATAGAAATAATAGTAATCGTCACGGATTCTGTGTATATTGAAAAAATCTCCACCAATGAGTTTTGAGGGATAGAACTTATAAAGATATTTGTAATTTGGAATCTCATTGATATGGTTTTTAAGAAGGGCCTTCTGCATCAATTTCGCGACTTCAAGCTCTTCCATGAACATCCTATTGGACTTCTGTATCTCACGCGTCCGCTCATCAACCTTGGCTCTCAAGTTGTCCATATATCCCTGGATTTTCTGTTCTAGGAGCCGCTTCTCTGTAAAATCATTGAAGATGACAAGGAGAGTCTCTTCATCACTTACTTTCATCCTGATGATCTTTATCAGAAAAAACCTGCGGATCCTTTTCTGTCCGATTTTCATGTTGAATTCCCTTTCAATGTCCAAGGATCTATTCGGAGTCGATAAAAGCCGTTTCAATGCGGAAGGAAGAAAACAGGAGGTATCACAGGCATTGGGTGCATCTGCACAGTTCAACAGCTCACAAAGATGTTTCCCTTTTACCTGCTTATTTTGGTTCCCTGTAAATTCCAAGAATGCAAGATTCGTTGTTATAGTTGCACCATCAGGCTTCAGCACGACAATTCCTGAAGGGATAGAGTCAAAAATGCTATCGTTCAATACTTTTGCCGCTTCAATTTCCCTATACAAGAGCTTTTCATTTGTTACATCACGGATAATCGCTATTGATCCAATAATCACTTTGTTCCGACTTTTTAAAGGTGAGACTATGATGCTGGCATAAAACGTCTTTCCATTCTTCCGTTTCCTTATGGTTTCACCTTTCCAGACACCCTTCTCTATCTGTTTACGGATGTTCTCCTTGTCAGTTGAGGATTTTTTCTCCTCCTCAGGAATCAGGAAAGAGAGTTTCCTTTTCCCGATCACTTCTTCCTTTTCATAACCGAAGATTTTTTTTGCCCCGGAGTTCCATGTGATGATGTTTTTCTGGAGGTCCACCGCAACAATCGCATATTCAGTGGCACTGTCAAGGATACTTTTCAGAAGGTTGTCAGAATCTGTCAGTTCATTCTCATTGCCTAAAAATATTTCCTGCAGGCTCTGCATCATCTTGAGAGTGTTTTTTGGAAGGTTGGCTATGAAGGACGTAGCTGGATCCATCTTAAAATAATCTCCTTATGCCTTTTCCTTGTTTATGAAAATCATGAAAGAAGCGACAAGACTCAAAACTCCTCCGACAAGAAAAGGGAATGCAGGATTCAAGACATAGAGAAGCCCCGCACCGATACTTGCAGGGAGAAGAGCGATCCCGTTAATTGTAGCAAAAAGGCCTAACGTAGTACCACGCTTGTCAATAGGTGAAAGATCTGCAACATAAGCCTTTTCAACACCTTCAGTCATTGCCGAATAGACGCCATAGAACGCCCATAATGCGATGAAGGCATATTTGAAATCCAGAATCTTGAACACACCAAATCCGATATAGACTAACGCATAAAGGAAATATCCAGTCAGGATGACTTTCTTCCTGCCTATCTTATCTGAAAGTTTCCCGAAATAGGGCAATAGGGATGCCGATATGAGATTATAAAGAAGATACATGGCAGTAGACCAGAAGAGAGTCCAACCGATATCCTGAGATACAAGAATAAGAAACTGGTTGGAACTGTTTCCTAATCCGAAAATAAAAGTAGCAAAAAGGAAAATCCTCAGTTTCTTGTCTAATCCCTTGAAAGTCAAAGGGACAAATTTCTTCTCATCCTTATCCTTCAAGGTTTTGGGTTCTTTGATCAAGAAAAGGATGATGACACCGATAGCAGCTGGAATCAGGGAGATAATGAAAGCTGTCTTAAAGAAAGACGTTGTCAATAATCCATCAACCTTGAAATAAGGTCCTATGAAATGGACAAGAAGCAAAGCGATCAGACCACCCATGAAAGCACCACTGAAATCCATGGCACGCTGTATGCCAAACATCTTTCCGCGCTCATCCTTGTCAACAGATTCTGACATGATGGCATCACGGGGGGCAGTGCGCACACTCTTTCCAACCCTGTCTGAGAACCGGCCACCAAGCACATGTCCCCAGGTTGTAGAGAATACAAATATGATCTTACTCAGAGCTGAAAACGCATAACCAATGATCGTAAGCGCTTTGTAATTCTTGAGCTTGTCTGCAATATGACCGAAATAGACTTTTCCTAAAGAAGAAGTGGCTTCTGCTATGCCTTCAATCACACCAAGAAAAGCGCCTATACTTTTTGATGTTTCAGCCACAAGAGAATTGAGGAATGCCGTGAGCAAGGGATAAATCATCTCACTGGACATGTCCGTAAAAAAACTTGTCCATCCGAAAAGATAGACGTTTTTCTTCAGGATTTTCTTCTCAGCTACATTTTTTTTAAAACCGATATCTAGTCCCATGAAAAAAACCTCCCTAACCAGAAATAAACAAGACAAAAAAAAACCCGACCGGGAAACCCGGTCGGGCGCTGAGTTACCGTTTTATTTAGTAACCACCGTCGCGAGAACCGCTGTGGAAACCACCTCCGCCGTTCCTGCCACCGCGGAAACCACCGCCACGAGGACGGTCGCCTTCTGTACGTTCGCGAGCCACGTTAACTTTAACGGGACGACCACGCACGTCTTTACCGTTCATACCTTCAACTGCAGCATTTCCCTCGGCATCGCTAGCCATTTCGACAAAAGCAAAACCACGGGACTTGTTTGTGAACTTGTCCTTAATGACGGACACGTTAGCTACGTTTCCGAACGCGCTGAAGGCCTGGCGCAGATCATCCTCAGTAGCCTCGTAGGAAAGATTTCCTACATACAGATTCATGGATCCTCCTTAGCTTTCAAACTTCCTCTTGTACCGGTTTGCCTTTATCGCAAATCTTCCATTCGTCATTTGAAGCCATATAAAAATTGTCAATGCCAAAATAATAATCTTTTTCAAAAAAGGCAAATTTTTTGATATTTTTTACTTAAGTTATAAATTCCATAACCACGCCTAATCAACTTATAATGCATATTATCTTTAACTAATTCATTATTGTATCTTGATATTCCTAAAATCAAACTGAAAATATATACAAAATATCCAATAAACATAAACCATCATGCCCCTTGTTTTAACAAAGGTTTTCGTAGAAGCATCAATAAAAAAACCGGACTGAAAAAAAATGCTTACAGGGATGTCAATACAAACTGTTCCTGTCTGTCTCTTTACAGCAGCTACTACACAAACTGCCAGTTCAGGAAGGCATATTCCAACTACGACAACAGTCAGCATCTTTCTTATGCTCTTCCTCGCTCCCTTTCATTCCATAAAGGACTATGAAAAACATCCAGAAGGACAACTCCATCCAACCTGCTCAAAATTGGATTCCTATCCAACTATCATCTCCTGAAATAGGTTTTATAATACGCGCAAGACCAGACCCTTGAGATACTCGCCTTCTGGAAAAGAGAGTAATACAGGGTGGTCTTCAGGTTGCCCAAGTCTTTCCACAATCTGCACATTCCTGCCTGCATCAGAAGCTGCCCATGCAGTCACTGTCTTGAATTCCTCAGCAGACACTCCTGAAGAACAGGAAAAAGTGACCAAGAGACCATCAGGACGCAAGAGCTTCATAGCAGACATGTTGACATCCTTATAAGCGCGCATAGCCTTATCTGCCTGTGATTTTGTAGGCGCTAATTTTGGTGGATCAAGTATGATCATATCGAACTGTTTGCCTTCCTCCCTATATGTACGTAGGAGTTCAAAAGCGTTTGCCTTCACTGCAGGTGAGAGTGATTCGTCCATATCATTCAGTTTCAAATTTTCAGTTCCTCGCTCCAAGGCAGACGATGAAGAATCCACACGCCATACTTTCCGTGCACCACCTTTCAGGCAATGTACTGCAAAGCTTCCGGAATATGAAAAACAATCCAGAATTTCCTTCTCTTTGGCATAAGATCCGACAATTTTCCTGTTTATTTTCTGATCAAGATAATATCCTGTTTTCTGACCATGCTCTGCATTCACATAAAACCTAAATCCATTCTCTTCTATGACATGATCCGCAGGCATTCCCGCACCTGTCAAAACTCCACTGCAAGGGGAAAGGCCTTCCAACCCACGGACAGTGGCATCATTTCTCTCAATCACACCTGACGCCCCAGTCATCTCTTTCAAAGCTGATGCGAAAAAGCTTTTGAAACGCTCAGCACCTGCACTCAATGTCTGCATCACAATGAATGAACCATACTTATCAGCGATCAATCCTGGAATGAGATCGGATTCACTATAAAACAACCTATAAGAATCATGTCCAGTAACATTGAAGATTTTTCTTCTCCCTATGGCAGCAGACATCTTTTCTGAAAAAAAAGACTCATTTGGGAAATCAGATTCATTTCTGCTGAGAATCCTGAGGGCTATGCGCGATTTAGGATTACAAAAAGCATATCCAAGAAACCCTATTTTCTGATCCAGGACACGGACAATATCTCCAGGAAGGATCTGGGAAGGAAGGTCTTTTATAGCGCTCGTGAACACCCATGGATGACCATGAAAAACCGATTTTTCCCTTCCAGGTCTGAGAATCACATCTTTGATCATTTAAACACATCAACAAGCAGAATGACACCCTTACGGATAATCATAATGGCTATGGCAGCAAGAAGCAAGTTGGAAAGTTTTGAAAAGGTCTTGGCACCTGCTTTTCCAAGAAACTTATTTATGGGGATGGAAAACCAGAAAATAACACCTGCAATCAGCACATTCGTGATGATGGCAAAAAAGGTCGCCCAAAAACCATGTTCACGAAGCAACAGCATGGACGTGGCAAGAACAGCAGGTCCTGCAATGAGAGGTACTCCAATGGGAACGGAACCCAAACTTTCGGGATCGAGCTTTTTTGTTTTCTTATCATAATAAATCAGATCATTGATTGCTATGAAAAGAAGGATGATTCCACCTGCAATCATGAAATCTGACATTGTTATACCTAAAAAACGAAGAACTGTCTCGCCTATTGCCAGAAATGTCAGAGCCACAATGGACGCAGTGATCACAGATTGAAGAACAATCTTCTGGACTCTCTGTTTTTTTAACCCTTCTGTCATTCCGATGAACAACGGCAAGATACCGACAGCATCCACTGCCACAAAAAGCGGTACAAAACAGAGAAGAAAAGTCTTCATAAAAAATCCTTGGTTTTCAAAAACCGGATAATCCCTACTGGTCTATTTCCTGGCAAATGAAAGCCCCTTACCATTCAAAAAACAATCATAAAAGATGGGAACACCTGTGGGTATTTCCAGTTTAAGAACATCATCGGGAGAAAGCGATTCAAGATACATGACAATCGAACGCAAACTGTTTCCATGCGCACTGACCAGAACGGTCTTCCCTGCCATCAACTGCTTAACGATGGTCCCCTTAAAAAAGGGGACGGTTCTCATGGCAGTATCTTTCAACGATTCCCCTTTTGGAGGCCGGACATCGAAACTTCTCCTCCAGATATGAACCTGCTCTTCCCCATACTTTTCAGCTGTCTCTTTCTTGTTCAGCCCTTGCAACGCCCCATAATAACGCTCATTAAGACGCCAATGTTTGTACAAAGGGATGGTCCCTTCCTGTGCTTTGCCCGAGAAAATCCTTGTCCGTTGTCCCATCATACCTTTTTCAGAAACCACGCAAGGAGCCTTGCCAAGTGATGATCTGGACATTGCCAAAACCGCTGTCTCAATAGCGCGGATCTGCGCAGAAGTATATATCACATCAATAGGGATATCCTTTAAAACATCGCCTGCCTGAAGCGCTTCGCCGATTCCTTTAGCTGAAAGGGGAATATCCACCCATCCTGTAAAAAGGTTCAAACTGTTCCAGACAGATTCGCCATGACGAAGAAGTATCAGTTTTGCCATATCAACCCCACAAAAAGGAAATAGAAAACCAAATGGGCATCACTTTTTTACAACGTGGATTTTTGCCTGCTGTGCAAGATTTTTCAAAGTCATATTGACATTCGATTTTCGGATGACGGCTTGCACCCTGTCAATCGTTGACAATCCCACGGCCTCAACAAGCGGGGTTTTCACCTGGTAAAAAGCCTTGGATTCCTCATTGACAGCATCCATGACATCAATCAACCTTGCTTCCGCAGGATCCACCATGAGCGTGTAAACATCTTTGGGACCTTCTATCCTTCCTGTAATCTTCTTGCTTGCCAGAATCCTCATGGCACTATGTATGAAGTTTGGATGGACTTTCAGAGTTTTTCCAAGTTCGATGACATCAGGAGGGGTCTTCTTGTCATAAAAACTTCTCACAAGAAAAGCCACGCAAGTGAGAACAACAGCAAAGCGCATTTTCTGTGAAACTTTTGCGAACTCATCCCCGCCCGTATATCCATGAAGGCTCTGTATGGAAAATATAAGAATTCCGCCAATAAGAAGTATCATCCAAAGGAGGTTGAAAAAAATAAGCGATACGGGAATCACAGCCATTGGACCAAGGATACGGACCTGTATGCTGGGACTGTCCACGCTCGCCCTTCCGATATTGACAACACCAGTCTGCACAGCCCAGATCAACAACGCAAAGGAGAACGCTACTATGATGGCTCCGATCATGACAGGCCTCACTGACACTTTCGCATTAGGCATGATCTTGTAAAACATGAACAAGGCAGCCCAGACAGAAATGAAAATCGTCAAAATTTTCAGGAAGACCTTGATTCCACCGGGAATCGAAAATGTGGCAACCTTATAATAGAGGAATATTCCTGCTGAAAGAAGGACAGGAATGATGATAATCAGAAACATGTAATCCGTCAACTGCCTGTAGATGGGCCGTTTCCTGTTTGTCCCCCAGATTGTATTGAAGGTGGCTTCCAAAGTACCGAATGTCGTGAACGCAAGAATTACAAAAAAGACAAGACCAACAACTCCTCCAATACCAGCAGTGCTGTTAAGTGCGTCTTGGAACAGCATCACAAGAGGACCAAAAACAGAACCGTCAGCGGCCTTTGAAGCGATATCATTGAAAAATTGATCATTGAAAACACCGAAGACCTTGAGCGCAGAAAGAACGACCATCATGATGGGGATGAGCGCAACTGCGGTGATATACGTACACGTACCAGACTGCATCGGGATCCTGTAATCCATAAACTTTTTTATTGTCACATGAATGATTTTCGATAGATTGACCAAAAAAACCTGCATCTTTGTAAGCTTGGACTCATCAACAGTCCACATCCCAACCGTCATGAACCTTATGGTTTTTGTGACAAAATCAATCATACTTTTCAGTTTAAAAGTCATTTAATCTCCTACAAAACAGTTTTATAGAAAAAGAATCTATTGGGTGGATACTTGATCGATGTTTAGATATATCTTTCAAACCTGTCCTTGTCAGCCTTGCAAATAGGACATTTCAAAGGGGGTTCGGACCGTGCACAGATATATCCACAGACTTTGCATCTCCAGACTGGGTACGACAGTTTTCCTGCAATAGCAATTTCTTGATCTGTTGCGGACACTTTTTCCTCTCCTGATTCTCTTCTTTCAGGAATAGGATGAGTGTTCTTTTTCCCTTCAGCAATTTCCTGAGAGACATAAAGAGCACAATAGCATTGGCCGAATTCCTGAAGATCTGCGTCCCTGTAATCGCAAGGGCATATGATATCAAGGTCTTTTTTTCTGTCACGCGCTGAAATTCTGCAAGGGCATCCCCAATAACCGTAACGCTTCTCATTCACAAGTATGCCGTTAATGACATCTTTTGTGAATTCCATATCCGGGTTCAGATAATAACCGCTCGCTTCAGCCTCTTTTTTCAATCTCTGATATGTTAACTCCAATTCCTGTCCGCTTATCTTAATTTCATCCATTAGTTTTTACCCTAGTAATCCCTTGATTTTATCAGGATCATATCCCACGATGCAGTGCTTGTCATTGACAACGATTGTAGGAAAAGTCTTTGCAGGATTCCACTTCTGCATTTCCTTTTTCACTTTATCGGACTCTCCATCTTCCAGGAGATCCATATCGACATAGGAATATTCACAATCCAGTTCCTTGAGGAGTGCTTTGGTCTTTTTACACCAACCACATGTGCTAAGAGTGAAAATGTGAACCTTGTGCTTCTTATTCTTGCCTTCTACAACATGATAGCTCATCTTCAAAATTTCCTAAACACTTGATTTCAGATAAAATACAGAAATTATAGAAGGAAAGCAAATATGTAAAAAAAGAGGGATTTTTCAGGACTGACATATAATAATTACATTATGCGGATGAAATATCCAGATATCTGAACAGGAGGCATGCAAACATGATGGATGCAAGGATTCTAGCTTCAAAAATCGACCATACACTGCTTAGACCAGATGCTACAACCCGAGAAATAGAACGTCTGTGCAGGGAAGCCACTGAGAATTTTTTCGTATCAGTATGTATCAACCCATGCCATGTGCAACAATGTGCTGAAATCCTTCGTGGAACGTCCATAAAAGTCTGTTCTGTTGTCGGCTTCCCGCTGGGCGCAACAACATCAGACATAAAAATGATGGAGACCATGGCAGTACTGGATGCAGGAGCTTCTGAAATCGACATGGTAATAAACATCAGCGCTGCAAAAAGTGGCATCTGGAATCTTGTAGAAGAAGAAGTCTCAGTGATATCAAAAACATGCAGGTCTTCTGACGCTCTACTAAAAGTGATAATAGAGACCTGTCTGCTATCACAGGAAGAAAAACTCCGCATGTGTAAGATTGTTACAGATACAGGTGCGCATTTCATAAAAACTTCCACAGGTTTTTCAAAATCCGGAGCTACAGTAGCGGATATCAAATTTCTAAGAGCAAATGTGGGATCTCATGTACATGTAAAAGCCTCTGGAGGAATCAAGACAAAGGAACAGGCACTTTCTATGATAGAAGCAGGAGCAGACAGGATCGGGACAAGCTCAGGAATTGAGATAGTAAGAAGCCTTAGTTGAAGAATTGACCGAAAAATGTAAAAAAAATAAAATGGGGACGGTTCTCAAAACTTTTATTAACTTGTCTTATTGTCTAAATGGGGACGGTTCTGAATTAAAAGACGAAAACGGTTGAAATGATTGTACAAAAGCAATCAAATTTAATCGGGACGGTTCTCATTCAGAGGAACAGGTTGGTTAGATTCTTCGACTGGCTAGAATGCTGCTTCTGAACGGTCCTAGTAATTGTTTGACAATTTCTCATCAAAAGTTGATTTCGAAAGGGAAACCTTGGCACCTTCAGTTTCCAGTTTTTCCTTCAAAGACTTCACAAGCCTGAAATTCAGATCGCATTCGACAATTCCACAACCATTATTATCCCTGCTTTTTACGAACTTGGTATAATTAGCGTTATAGTTTCCATTAGCATCTTTAATCTTATTATGATCCTCATTAAAAATTTCCAGTAGAACCATGTAATTCTTGACATTCCGGTCGTTGTAAGAACGATAGCCTTCATCACTGCCAGCATCATTTCTCCACTCACTGGTGTTCCGTCAAGAAAAACAACAAGCATATCCTCATGCTCAAGTCTTCGTTCTCCGAACCCCCTGAGTTTTTTCTTGGTCATGGTCTTGAAAGCATCAGAAATAGCTGATTTCTTTATGGACAGTCTTTCTGCGGCAGACTGAATGTCTTTTGTGTATATTTTCACCGGATCATTCTTGTTTCTTAATGCATTTTTATAGTTTTTATTTAATAACAACATAGTGTGATCTTTCACAGCATCTTCAAAAGACTTGTATTTAGCAAACTTTGCTATAATTCTTACTTCTGTTAATTTATCTTCCTTCTTACCAATTATTTTTTAAATACCAATATTTTTTTTAAAAAAACAGGGACTTTTTTCGTCTTTAGTTTGTTTAATAGCTATAACCAGAAAAAAACAAATGTCGCAAGACTTTTCCATTCTCATTCTATTCTGGATTAGGAGTTTTTAGGAGATTTTATGCCTCGTCATCCTCGATTTACTATCCCAGATGCTTCCTA